>JAABQX010000026.1:0-2542 GCA_011391215.1 Rhodocyclaceae bacterium
ACAGCGCCTGGCCAATGCCGCGGTGCATGTCGGAGATGAGCATCACGCCCATTTCGCGTTGCGGGAAACGTTGCGCGTAGTCGAGGATGTTGCCCCAGACGGCCTTGGCTTCCGGCGTGCTTTTCGCCCGAAGTGCGCGACCGGCGAGTGCGGCGGCGACGGCGTATTGCAGGTCGATCTCGGTCGGCACGGCCACTTCCTGTCCCGCGCAAATGGCATCGAGATCGGGCAGGCGATCGAGGCTATCGACGAAGGCGGCGCATTCGATGCCGGCCGCCTGGCCGACGCAGGCGGTCAGGGCGCCTGCCAGCAACTCGGGATGATCGCCAAATTTTTGCAGCGCACGGTGGGCGAACTCCCACGAACGCGGGCTGGGGAAGGCCATCTCGCCGCCGGCATTCTTCGCCGGATCAAAGTCAAAAATCAGCTCGGGCTTGAAGCGCAGGAAGGCGATGATGCGTTCGTCGATACCGTTCTGATAGGCCCAGTGCGCCCAGTCGTCGAGGTTCACATCCACCGTGAAGTGCGAGAAGCGGTTGGCCAGCGGCGCCGGCATCGCATAGGTAACGCCCCGATCGCCCTGACGGTTGCCGGCGGCGAAGATCGCCCAGCCGGGCGGCACGCGGTAGTCGCCCAGCTTGCGGTCGAGAATCAACTGGTAGGCGGCGGCCGACACGGCCGGCGGCGCGGAGGTGATCTCGTCGAGGAACAGGATGCCGGAGGGCCAGTGACGATTGGCATCGGGCAACATGGACGGCACCGCCCACTGCACGGTATCGCCGACGCGGAAGGGAATGCCGCGCAGGTCGGAAGGTTCCATCTGCGAAAGACGGATATCGACCACCGGTACGCCGTGGCGCGCGGCCACCTGGGCGACGATCTGCGACTTGCCGACGCCGGGCGGCCCCCACAACATCACGGGAGTGTGATGGCCGGCGGCGGTGCTGAGAAATTCTCGGTCGAGGATAAAAGCCAGTTGAGCGGGCCGCATCAAATCACCTCGACAATCAATTGCTGCGCCGGCAGGCCGGCGCCAATGAGCGCGCCTTGCAGCGCGGAAACGAAGGCGGCCGGGCCGACCACATAGATATCGCGTGACACGAAATCGCCTTCGGCCAACAGGTGTTGCGCGGCAGCCATGCCGGCAGCCTGCGGGTCAGCTGCGTCGAGAGTGGCGTAGCTGAAGGTGTCGAGCGCATCAGCCCAGGAACGGCACTGGTTCTCGAGGTAGTGCCCGTCGGCGCACGTCGCCGCCCAGAGCAGCCGCAGCGTCCCCGGCATGTCGGAGGCAACGGCATGTTCGATGAGGCTCTTGATCGGGGCAAACCCCGTATCGCAGACAACAAAGCTGATGTCGTTGGTCGAATCCTTGCGCAGCACGAAATCGCCGAAGGGTCCGAACAGGCTGACCGCATGGTTCGGCAGGAGCGCACCGGCGAACACGCGGCGGGCGAATTCATCATCATCATTGCGGCGGATATGGAACAGCAGGTTGCGATCATCGCAGGGGCAGGAAGCGATCGGGTAATCGCCACGGAAATTGGCGATGCTGCCCGTCACGCTGAGCGTCAGGCTCTGGCCGGCGAGGAAACGCAATCTGTTGGTACGCGGTGTCTGCAGATGCAGCATCATGATGTCGGCCGACAGCGGCGTAACGCTGCGCACTTTGGCGACGATCTCCTGTTCGGGAATATCGGCAGGCGAGGTGGCCTCCAGCATCTCGATCACCAGGTCTGACACCGCCGTGTGCGAGCAGAGCAACGCATAGCCCTGGGTGCGCTCGCTGGCCGACAGGGGATAGTCAGTGTGATGCACCTGCTTCAACTGCCCGGAGACGACGCGCGCCTTGCACAACCCGCAATTGCCGTTGCCACAGCCGTAGGATGGCGCCAGGCCGGCGCGCAGCGAAGCCTTGAGGATCGTTTCGTTGCCCTCGACAAAGAATTCGTGGCCCGAAGGCTTCACCGTCACATGCGCCGACATGACGCTAAGCATATCGTTCATTATCGCCAGTGTGTCGGATGGTTCGTCGCTGGCCAGCACTCCCGCCAGTCCGCTGTCGAGAAACTCGCCGAGGTCGGCCAGCTGCTCGGAGGCCGAGGCGTGTGCCATACCCTCAATCCGTTCGCGCAAAGCTTCTATCAGATCGTGATAATGCGCGAGATGGCGCCTGACGTCCTCCAACTCCTCGCTCTGCGCCGCCAGGCGCTGCGCCAGCACTTCCTGATTCGGCAGCACACGCTCGCGAATGCGTCTGCCGAAGGCTTCCTCGCGAATCTTGGTGATGCGCTCGAAGGCGCCGGAATCTTCCAGCTGCACGGTGGGAAATACTTTCAGCAGGTCTTCAGTCGATACCATGCCGTCGTGGGAGGGCAAGGCGCCACTGGCGATGTGTTTCTGCATGTCCGCGCGCGTCACGCCGATCAGATGCGCCGCCCGGGAAACCGTCAATAACTTGGCCATGGGGGGGGATTCCTCCGTCAGATTATTCTTGTCGGGGAGGATGATACCGAATCAAGCTGTCCCAACGCCAATAGTCGGT
>JAABQX010000026.1:2552-29750 GCA_011391215.1 Rhodocyclaceae bacterium
GGTTATGACTGTGCCGATCCCTTCAGTGCAGGTCGATCCATGCGGCCAGCCCTCCGCCAGCGCGGGGTTCCAGCTTTACCTGCCAACTATTGGCGCGTGCCAGTTCGCGCACGATCGCCAGCCCAAGTCCGGCACCGCCAGTTTGCGGGCAGCGCGAGTCGTCGAGGCGCTGGAAAGGTTCGAACATCGCCGCAATGAGGTCGGGAGGAATGCCCGGGCCGCGATCGAGCACGCCGATGCGGCAATGCTCCGCTGTCGCTTCGCAGACGAGTTCGATTGTGCCATGGGGCGCGTAGCGCAACGCGTTTTGCAGCAGGTTATCGATGGCACGACGCAAGGCACGGGGCGGGACTTCGCGTCGACAAGGCGGACAATGAACCGCAATGATGCGTTTCATTGTCGAAGTATCCGCGGCCAGTTTACCGAGCAACTCCGCAACATCTAGATCGATCGGCGATTCGCGTTCGAGACCGCGTGCCAGGTCGAGCAAGGTGGCGATCAGGCCGTTCATTTCCTCGATGTCATTTTCCAGTTGCGCGATCAGCGCCGGTACTGGATCGGACTTTAGCATTTCGAGAGCCAAACGCATGCGCGCCAAGGGTGTACGCAGATCGTGCGAGACCCCCGCCAGAAGGGTGGTGCGCGCCGTCAGCAAATCGCGCACCTGACGCGCCATGGCGTTGAAACCTCGTGCCAGCGTAGCGAGTTCGCGTGGCCCCGTTTCGGGAAGTAGTGCGGGGCGTTCTCCCAAGCCGACGTGCATGGCCGCCTGTTCCAGGCGCGCCAGTGGTGCGGTGATCCGGCGGGCAAGCCAGAAGGAGACGCCACCGGCGAATAGCAGCCCCCCGCCAAGTGCCAACACGATGGCCAGTACGGGCTGGGTTTCTATGCGCTGACGTGGCAGCCCCACCGCCAGCCAGCCCTCACCGGCCGGCAGATTTGCCCAGTACCAGATTTCAGCGCCGACCCGTTCGCTTGACAGGTGCTGGTGTGTGCCCCCGCGCCGTGCCAGCGAATCTTCGAGCAGATAGAAAAAAGGGGCGTGCCACTCGTCATGCCCAATCCCTGCCGGCTCGGCACGCAAGGCCAGTTCATGGCTCGCCAGCAGTTCATGCTCAAAATCGGTGCGTGTATCCGGTGGCAGTTCGGCCCAGGTCTGGGCAGCAAGCATCATCAGCCCGGCAAGATCATCCGCGGCGCGGCGCGCTACGGGCAGCATGAGGAATCCCGCAAAGGTTGCCGCAGCCAGCAACTCGATGAGGATAAAAGCAACGGCGAGCAGCAGCGTATTCTGCCGTGCCAGACTCGTTGCCATGTTCAGGTTTCGCCGCCGTGCGGGTTAAACAGATAGCCTTCGCCGCGCACGGTGCGGATGTAGGTCGGCGTAGAGGGTTCCGTCTCGATCTTGCGCCGCAGGCGAGTGACACGGATGTCGATGCTGCGATCGAAGGGATCGCGGTTGTAACCCTTCAGCAGATCGACCAACGTGTCGCGCGAGAGGACGCGATTGGGTCGGGCCAGGAAGGCGACAAGCAGATCGAATTCGGCGCCGGTCAGATGCACCTCGGTACCATCACGCAACAGGCGCCGACCAGCATAGTCGAGCGTAAAGGGGCCGAAATGCTGCAGTTCGGTGGCAGCGGTGGCCACCGCGCCCGACTCCGTCTGGCCACGCCGCAAGAGTGCGCGCAGGCGGGCCAGCAACTCGCGCGGGCCGAACGGCTTGGCCAGATAGTCGTCGGCGCCGACTTCGAGGCCAATCACCCGATCCACCTCTTCGCCACGTGCCGACAACATCAGGATCGGCACGTTCGACTGTGTCCGGACGGCGCGTGTTAGCGCCAGCCCATCCTCACCTGGCAGCATCAGGTCGAGCACGATGGCATCCGGCAATCCTCCGGCCAGTGCCGTGCGCATCGCGGTGCCATCGCCCACCGCCATGACCGTAAAGCCGTTGGCGACGAGATAAGTCGAAAGCAATTCCCGGAGAGTGGGGTCGTCGTCGACAACGAGAATGCGGGGCGGGGCTGTGGTGTCCATACAGTCAAGTGTAGCGCGGCGAAGCATTATTGCGCCGTAGCGATACGCGGCGATACTTATGGAAACAATACGAAACAGTCAGATGTGGGTTGGACATGGCACTGTTACGTACTTCCGGCAAGATGCTGCTACCGAAAACGCAATCATGAAACTACATACCCTGACCTTCAATCTATCGCTGTTAATCGTTGCCGCGCCGGTATGGGGACAGCCCCCGTCTCCAACGGTCGGTAACGAAGTGCGGCGTCCGCTCAATCTTTCCTTACCGCATGACGTGATGTCGAAGCCTAGTAGTGTCCTCCTCAACGATTCACCGGACACGGCGACAAGAAATCTTCAGCGAGAAGAGGGAGGAAATGGCAATCGAGCGGAACGTCAACCCTACGGTACCGGCTACGAGGCCCGTCAGCGGCAGATGTCTTCAGGCAGCAATTCCGGCTTCGGTGGCGTTGGTAGTAGCGGCGGCACTGCAGGTTCTAGTTCTGGTGCCGGAGTTGGTGGTGGTGGCATGGGGCGCGGACGGTAAATCTTTCATTCAATAGGAGAGGCATCATGAAAACACTCAAGACAATAGCGTTTGTAGTGGTTTCCGCTACTCTAGCCACATCTACTTTTGCGCGTGGCGGCGGCATGGGCAGCGGTGGCGGAATGGGCGGCGGCGGCATGGCCGGCCAGCAATCGCAATCGCAAAATCAATACCAAAACCAGTACCGAAACCAGAATGGACAGAGTAGCGCGCAAGGTACGCAAACCCGCACCCAGACACGCGATCCGGCAAGTAATCCGACCGGGCAACCTCTACAGACTCGTGACCGCGACCGCATCCATACGCCGGGAACTGGAATGACTGCGTCGACTAACTAAGTTTTCTTAAACTGAACGAAAGGATGTACATCATGAAAAGCTTAAATAAATTTGCCGTCGTGTTGATTTCCGCCTCTATGGCCATCGCTTCGGCCGCTTACGCTGGCGGTGGTGGTGGCGGCGGTGGCGGTGGCGGTGGCGGTGGCGGTGGCGGTGGCGGTGGCGGTGGCGGTGGTGCGGGAGCCGGGGCAGGTGCTGGTTCAGGAGCCGGTATGGGAATGGGTCAGGGTCAGGCGGCGCCTACGGCACAAGCTGTCCAAAACCAGACCCAGACTCAGACTAAGGCTCAAACCCAGACGCGCAGCCAGGTTCAGACGCGTGATCAAACAAAAACCGAGGATCAGGCACAGACCCGCTCGCAGACGCAGACCCGTAGCCAGGTTCAGGCCCAGTCGCAGACACCGGCTAACGAAACTGCCCCCGCAACAAGTAAGTAATTCTTTACGGCGCCGTCTCACCAGCGCCGACTTGCCACGAAAAACGCCGGTTCGCGCCGGCGTTTTCACGCGCGAGTCAGATAGTCCAATCTGCACCGATTGCCAAATGACAAGTGTTATGTTATCCGCAATTGATTAGTAGATATCTTAACTGTTATGTAGAATAATCTACATGATTGAGCTCATCGAATGGCTGACCCTCGTCACCACCCTGCCCACCCGCAACACCGCCGCACGCATGCGGCTGTGGCGCGCCATCAAGGCACTGGGCTGTGCGACCTTGCGCGATGGCGTTTATCTGCTGCCGGCCCGGGATGACACCGATGTGGCGCTGCGCGCGCTGGCGGATGAGGTACGTAACGCCGACGGCAGTGCCGAAGTGCTGCATGTGGCGGCCAACGGGGCGCAAGACGCCGGCTTTCGCCAGTTGTTCGACCGCAGCGCCGACTATGGCACGTTGATCTCAGCAATCCAGACGGCAACGCTGGATGAAAAAACCCTGCGCCGCCTGACCCGCGATTTTTCCGCACTGGCGGCAACCGATTATTTTCCCGGCGCGGCGCGCGACCAGGCGCGTCAGGCGCTGGATGAGCTGGCCACGCGACTCTCACCCGGAGAACCGCACGCGGCGGCCGGCGCCATTCGCCGTCTCGCCAGCGCCGACTTTTCTGGGCGGACCTGGGCAACGCGCAAAAATCTTTGGGTCGATCGGATGGCCTCGGCCTGGCTGATCCGCCGCTTTATCGACACGGCAGCGCATTTCCTCTGGCTCGCCACGCCCGCCGACTGTCCGCCCGACGCACTCGGCTTCGATTTCGACGGCGCAACCTTCAGCCACGTCGCCACCACGCCGGAGCGCGTGACTTTCGAAGTGCTGGCGGCAAGTTTTGCGTTGGAAAGTGATCCCGCCATCGCGAAGATCGCCGCTATCGTCCATTGCCTCGATGTCGGCGGCGCGCCCGTCACCGCAGCGGCCGGCATCGAAGCCGTGCTGGCCGGCCTGCGCGCCGCAGCCTCCGACGACGACCATCTGCTGGCGGAGGCGAGCCGCATCTTCGACAGCCTATATGCGAATTACAAACAGGAAAAATCTCATGACTGACACCACCATCCCCACCACACCACCACCGACTCCGACCCTCGGCGAAGCCTTCAAGTACTGGCTCAAGCTCGGCTTCATCAGCTTCGGCGGCCCGGCCGGACAGATTTCGATGATGCACCAGGAACTCGTCGAGCGCCGCCGCTGGATCTCGGAGCATCGCTATCTGCACGCGCTCAACTATTGCATGCTGCTGCCTGGACCAGAGGCGATCCAGCTCGCCATCTACATCAGCTGGCTGATGCATGGCATCAAGGGTGCGGTAATGGCCGGCGTACTGTTCTTCCTGCCGGCCTTCGTGCTGCTCTCGCTGCTCGCCGGCATCTACCTGAACTTCGGCGACGTGCCGGCGGTGCAGGGCATTTTCTACGGCATAAAACCGGCCGTGGTCGCGGTGGTACTGTTCGCGGCCTGGCGCATCGGCAGCAAATCGCTGAAGAACGAGGTGCTGATGGCGATTGCCGCGCTGGCCTTCATTGGTATCTTTTTCTTCAAGCTCGACTTTCCGTGGATCGTCCTCGCCGCCGCCATCCTGGGCGCCATCGGTGGAAAACTGATGCCGGCCAAGTTCAAAGCCGGCGGCGGTCACGGTGCGTCGAACAAAGCCTACGGCCCGGCCATCATCGACGACGATACGCCGCCCCCGGCGCATGCCGCCTTCTCATGGAGCAAGCTGATCGGCACGACGGCCATCTTCATTGCCCTCTGGGCAGTCTCGATGTCCCTGATCACCGGCGCACCGGCGCTTCACAACATGGGCGAGTTCTTCAGCAAGGCGGCCTTCCTCACCATCGGCGGCGCTTACGCGGTGCTGCCCTACGTCTATCAGGGCGCGGTGGAACACTACGGCTGGCTCAGCGGCCCGGACATGATGGCCGGCCTGGCGCTCGGCGAAACTACGCCCGGCCCGCTGATCATGATCGTCACCTGGGTCGGCTACATGGGCGGCGTGACCAAGCAAGTGTTCGCCAACCCCGTCGCGGCGGGCCTCGCCGGTGCGACAGCGGCAACCTTCTTCACTTTCCTGCCGAGCTTCTGGTTCATCATCGCCGGCGGCCCGCTGGTCGAGTCCACGCGCGGCGAACTCAAGTTCACCGCTCCGCTCACCGCCATCACGGCGGCCGTCGTCGGCGTGATCCTCAACCTCGCCACCTTCTTCGCCTGGCACACCTTCTGGCCCAAGGCGACGGATGCCACCCCCTTCGCCGGGCCGTTCGATGTGATTCCCGTGATCATCGCCGCCGTCTCCTTCGTCGCGCTATGGAAGTACAAGGCCGACATCATGGAGGTGATCGGCGTATGCGCGCTGCTGGGCCTGGCGCTGTCATTCATTCACTGAAGGAGATCATCATGGAACGCAGCATCAAACCCGAAACCCTGAAAAGCCAGATCGCCGACAAGCACCTGATCGACGTGCGCCGCAAAGCTGACCTCGATGCTTCGAGTGAAGCAGTGCCCGGCGCCACCTGGCACGACCCCGAGAAAATCGCCGAGTGGGTGAAGAGCCTGCCGCGCGACAAGCATATCGTCCTCTACTGCGTGCGCGGTGGTTCGGTGTCGAAAGGTGTCGTTGATACGTTGCACGCTGACGGCCTGAACGCCTGCTTCATCGAGGGCGGCATCGAAGGCTGGAAGGCCGGTGGTGGCGAGGTAAAAGTGAAATGAAATGGATCACCCGCGAGCATCCGAAAATCGACCGCATTGCCTGCCCCTGGCTGGTAGCGCGCTTCGTCGATGAAAGCCCGGAGTTTCTTTACGTCCCAGGCGGCGATGTCATGCGCATCGCCGCCGAGACCGGGGCGATTCCCTACGACGTTTCCGGCGTCGAGCTTGGTCACCATGGCGACCAGTGCAGCTTCGATGCCTTCATCGACAAGTACCAGATCAAGGATGCGGCGCTCGACAAGCTTGCCCTGATCGTGCGTGCTGCCGATTGCAGTGCGCCCCATCTGGCCAAGGAAGCGGCCGGACTGCTTGCCATCTCCAAGGGCCTGTCGCTCAACTTTGACGACGACCATGAGATACTCAAGCACGGCATGGTGATGTACGACGCGCTGTATGCCTGGTGTGCCGATACACCGCTCAAGAAAGTCGCGCGCCTGTTCGGATTGAAGTGAGGCTGCTACCCGACGGCGTCGCGCCCGAAGCACGCCTGCTGCTGATCGGCCGTGCGCTGCGGGCCTTCACCGATGGCTATGTCGCCATCCTGCTGCCCGTCTACCTGCTTGCCCTCGGACTGGGCAATTGGGAGGTCGGACTCATCTCAACCGCTACGCTGCTCGGCTCGGCTTTGATGACCCTGGCGGTCGGTCAATGGGGTCATCGCTTCCCGCAACGCCACCTGCTGCTTGCCGCAACGGTGTTGATGACGGTGACCGGCCTGTTGCTCGCCGGTCTTGGTGGTGTTGGGGACTTCTGGCCGCTGCTGATCGTCGCCTTCGTCGGAACGATGAATCCGAGTGCCGGCGATGTCAGCGTCTTCCTGCCGTTGGAACACGCGCGGCTGGCCGAGACAGCGCAAGGCGAAGCACGCACCTTCCTGTTCGCCCGCTACACCTTCGTTGGCGCACTCTGCGCGGCGGTCGGTGCGCTTGCTACCGCCATTCCGCAATGGCTGACGGACGCCGGCATGACCCAACTCGACGCCATCCGCCTCATGTTCGTCGCCTATGGACTGACTGGCGTGGCAATCTTCTTTCTGTACCGCACCCTGCCGAATCATCAGGTACATGAACAGGCTGCGCCGCCCGCCCCCCAGTCACCCTTGGGGCCGTCACGCAAGATCGTCGTCCATCTCGCCGCGTTGTTCTCGGTCGACGCCTTCGCCGGCGGCCTGGTGGTCAATACGCTGCTGGCACTCTGGCTGTTCGAGCGCTTCGACCTCTCGCTCACCGCCGCCGGAAATTTCTTCTTTTGGGCTGGCCTGCTGTCGGCCGGCTCGCAACTCGCCGCACCCTGGGTGGCGCGGCGCATCGGCCTGATCAACACGATGGTCTTCACACACGTCCCGTCGAGTATCTGCCTGATCTTCGCCGCCTTCGCAGAGAGCTTGCCACTCGCGCTCACCCTGCTGTTCATCCGCAGTGCGTTATCACAGATGGATGTGCCGACACGCTCGGCATTCGTGATGGCGGTGGTGACGCCAGCGGAACGCGCCGCCGCCGCCAGCTTCACCGCCGTGCCGCGCAGTCTTGCCGCTGCCGCCAGTCCGGCTATTGGCGGTGCCCTGTTCGCCGCCGGCTGGCTCGCCGTGCCGCTGGTCGCCTGTGGAGTTCTCAAGATTGCCTACGATTTGGCGATCTGGCGTGCATTTCGAAGAATACGTCCCGGAAACAATTGAAGGCGAAGTCGACGATCGTGTGTCGTTATCCTTCAATGTTGGCTATGGACAACGGTATGAAAAGCCCCGCCAGTCGTCGCTCGTTCTTGCGGTAGACCTTTCGTGCTCCCTTTGAGAAGTAGGTTTCTTTTTGCGGTTTTCGGCTCCGTGGCCCTGCACGCATTCGTGTTTGCGCTAGCCAGCAATCACCAGGACTGGTTCTCGCGCAAGCTGGACGTACCGAAGGTCGAAACATTAGCCGTCGTTCTTGACGCTGCGCCACGGGCACCTCAGAAAAGTTCCTCCCAGCCCTCTCCTCGCACAGAAACACCTGCGCCGGCTCCCGCTGCTGTCATTGCAACCCAGTCACGCCAAAACAACACTGTAACGACACCCACCACGAAGCATCCGTTGGCGACCCAGCCAGCACCGCCTGCGCCAACGACGGAAGAATGGGCGTTTGCGGGCAAATACACATTGAAGAACAGCAAGGGCTACCGCTACACATGGGGCAAGCAAGTCCGCAGCATGATGGGGACGGCTGTCGAAGGACAAGACTCGGGCATGGTTCGGTTTCGTATCGAAATTGCGCCGGGTGGAACTTTGACCAAGATTGAGACGCTTTGGACCACGTCCAACGTAGCCGAGCGACTGGCCCGCCAGGCCATCGAAAGCATGCCACCTTTGCCGCCAACCCCAACCGGCAAGCCGCTGAACTTTGAAAGGACGATCTCGTTCACACCATTTGCATCGGACTGGCCACCGATCTACGACGATGACTGCCTGCCAGACCCACCGGCGTTTACAAACCCATTTGCATGGGACGGAAAATTACCCCAGGTGGCGCGTGTCGAACCGGAGCCAGTTGAAAAACTCGACCCTCAGACGCTGGAAGAATGTCGTAAGCAACTTCCGCAGAACTCGATCGAGGCGGAAATCGCTCGTGAACAGCGGCTGCATAATCATTGGGGGTCCAGCAGACTCGGGCAATAACGGACTGATTCGTAATCCATTGATGCCATTTGAGCCTGCAGATATTACCGCCGTGCCGCGCAGCCTCGCTGCGGCGGGCTGAAGATCATCTACGACTTGGCGATCTGGCGCGCCTTCCGGCGCATCCTGCCACCACCGTAAAAAGTCGGCGCTGGCGGGATGGCGCAGGTTAGTAACGCGCGTTACTGGCGCGAACCGGCCAGCGCGGCGATGCGCTCTTCCAGCGGCGGGTGGCTGGAGAACAGCGCCATCCAGCCCGGGCGACCGTTGATGCCGGCCGTGGCGACGTTCTGCGGCAACTCACCCGCTTCCATGCCGCCGAGGCGACGCAGCGCGGCCATCATCGGCTGCGGCGAACCCATCAGCTGCGCGGCGCCGGCATCGGCACGGAACTCGCGCTGGCGCGAGAAGTACATGACTACGATGCTGGCGAGGATGCCGAAGACGATGTCGCAGGCGATCACGGTAATCGTATAGCCGATGCCGGGACCGGACGATTCCTGGTCGCCACGGCGCAGGAAGGAATCCACCAGATAGCCGACGACACGGGCAAGGAAGAAGACGAAGGTGTTCATCACGCCCTGGATCAGCGTCAGCGTCACCATGTCGCCGTTGGCGATGTGCGACACCTCGTGGGCGATCACCGCCTCGGCTTCCTGGCGCGACATGGTCTGCAGCAGGCCGGTGGAGACAGCCACCAGCGAATTGTTGCGGGTGGCGCCCGTCGCGAAGGCATTCGGCTCGCCTTCGTAGATGGCGATTTCGGGCATCTTCAGCCCGGCTTTTTCCGAGAAACGGCGCACCGTATCGAACAGCCAGAGCTCCGTGGCGCTGTTGGGCGATTCGATGACGCGCGCGCCGGTGCTCCACTTGGCGATGGTTTTCGACATCCACAAAGACAGGAAGGCGCCGCCGAAACCCATGATCGCAGCGAACACCAGCAGCTTGCCGAGATCGAGCCCGGTGCCGGTGAAGAAGCGGTTGGCCCCGGTCAGGGTGACCACGATACCTAGTACCACCATGATGGCGAGGTTGGTGGCGATCAGCAGAATGATGCGTTTCATGATTCGACTCCTTGAATGAATTGATACAGGCTGGAGTGTAAAGAAAGCAATCACATCGCACAAATCGATTATTATTTAAAAACACTTCGACTTATACGATGTATTTACCCGTGGCCAATCTCAACTATAAACACCTGCGCTACTTCTGGATGGTTGCCAAGGCCGGCAGCATCGCCCGCGCCAGCGAGCAGCTGCATCTCACGCCCCAGTCGATCAGCGGCCAATTGAGCGAATTCGAGTCGGTGCTCGGCGTCGCACTCTTCCGTCGCGTCGGGCGTGGGCTGGAACTCACGGAAACCGGCCAGCGCCTGCTGGGCTATGCCGAGCAAATTTTTGCGCTGGGCGATGAACTGCTCGACGCCATTCGTGACGATGCAACACCGCAGAGCATGCCGTTTCGCGTTGGCATCGCCGACTCGGTGCCCAAGATGGTGGCCTACCGGCTGGTCGAGCCATCCCTCGGCCTCGCCGAGCCGATCCGCCTGATCTGTCGTGAAGGGCGGCTGACGACCCTGCTGGCCGACCTGTCGGTGCACCGCCTCGACATGGTAATCGCCGACCGCCCGATGCCCGACAATCTCAATGTACGGGGTTACGACCATTTTCTGGGCGAGAGCGGCGTCACCGTCTTTGGCACCCAGGCGCTGGTCGATCAGGCAACACAGCCCTTCCCGACTCTGCTGGACGGCGCACCCGTTCTGCTGCCCGGCGCAGATGTCGCCCTGCAGCCGCGCCTGATGCGCTGGTTCGAATCCCAACGGCTACGGCCGCGCATTGTCGGCGAATTCGACGACAGCGCACTGCTCAAGGCGTTCGGCCAAGCGGGGGCCGGCTTCTTTGTCGCGCCGACCGCCATCGAGACCTACATCGTCGGGCAACACGCGGTGCAGGTCGTCGGCCGCATCGACACGGTACGCGAACAGATCTTCGCCATCACCACGGAACGCAAACTCACCCATCCGATCGTCGCTGCCATCTGCCGCCTCGCCCAGCATGATGTGTTCGGCGGTGCACTCGCGCAGAAGTCAAAATAACGAAAAGTCGGCACTGGCGGGACGGCGTTACACGCCGCCCTGCCAGGCCACTGAGTGACAACACTCGCGCGATTTGTCCACAAACGTTCGAGGCCGGGAAACTTGCAAACTACGGTAGCTTGACAGCGTTGATATCGACTTTGCCCTTCTTGGCGCCAATCCCCAGCGTCTTGCTGAAGGAGACGAAGTGACCCCGCGTGGTGATATTGTCATCATGCACGGCGAAGCCAACGTTATAGACGCCGCCTGGCTTGAGTGCCTTGTCGTCATCGTTGGCCAGACCCAGGGGGCGGATCATGACGACCGTCCACATTCCGTCCTTCCAGCTGGCGATGGCGTTATTGTCGGCAGCTGAACCCTTGGCATCCTCGCGGCTGACGATGTAATCGGCAATCATGTCGCCTTCCTTCCAGCCGGCGTTCGGGTCGAAGGGCACCGCGTTCTGCTCGCGAATCAGGAAATGATCGCCCTTGCGCAGTTGATCAACCGTGATCGACTTATAACCGACCTTCTTCTCGTCCCACATGAATTTGGGCTGGCGCGTCGCCTTGTCCGCGTTGCCGCCGAACATGTCCTTGCCGGCATCGGCGAGACGCCATTCGAGCACATAGCCGTCGTCGGCCATCCCGACCGCGTGGCTGCGATGGGCGCGCCACTGGATCAGATCAACAAAAGCGCCATCCGCCTTGAGCTTGGCGATTTCCTCGACCGACTTGCCGGTCGCCCAGTCCGACGGATTATGGCGGGTCGCCGGCAGGTACTTGCGCACATCACCCTTCTTGATGGCGGAAAGCAGTGGATTGGCGGCGACCTCCTCCTTGGTGGCTAACTTCGGCATATCGCGCTGGCCCTCGTGACAGGTCAGCCAGCAACCTTGATTGGCGAAGCCCGGCACCTTGCCATCGTCGATCATGATCGACATACGATCTTCGTAAATGCCAGGCTGGGCACCGTCTTGCACTACCTTGTCGAGCTGCGGATAGCCGTAGACCTTCCATTCCTTGCCATCAAAGCGCAAGTATTGATGCTCGGTACCCGGATGGTTCTGCTGGGTTTTCCACTGGTAGCGCAGGTAGGCGTTCTTGTCGTCGTAGGCAGCTTGAACATTCAGATCGACATAGCCGTTCTTGCCCTTCACCGGCATCGGTTCTAGCGGCCCACCCGCCACGATCTTGTCGCCCATGGATTTAGGCTTGAGTTTATCGGCATCGGCTTTGTCATGGCAGGAAACACAGGTCTCGCCACTTTTGACTTTATCCGTCTTGGAGTGCGCATCCGTCAGCAGCCACTCGTAGGAGGATTGGCCAGGATAAAACAGCGGCACCTTGACTGCTGGAATTTTGGTCCAATTGATGGTTGCTGGGTCGGCCGCCATGGCGGATCCAATAGCAAAAAGGGAAATCCCGAAAATCAAAGCTCGCTGGCCCATTACGTCCTCCTTTGTAGGGTAATTGTGTGAGCGAGGTAACGCAATCATTGTGCCATGGCGCTAATCCATCGTTTCTGCTGAATATTTCGACTACGCAGCAAAATCTCAGCGCAGCAGACTGTCACGTATTCGTGACAGCTGTCGCTAGTCAGCGACAAAACCCCAACGCTTCATGCGCACGTAGAAGTTCTGTCGAGGGATACCGGAAAGACGAGCAGCTTCCGACACATTGCCCCCTGCCGCAACCAATAGCCGGCGCAAATACTCGCGTTCGAAATCAGCGCGTGCATCCTGATAACGCAGGAGGGCGGCTGACACGGTATCGGCAAGCTGCGTGCGTACCGCCTGCTCGCAAGCCGGAAAGAGGTGCAGGCTGTCAATAGCGCCTCCCACGTGCAATGCCACGGCACGCTCGATGCAGTGTTGCAATTGGCGCACATTGCCTTCCCAGCGACAATTTTCGAGCCCTTGCACAGCGGCCGGGGTGAACGGCCCGCATACTTTGGCAAATTTTGCGCTGTAGTGATCGAGAAAATGCGCGGCGAGCGGAACAATGTCTCCTGCGCGCTCGCGCAGCGGCGGCATGCGCACCGATACCACCGCAATGCGGTAATAAAGATCTTCCCGAAACCGTCCCGCCTTGACCTCGGCAAGTAGTGGACGATTGGTCGCGCAGATCAGACGGAAATCCGCCTTGCGCTGCTGGGTGCTACCAATACGGGTGAAGCTGTGATCCTGCAGCACGCGCAACAGACTGCTTTGCAGCTTGGGGCTCATGTCGGCGATTTCGTCGAGGAACAGATTACCCTCGTGCGCCTTTTCAAAATAGCCGGCATTGGCCTGGCCCGCTCCGGTGAAGGCGCCCTTTTCGTAGCCGAACAACAAACTTTCCAGCAGCGACTCGGGCAAACCACCGCAGTTGACTTCGAGGAAGGGCTTATCGGCACGCGGACTCAAGGCATGAATCAGCTTGGCAGCCAGATCCTTGCCGGTACCGCTTTCACCCTCCAGCAGCACGGTGGTATCAAGACCGGCAACCTGGCGGATCTGGCCGAGCGCCCGCGCCATCGCGGCTGACTGGCCAATGACGACCGGCTGGTCGGCGACGGTCAACAAGCGCGCCCGCAGACCATCGATTTCACGATAGGCGCGATCAAGTTCCAGCGCCTTGCCAATCACGGCTTCGAGCGCTTCCAGATCCTCGAAAGGTTTGGTCTGGTAGTCAAACAGCCCTTCGCGCACCGCCGCAACGGCATCGCGCACATCCGCGAAACCGGTCATCAGCATGCTCACCAGCTGCGGCCGGGAGGCACGGAACTCGCGCAGCAAGGCGATGCCGTTCACGTCAGGCAGGCGCTGATCCATCAACACAAGATTAAAGTCGTCCGCCGCGAACAGCTGGCGCGCCTCGGCGCCATCGGTCGCCAGGCTCACCGTCGCTGTCTTCGCCAGCAGTCGGTCAAGCAGGATGCGGGTATGACGATCGTCATCGACGACGAGGATTTTGGGCAGCATGTCAGGCGGGGCCAGGTTCGTTCCGTGAGGGATCAGGCAGCACTTCGGGTAACACGTCAGGCAACCACAACGCAATTCGTGTGCCACGCTCGGGTTCGCTGCTCACCGTTACCTGCCCGTTGTGCAGCAGCACCACGTGCTGAACCACTGGCAACCCGAGGCCCGTGCCATCGCTACGCGTAGTGTAAAAGGGCACAAAAACTTTTTCCATCACCTCGGGCGGCATGCCCCGTCCGTGATCACTCACAGCCAGCGACCAGCCAGGCACGCCCCGTACCGGGTCGTCTTCCCGCGCCAGGCTGATGACGATGGCACCCTCGTCTGTCGTGGCCTGCGCCGCATTCACCAGCAGGTTGAACAAAGCGTGACGCATCAGGATCGGGTCGACCGTCAGCACCACCGGCTCGTCAGGTAACCGGACCTCCACGGGCAGATGCTTGTTCTCGGTCTGGCGAAACAGCAGCACCGTATCCTCGATCAGGCTCGCCATTGGCGTCGGCTTGCTCTCGAAACAGGAGACCTTGGAAAACGCCAGCATGCGTTTGACGAAAGCGCGGCAGTCCTCGCCAGCACTGCGGATCTCCTGCAATAGCTCGCGCGTACGTACCGGATCACCGACCTCACGTTCGGCCAACTGGACCAGATTGACCACGCCTACCAATGGATTATTCAGCTGATGGGCGATGCCACCGACCATCGTCCCCAGTGCCGAGAGCTTTTCCATCTGCAGGATGCGGCGGTGTTCGGTATCGAGGTGCAGCAGTTGGTGTTCGAGGTCATGCTGGCGCCGATAATCGCGCTCGACGCGATCCAGGGCAAGGTAGAAGATGCCTAGAACACCCCCCGCCACCAGCAAACTGATCAGGGTCACGGCAGCAATCGACCATTGGAAGGTGGATTCCAGAGCGGTGATATCGCGCATCACCACCAGGTCGCCGATATGGCGCTTGCCGGCATCCTCGAGCGGGACGATAGCGAGATGCAAGGAGCGCCCACGGTCGCGAATTTCAGCGCTGAGGCCCGCCAGCAGTTTTGCCAGCAGACGATCATCCAGGGCCGCTGGCAGCTGCTCGGTAGTCTGTGCCAGTGTCGCATGGGTGCTGAATCGATCCCAATCACCGCTGCGCTTCATCAAGGTCTGGCCACGCTGCCACTGTTCCAACGACAAATACTGTTTGCCCGCCAAGACCAGCAGATCCACCGACAGACTGCGCTGGATTTCGTCGATCAGGTGTTCGATCTCCTCGCCAACCTCGATGTAACCAAGCAACTCATTGTTCTTTCGCCAGGGCATCACCATGCGCAAGGTCAAGGTGCCCAAGCCGCCCAGTTCCAGTCCATGCGCTGCCGTCTGGCTGCTTTGGGCCTGTTTCATCGTTACGCGATCAATCGTGTCGCCGAACTCGTCAGGGCTGTGAAACCGATAAAAGTTGACGAGGTCAGGTCGCGTCAAATACAAGTGCGTGATGCGGTGATCGTCGCGCAGCGTATGAAACAGCGGCCCGCCATACCGTGCCAGGCCATCACGATCGCGATGACGAAAGGCATTTTCCGTCGCGTCATTGGTCATCATGGCGCGCATCGTCGCCATCATCAGATTCGTGTCCTTTTCAAGCTTCTGCGCAAACAGCTTGGCGACTGCCGCCGAACGTTCGGCCAGATCCTGATCGCGGATACGCGCCTCGATGCCATAGATGGTGATGGCAAACACGCACATGATGAACACCAGTGCGATGGCAAACGGCCCGATGAATTTTGCCTTGACACGCTTGGGTTGCCGGGTGATCGATACAAAAGTCATGCGCGGGAGTGTGCCTCAGCGGCAAGAACGAGGCAATGCTTGCGATACATCGTGATTTGAGAAAAGTCGGCGTGACCGAAGGAAATCCCCGTGGGACTGGCGGGACGGCAGAGCCGATACGCCTTCAACGCAAGGACGGCGTCGGGCGGCTCCCTAGATTTTTTCGATCCGGCCAACAGCACCATGCTGCACTGCCAGCAGGGCCGCCTCGGTGCGCGTGCGCACATGCAGCTTTTGCAAAATGATCGTCATGTGGTGCTTGACGGTTTTTTCGGCGAGGTGGAGCCGCTCGCCGATCTCGCGATTGGTCAAGCCCTGACTGAGCAGGTCGAGCACGTCGGTCTCACGCGCCGTCAGCGCGGCAAATGAATCAGGAACGCGCGGACGCGAAAACTCGGTCAGTAATTCGGCCGCCAGCGTCGGCGTGACATAAGCCTCGCCCGCCGCCACGCTGCGCACGATGGTGCGCAGCTCACTCGCCGAGACGCCCTTCAGCACGTAGCCATGCGCACCCGCCTTGAGCGCAGCCAGCAGGCTTTCCGGGTTTTCGGAAACGGTGAGCATCATGATGCGTACGGCGGGCAAGGCGACGGCAATACGCGCGGCGGCGGCGATACCGCCCATGCCGGGCATATTCACGTCGAGCAGCACCATGTCGGGCTGCAGGTCGAGCGCCTGTTCCACCGCTGCTTCACCACTGCCGGCCTGGGCGATCACCGCGAAATCCGGCGCGGCGGCCAGCGAGGCGGCAACGCCTTCGCGAAACAGCGGATGATCGTCGGCCAGCAGAATACGGATCGGCTCAGCCATCCGTCTTTTCTTCCGTGGTCAGGGGTAATCTGGCGCGGATGCAGGTACCGCGACCGGGCGCCGCTTCCAGCTCGAATTCGCCCCCCAGCAGGCGCACCCGCTCCTGCATGAAAGCCAAACCGAGCCGGCCCGATTGCGCCACCGTCTGCGGATCGAAACCCGCGCCATGATCGGCGACTTCGACCAGCACCTGGTCAGCGGCTCGCTTTACGCGGACCCGTGGCGTTTCCCCGGGCGCATGTTTGTGACTGTTCGACAATGATTCCTGCAACAGCCGATAGACGGTGATCTTGGTCGCCAGGCCGGCTTCTGTCAGCGACATATCGACTTCGGCATCGACTTTGGACGACGCTTGACGCTCGAAATCGCGCACCGCGCGCTGCGCCGTTTCGGCCAGCGACAAAGCCGCGATGCCCGGCACACCGAGTCCAGCGGCGATGTTGCGCAAGTCGTCAAGCGAAGAACGCAAGGCGCCATGGATCGCCCGCAGCTCCGGTGCGGTTTCGGCGCCAGTCAACTCATCGAAGCGCATCAGTGCGAAGGCCAGCGTCTGTGCCGGCCCGTCATGCAGATCGGCGGCGACACGATGCAGGAATTGTTCGTTGAGCGCAGTGGTCGCGGCGCCCGCCTCACCGAGCCGGGTACGCATGAGTTCGTTTTCTGAGAAGGCGGCGCGCAACTGTTGCAACTGGCGGCGCAAATCGTCACGTTGCTGCAGGATAGTGTCGTTGGCGCGGCGCACCTGGCCGAACATCAACAGGAAGATCGCCAGCGTGGCAACCGCCACCAGTATCCAGCTGCGCTGCTGGGCGCTGCGGATGTCGCGCCCGAGGTTTTCCGTGGAATGATAGAACTCGGCAACGGCGATGATTTCACCCGCGGCGGCGAGGCGCACCGGGACATACACTTCCAGCAGGCGTTGCCAGTGCTCGCGTTCGGCCTGATTGTCGTCTTCGTGCAGATCACTGATGCGCGCCTGTACCGTCCCCGCAAACGCGGCAGCCAGCATGCCATCGACCGGGAAGCGCTGGCCCAGCTGGGTGTGGTCGCTGCTGTAGCGGATGACGCCTTCGACGTCCCACAACTTGAAGCGCACCACCTTGCGCCGCAAGGGGCCGTCGTTGAAGATGCCGTCGAGCGCCTGGTGTGTCTCGGCCGCCACGAGCACATCCGCAGGGGCATGCCGTAGTTGCGCGGCCAGAATGCTTTCCACGTAGACGGCCGCCACGGCAGCCGCACGATTCACCGCACTGCGCTCGATCTCCATGCCGAGCCAGGTACCCACGACAGCCATACCAAGCAGCAGCAAGGCGGAACTGACCAGCAGGAACTGGCGTGAAAAGCTCACCCGCTCGAAAGCACGGCGGGGGGCAAGCTGGGAAAGCGCGGCGGAAGAAGCGTCGTGGGTCAGCATGAGTCATGCATGCTAGCACCCAAGGTCGCGGCATTCATCAGACTAAAGTCTGAGCGCGAACGCGGCCAGCGCCCCTAGCGACGGCGGAGCGAATGCGGAGAATGTCCGCATTGATTTTTCATCAGGGGAAGAAAACACCATGACACACCATACATTGAACAAGTCGTTACGCCAGCTTGCCGTCGGCGTACTGGCCGGCCTGATTGGCCTGACCGCAAGCTACACCGCCTCAGCCGCCGAAACCGAGTCGGCCATGGCCCGTGGCGGACGGCTCTACGACAAGCACTTCAAGGAAAACAACACCACTAAGCCGGACGCCGACCATGCCAGCTACCCGCACAAGGGTGGCAAGTACGGCAAGGACGCCTCCTGGCGTTGCAAGGAATGCCACGGCTGGGACTACAAGGGCAAGGATGGCGCCTACGCCAGCGGCGGCCACGCCACCGGCATCAAGGGTATCAATGGCGCGGCAGGCAAGGATGCTGCTGCCATCACCGCCATCATGAAGGACGGTACGCACGGCTACACCGACAAACAGTTGTCGGCCAAGGACATGGAAGACCTGGCGCTGTTCGTCAGCAAGGGTCAGATCGACATGGGCAAGTACGTCGATGCCACCACCAAGAAGGCCAAAGGCAATGCTGCCAAGGGCGAGGCCTATTTCAATACCCTGTGCGCCGGCTGTCACGGCGTCGATGGCAAGAAGGTCAAGGATGCTCCGCCGATCGGTTCGGTCGCCGACAATCCCTACGAAATGCTGCACAAGGTCATGAACGGCCAACCCGGCGAAGGCATGCCGGCTCTACGCGCGCTCGACCCGCAGATCGCCGTCGATATCGTCAGCTATCTGCCGCAACTGCCCAAGTAATTAGCTGCACTGGCCGCTGGTCAAACGTGGGCGGCCATCCGTAATGGCCGCCCACAGTTTTTTGTTCTTACGCAAATATTGAAATCCGCCATGTTAAAAAAGTTACTGGCCTGGTTGCGCCGCCCGGCGCATACCGGCTATCTGTTGCTGTCGGGCATGCTGGCCGGCATCATCTTCTGGGGTGGTTTCAACACCGCCATGGAATACACCAACACCCTCGAATTCTGCGTTTCCTGCCACGAAATGGATCAACTGGTGCATCAGGAATACAAGCAGAGCGCCCACTACAGCAACCCCTCCGGCGTGCGTGCGATCTGCTCCGACTGCCACGTGCCACGCGACTGGGGCCGCAAGGTGATCCGCAAGATCAAGGCATCGAGCGAGGTCTATCACACGCTGACTGGCAAGATCAACACGCCGGAGAAGTTCGAAGCGCATCGTCTCGAAATGGCCGAGCGCGTGTGGAAGGAAATGACCGAAAACAACTCGCGCGAATGCCGCAACTGCCATGCCTATGACAGCATGCACTTCAAAAAGCAAACCCAGCGCGCGCAAGAGAAAATGGAAGACGCCAAGAACAAGAACACCCCTTGTATCGAGTGTCACAAAGGCATCGCGCACAAGAAGCCGCAAGTGGAACACGACGACTGAACGGATGGGACTGAAGCATGAACAGATTTACCTTGACCACATGGTTTGTCTTGATGGGGTGGTTGGTCGCGGGGTTCGCAGCCGCAACCGATGAAGCGTCGATCGTACGTGGCGGCCGCCTCTACGACCACTGGAGTCGCGAGTCCAAGGAGCGGCCACCGAGCTCGTTGCATCCTGCGTTAACTCACAAACGCAACGATGTCATTGCTGCCGATACCTGGCGCTGCAAGGAGTGCCACGGCTGGGACTACAAGGGCAACCACGGTTTCACCGGCATCCGCAACCGCCAGGGAAATGATCCGGCAGCGATTGTCGCGGTGCTGAAGGACGCCACGCACGGCTATGGCGGACTGATGAGCGAGAACGATCTGCTCGACCTGGCCAACTTCGTCAGTCGCGGCCAGACCGACACGCAGAAGGTCATCGAAGCGGGACGTCGCGCCAAGACCACTGCCGCGACAGATGAGAAATACTATGGCACGATCTGCGCTGCCTGCCATGGCCTCGACGGCAGCCGTTTGCGCGAAGTGCCGCCACTCGGCGATACGGCTCGGCAGCGCCCGCATGAGGTTCTGCATGTAATCCTCAACGGACACCCCGGCGGCACCATGCCAGCACTGAGTGCCCTGGGCGCAGACTTCGCCGTCCGCATCCTCGCTGTTCTGCAGACGCTGCCCACGCCCAGCCTGGCGGTCTCGATTGCGCGTGGCGGCCGCCTGTACGACGACTGGCAGGTTGAAGTGGGCGCACAACGCCAGGCATTGCCGCACCCGGCTTACCCCGTGACAGCCTACTTTGCCAGCGATGCGCCACTCACCTGGCGCTGCAAGGAGTGTCACGGCTGGGACTATGAGGGCAACCAGGGTCACTACGCCAAAGGTCGCCATGCCACCGGGATCAAGGGGATGCGCGGCATGGCAGGTGCCGAGCCAAGCAGAATCGTCGCCATCCTGCGCAATTCCGCGCATCGCTACGACGCGGTTTTACAAGAACGCGATTTGCAAGATCTGGCGAACTTCGTCAGCTTGGGACAACTCGACATGCATGCCGCCATCGACCGCCAGAGCGGCCGGGCGCGCGGCGATGCCGGGCGCGCCAGCCCCTACTATCGAACCATCTGCGCCGCCTGCCATGGCACCGACGGCAAGCGCATCATCACCGCAGTGCCACTCGGCCGCGTAGCCAGGTCAAACCCCTGGGAAAGCCTGCACAAGATCGCCAACGGCCACCCCAACGAGAAGATGCCGGCCCTGCGGGAACTGGACCCGCAATTGCTGATCGACATTCTGGCCCATCTGCAGGGTTTGCCTGAAGCCCGTTAAAACCGTGCTTGAATACATCACCATGACAACCCCGATGAAGGAACAAGGCATGAAAAAACTACTGTTGATTTTGGCATTTCTTGCCTTGCCAGCAACGGCGGAAGACACCCGCCAATTCGCACAACTCACCCCGCAGGCGCAGGAAACGCTGCGTCAGGAGATGCTCGACAACCTGCTGGCACTTAACGAGATACTCACGTTGATGGCGGCCAATCAGGTCAGGGAGGCGGGCCAGGTAGCCGAAGCCCGCCTCGGCAGGGGCGCGATGGGCAAGAACGCCCGGCTACCTTTCGAAGCTCGCCCCGGCCCGCAAATGCCACCGGAAATGCACAACCTGGGACGCAACAGCCATTTTGCCGCCAGCGACTTTGCCCGTGCCGCAGCAAGCGGTGACCGCGATCAGGCCATGGCGCTGCTGCCGGCGCTGACCGGCACCTGCGTCACCTGCCACGCCAGCTATCGTACGCGCTGAGGAGAAGATCCAGGCCACCACCCCAAAAGTAGTTCAGCCGTTGCGTTATCGGCCTTGCTTGAATGGGGTTGGATCAATGTCATGCCGTGCCAGGAGCTTGTAAAACTCCGTGCGATTACGTTGGGCGACACGCGCGGCCTGTGCCACGTTACCGGATGCGGATTTCAGCAACTTGATGAGGTAATCATGCTCGAATGCTCTGCGGGCATCATCGAAGGCGATCATTTCAAGTTCGTTGTCATCTTGCAGCAAGCGCTTGACCAAAGAGGCGGGAACGAGTGGCACGACCGCCAGCGAGAGCGCCCGATCGACAATCGTGCGCAGTTGCCGGACGTTTCCCGGCCAGGCGGCCTCGCATAACAGTGCCAGCGCTTCAGGGGAAAAGCCGCATGCCGTCACGGCTGAGCGCTCAATGCAGCCTGTTGCGAAATGGGCGACAAGTAGTGGAATGTCTTCCCGCCGGGCGGTGAGAGCGGGAAGAATGAGTTCGTTGCGATGCAGACTGTAGAAGAGGTCGGCGCGAAAGCGGCCGGCGCGAATTTCCGCATCCAGCGGGGCCGACGAAGCCGTGATGATGCGAGTGACGCGTACCTTCGACTCGAACAGGCCGGCTTCGGCAACCAGTGGCAGGAGACGGGCCTGTAGCGCAGGCGCCAACTGGCCGATGTCATCGAGTAACAGCGTACCGCCGCGCGCCGTATCGAGGGCAGCTGCCAGCTGCGCTTCCTCTTCCTTGGCGTTAGCCGCCACGCCGCAACGCATGACATAAAAAGGTTTGAGTGATCGCGCACTGGTGTCGTGGAGCGTTTGGGCGAGCAGTTCCTTACCGCTGCCACACGGCCCCAGGAGCAAAACCGGTGCATCGTTCTCTGCCAGTCGGCGTGCGCTGCGCAACAGTTCCTCCATGACGGCGCTGGATGCGACGATGTTCTGGCGCCAGGCGGCATCATCCCGATCCTGCGCGACCGGTGGTGAAAGTGCAACGGCATCGGCGACCAGGGCGAGCAATTCGCGGCCATCGAAGGGTTTGGTGAGAAAGCCGAACACACCGCGCTGGGTGGCGGCAACGGCATCGGGAATGGTGCCGTGGGCGGTCAGGATGATGACGGGAACGCTGGGCGCCTCTGCGTGCAGGCGCGCGAACAGGGCATGTCCATCCATTCCATCCATGCGCAGATCGGTGACGACCGCACGCGGCGGTGTGGCCCGAAAAATCTCCAGGGCCTCCAGTCCGGATGCGGCGACTGCGACTTCGTAGCCTGCCGAGTCCAGGCGCATGGCGATCAGGTCGAGGAGGTCGGGATCGTCATCGACGACGAGGATACGGGCAGTCGCCAGAGCAGGGCTCATCGGTGGCGCGGCTTCATGCTGGTGTCGCGGTCGATGGCGCGCAGGGCATTCACCTTGTCCTGTAATTCCGCAGATTTACGTTGTTCATCGCGCAACTGGCGCTGGCGCTCGGCGAGTTGGCCTTGGAGTTTTTGTTGGACATCCTCGGTTTTTCGATGTTCCTCACGCAACAAACGGATGCGTTCCTGCATGAGATTTTGCAGTGCGAAGGCGAAGTTGCGTCGCGGCGAAGGCTTCTCAACCGGGGTATCCACGATGCTGCCGAGCAGTTTGAGCACCTGAACATCGTCGCGCCAGGGTGCGCGCGGCAGAGCCAGCGCCAATGCCAGCCGCAGGCGTTGCAGGTCGCCGGGCTCACGTTCGAAATCTGCCTGGACTTCCCTGTAGGCACGCGCTTGTTCCTCGGCCGGCAGGGCGGACAGGCGGGCGTAGTAATCGAGCAGGTCGCTGACTTCGCGACCTTCAGGATCGCGTTCCTGAATGCTCGTGCAGGCACTCAGCATCAACAGGGTCATCGCGAGGGCGATGAAGTGGATGAATCGTTTCATGGCGTTTCGGCGGACAGTGGAAGTAAAGCGCGGAAATGCGCGCCGGCAGGCGAGGGTAGCAGGTCGAGCGAGCCTTCGTGCGCGGCCGCGAATTCGTGAGCAATGGCAAGGCCGAGACCTACGCCGGCGACGGTCTTGGTGCCTGGCCCGCGGTAGAACGGCTCGAATATCTTTTGCCGGTCTGCTTCGGGTACACCAGGGCCTTCATCGAGAACATCGAGTACTGCCTGCTTATGTTGGCGCGACAGCAGGATCTGGATTTTTCCGTTCTCCGGTGAAAACTTGATGGCATTCGACACCAGATTGTTGACGATGGTCGTGACCTCTTCCTGTCCCCCCATGACTGTCAGGGGCGCGAGAGTCCCCGAGATGCGCAAACGTTTGTCTCGCGCGGCAAGCTTGTGCGTCTCCAGGGTGTGCTGGATCAGGTCATCGAGGCGAATCGGTACCGGGACGATGCGTTCGCGTGAATGCTCGGCCTGTTGCAACTTGAGCAGGCCGTCGATCAGGCCTTGCAGGCGCAAAGCGTTGCCCTGCATGATGCGGGCGATGCGTGCCTGCTGCGGAGTCAACGTGCCTGCCACGCCATCCGTCAGCAGGCTCGAGCCCTCGCGCAACGCGGCGAGCGGCGTTTTCAGTTCGTGCGAGATGTGCCGCAGGATGCGTGTGCGTTCTTCTTCCAGAGCCAGCATGCGCCGCCGCAGCCAGTCGAGGCGCTTGCCGAGCCAGCGCAGGTCATCGGGCCCCTTGATGCGAATGCGGCGGTCGAGCAGGTTGTTGCCGAGTGCGATGACGGCCCGACCGACACCCTCCAGCAGCTTCGCCAGGAGGCGCTGGCCGAACCAGAACAGGATTCCCGCCAGCAGCAGGGATACGGCAATGCCGATCAACAGGTGCTGGTACAAGGCTTCCGTTTCCGTACGGAACTGCTGTCGCTCGGCAGCGCTCAAGCGGGCGGCTTCGTCGCGGAGGGCAACGCTCTGCCCTTTCAGGCGCACCAGGATCTCATGCAAGACCTTGAGTTCTGTCGCGCCTCCGGACAGCGTGCGATGCGCCGTTTCTTCCTCTTTCTGCATTGCAGCGATTTGCGCGGCGAGCGGCTGCAGCAGGGGCACGCCGGCAAATCCGGTCGCATGGTGTCGCCATTCGTTGCGGGCCTCCGCGTAGTCCTCGAGCAGGGTTGCATCGCGCAGCACTTCGTACTGACGCAGGATGCGCGCCATCAGGGTGAGATCCTCTTCGAGTTCCCAGCCGAGTCGGACCGACAGCGCGGCATCCTGGATGGCGGCCTCGCTACGTTCGGCCAGCCGGTTGAGGCTGTGCGAGGCGAAGGCGATCGCGAACAGCAGGGGCATGGCTGTGACGACCCAGCCGAGCAGGATCATGCGGAGTAAGGAGCGGGGATAGAGATTCACGACCGCAATACTAAGCGAAGGGGATGCCCGCAGAAAGTGTCGGGGTTTGGCGACAGTAGCCGGGCAGCTGCGGGATCGGGATGATCCGTTCCGCGATGACACGCCAGGGGCATCGCAAAGCGCTGCGGCAACTGCCAGCGGCATTCAAAAAAAGGAATAAGGAGCTTCCATGAAACAAGGAAAGATCATGCGCGCGCTGGTACTGGCCCTGGCGGTATCCCCCGCGTTCGCCCAGACCACAACAACCGCTCCCCCATCCGGGCGACTGCTCGCCTCCAACTGCTTCCAGTGCCACGGCACCAATGGCAGCGGCGGGCTGGAACGGCTGGCCGGTGAGTCGGTGAGCGAGATATACAACGAGTTGAAAGAGATGCAGCGCAAGTCGCCGCCCAAGATGATGGACATGCATGCCCGCGGCTATACCGACGCGCAGATACGTCTGATCGCCGACTACCTTTCCAAGCAGCGCTGAACGAGGACATCATCATGGTCAAACGTAGAGATTTCATCAAGTGGGCCGGCGCTTCCGGAATCGGCTTTGCAGCAGGCGCTTTCGACATGCTCGCAATGGCGGAAGAGACGAGCGCCGCGTTCGTGCCGGTCATCCCAACCAATACGGGCATCAAGGGTAATGTCGTGGTGATCGGCGGCGGCATGGCCGGGGCCACGGCGGCCAAGTACCTGCGCTACTGGGGTGGCACCGGTGTCACGGTGACGCTGATCGAGCGCGACGCGACTTACGCCTCCAACATCATGAGCAACCTGGTGCTGAACGGCAGTCGCACCATGAGTTCGCTGCAATATGGGTATGGCAAGCTTGCCAGCAGCTATGGCGTGAAAATCGTCAAGGGCGATGTCGTCGCCATCGATCCGGTCGGCCGTTCCGTTACCTTGGGCAGTGGCACCCGCTATGCCTACGACCGTCTGGTGATCGCCCCGGGCGTCGATTTCGACGTCCTGCCCGGCCTCGAGACGGCTACAGCGCAAGCCAAGGTGCCGCACGCCTGGAAGGCCGGCCCGCAAACCACGACGCTGCGCAACATGATCACTGCCATGCCGACCAACGGCAGTGGCGTGTTCGTCATGACTATCCCGGCCAAACCTTACCGTTGCCCCCCCGGCCCCTACGAGCGCGCCTGCGTCGTCGCCGACTGGCTGAAACGCAATCGGCCTGGTTCCAAGGTCATTGTGCTGGACGCAAACCCGGAGATCATCGCGGAGAAGCACTCATTCGAAGAAGGATTCGCCCTGCATGGAATCGAGTATCGCCCCAACACGACCGTTTTGAGCGTTGATGCATCGACAATGACCCTGGATACCAACAACGGCAAGGTACCGGGCGCTGTGCTCAACGTGATTCCGCCCCACCGTGCCGGCAAGGTGATTACCGCCAACGGCCTCGCCGATGCCGATGGCAAGTGGACCAGCGTCGATGTACTGTCCTACGAGGCCAAGCTCGCGCCGGGCATTCATGTCATCGGCGACGCCTCGGCGACGACCCAACCCAAGGCCGGCCATATCGCCAACCAAGAAGCCAAGGTCTGTGCCGACGCCATCCTGCGCATGTTCTCCGGTCGTGCGCTTGATCAGGCGCCGGTGACCAACTCGGCCTGCTACTCGCCAATCACCTTTGAAACGGCTTCCTGGCTCACCGTCACCTTCGCCTATGACCCGGTCAGCAAGACCATGCTGCCCGTACCGGCCTCTGCTGGCGAAGCCTCGGCGCGCTCGAAGGACAACTTCGAAGAGATGAACAAGTGGTTCACCGCCTTGATGGGAGACACTTTCGCATGAGGAACCGGGACGCGTCGCGCGGCTTCACCCTGCTCGAGTTGCTGGTGGTGGTTGCCATCATCGGCTTGCTGGTCGCCTACGTGGGGCCGCGCTACGTTTCCCAAATTGGCAAGTCCGAGACCGCCGCAGCCCGCGCCCAGATCGAGGCGCTGGCCAAGGCGCTCGACACTTTCCGTCTTGACACCGGTCACTATCCGTCCTCTGCCCAGGGCCTCGCGGCCCTGCGCGTGCGGCCGGCCGGCGAGACAAAATGGAATGGCCCCTATCTGCAGAAAGATGTGCCACCCGACCCGTGGGGCAAACCTTACATTTACCGGACGCCCGGCACCAAGGGCGATTTCGACCTGAATTCTTATGGGCGCGATGGCGCGCCCGGCGGCAGCGGCGAAAACGCCGATATCGCCTACTGAGATGCGCTACGCGGTCAGAGCCATTGGCAGCAGTGGCGTCGTTACCGTAGCGGTGGAAGCTGCCGACGCTGCGGCCGCACTTGCTCAGGTGGGTGCGCAGGCATTGCGGCCGCTGTCGGTGTCCGCTGCCAGTGCGCGCAGGTCGGTGTCGCGCGGCCAGTTTTCCTTGCCCCTGTTCAGCCAGGAACTGCTGGCCTTACTCGAAGCCGGTCTGTCACTGACCGAGTCCATCGATGCGCTATGTGACAAAGAGCAGCGTGCAGAAGCGCGTGCCGTACTCGAACAATTATCGCGCTCGCTCAACGAGGGTTTGCGCTTCTCCGCCGCACTCGAGGCGCAGCCGACGCATTTCCCTGCCCTGTATGTCGGCCTGATGCGCGCAGCCGAGCGCACCTCCAGCCTGCCCGCTTCACTATCGCGCTTTATCGACTACCGCAGCCGTCTCGATGCCGTACGCGGTCGCGTCATCAGCGCGCTGATCTACCCGGCCATTCTCGCGGCCGTCGGCCTGCTGGTGACACTGTTCCTGCTCGGCCATGTCGTGCCGCG
>JAABQX010000027.1 GCA_011391215.1 Rhodocyclaceae bacterium
CGGGTCGAACAAACCAATGTCAGCGACGCCTCGACCCTCTATCGTCTGGCCATCGCCGTCCATATTGTCGACAATTTCGACACCATTCCGCTCTTCGGGCATGGCGTCCGCCCCCTCTGGAACGAGATTGCGGCACTCGGCTTCTTCCGCACCAATCTCGAAAACATCCACAGTCTTTACTGGTGGTGGCTGTTGCGTACCGGTCTAATCGGCGTGCTGGTCGGCGCCATCGCCCTCGGCATGATTTTCCGCCAGACTTGGAAAAGCGCCTGGACACCGGCATCGCCACAATTACGGGCGATCGGCATCATGATTTTCCTGGCCTTTCTGATGTTCCTTTTCTCGGGCATCTTCAACCCGGTCTATGCCCAGGTACGTTACATGGTGCCGGCAGGCATCGGCCTCGCCATCGCCACCCGTATCCTGCAATTTGCCCGTGAAGAAAGGATAAGAAATCCAACCGTGCCAACGAGAGTAGATTAGCCTTCATCAAACGGCGTCAATCTCGCATTTGGGCTCGGGAGTCCTTGAAGAGTTATACGAACCCCGCCCCGCTTAGTGCCTGTGGTCATCCGCCTGGCCGGACCGGCCGGGCGGATGACCACAGGCACGAGTCCTCCCACGAAGGGCAATGACGACTCGTCTTGCTTCAGTCTGGACCCTTGCGCATTGGCACCTACCAGGCACTGCGCTGGTCGAATTCGTAGTCTGGCACCGGTTGGGGCTGCGCTTCGTCCTCGCCCATGTTGGCGCCCTGCATCTCCCGGAGCGGGGGCGCACGGGCTCTCATCAGGCGTGGCGGCGAAGTCGGTTCGCCCAGATGGGTCAGGATGTCGCGCACCAAGGCCGGAAGGTGTAAGAATTTTTGTGTAAACGGTCACCCGGCAGGAAACTGCCACATTGCCAGGAGCGATGATGACCGTAGGAAAGAAAGCAGTACCCAAGGAGTTGCTGGACAGCCTGTTGGCTGACTACCGTAAGCCGGAAGACCTGATTGGCGAGCATGGCTTGCTCAAACAACTGACCAAGTTGCTGGTCGAGAAGGCGCTGGGGGCGGAGATGGCCGATCACCTCGGTCACGGCAAGAATGAGCCGGTCGAGAATCTTGCCGGCAACACCCGCAATGGCAAGAGCAAGAAGACGCTAAAAGGCGAGTTCGGCGAACTGCCCATTGAAATCCCCCGCGACCGGCACGGCACCATCGCGCCACAGCTGATCACCAAGCACCAGACGCGCTGGGCGGGATTCGACGACAAGATCCTCTCGCTCTAAGCCCGCGGGATGACCGTGCGCGAGATCCAGGCACACCTCGAGGAGATGTACGGCACCGAGGTCTCGCCCAGCCTGATTTCATCGGTGACCGATGCCGTCGCCGATGACGTGAAGGCCTGGCAATCGCGGCCGCTGGATCCACTCTACCCGATTGTCTATCAAGCTCCTTCGGCGCAAAAGGGAACCTTAGTAGGTTCCCTAACGCAACGGCTACCAGATAGGAGCGTAGCTAGAGAGATATGCGGAACCGGGTTGGTATTAAAAGCTGCGGCACCAATTCATCCGATTGAATTGCCCCGGGATTGCATAGACACATAGTGACCGCTCCGCTCGGCTACCTGCCGTTAGACCCCTGACTGTGCGACAGACCGCTGAGGGTCGGGGGGCAGTCACCTGTTCCAGAAAACCGAACGGCAGCAACCAGTCTTTTGTACTCATTCGGGTTCTGAGAGCCACCATCTCTTGATGGCCGACATCCGCCGTCCCGTCAGCGCCGACTTTTCTAGCGTTTTTTCATCGGTGGCAGATCGGTACAACTGCCGTGCGCCACTTCCGCCGCCATGCCAATGCTTTCGCCCAGCGTCGGGTGCGGATGGATGGTCTTGCCGATATCGAGGGCGTCGGCGCCCATCTCGATAGCCAGGCAAATTTCACCGATCATGTCGCCAGCGCTCGGACCGACGATGGCGCCGCCGACGATGCGATGGGTTTCAGTGTCGAAAATCAACTTGGTGAAACCATAGTCAGCGCCGTTGGCGATGGCACGACCGGAGGCTGCCCAGGGAAACTTGGCGACTTCGATCTTGCGCCCGGCCTCCTTCGCTTGTACTTCGGTCAGGCCCACCCAGGCCACCTCGGGATGTGTGTAGGCGACGCTGGGGATTACGCTGGCATCGAAGTGGGCCTTTTGCCCTGCGGCAACCTCGGCAGCGACGTGCGCTTCGTGGACGGCCTTGTGCGCCAGCATGGGCTGGCCGACGATGTCGCCGATGGCGTAGATGTGCGGCACGTTGGTGCGCATCTGGCTGTCGACCGGAATAAAGCCACGCTCATTGACGGCCACGCCCGCTTGGTCGGCGCCGATCTTCCTGCCGTTCGGGCTGCGCCCGGCAGCTTGCAGGATCAGGTCGTAGCGTTGCGCTTCCGCAGGCGCCTGCGCACCCTCGAACGTGACCCAGAGGCCATCGTCTTTAGCTTCGACAGCAACAGTTTTCGTCTTCAGCATGATCTTGTCGAAGCGCTGGGCGTTCTGTTTTTCCCAGACCTTGACGGCATCGCGGTCGGGGCCCTGCATCAGGCCGTCGAGCATTTCGACGACATCAACCTTGGCACCGAGCGTTGAATACACCGTGGCCATTTCCAGGCCGATGATGCCGCCGCCGATCACCAGCATTTTCTTGGGTGTCTGACGAAGTTCGAGCGCCCCGGTGGAATCGACGATGCGCGGATCGCGCGGGATAAAGGGTAGATGAAACGCGGCCGAGCCGGCGGCGATGATGCACTTCTGGAAACGGATGACTTTCTTGTCGCCAGTCTTGTCCTGCGCATCACCGGTAGTCGTTTCGACTTCGAGATGGTTGGCGTCGAGGAAGTGACCGTAGCCGCGCACCACTTCGACTTTCCTGGCCTTCGCCATGCCGGCGAGCCCGCCGGTGAGTTTGCCGACCACCTTTTCCTTGTGCGCACGCAGCGCATCGATATCGACCTGCGGCGCGGCAAACGTCACGCCGGCCGCGCCGAGATGCTGCGCTTCATCCATCACGGCGGTGACATGCAGCAGCGCTTTCGAGGGAATGCAGCCGACATTCAGGCAAACGCCACCCAGCGTGGCATAGCGTTCGACCAATACCGTCTGCATGCCGAGATCGGCGCTACGGAAGGCAGCCGAGTAGCCGCCGGGACCGGCGCCGAGGACGAGCATCTCGGTTTCGATGTCCGCCTTGCCGGTGTAGCTGCCGGCAGCAAAAGTCGGCGTGACCGAAGGAAATCCCCGTGGGACTGGCGGGACGGCAACCGTTTGCAGCGTAGGCGCTGTAACGGGTTGGGGGGCAGGGGTGGCAGCCTCACCCACTTCGAGCAACAAAATCAGGCTGCCTTCAGCCAGCTTGTCGCCAAGGGCCACCTTGATTTCTTTCACTGTGCCGGCCACGGGCGAAGGCACATCCATCGTCGCCTTGTCCGATTCGAGTGTGACCAGCGAATCCTCCGCCTTGACGACATCACCCGGCTTGACGTGGATCTCGATGAGCGGCACATCTTTGAATTCGCCGATATCCGGGACCTTGACCTCGATGGCACTCATAGCATCACCCTGCGGAAGTCGCCCAGCAACTGCGCGAGATAAGCGTTGAAGCGCGTCGCCAGCGCACCATCGACGACCCGGTGATCGGCGGAAAGCGAGAGCGGCACGATCAGGCGCGGCACGAACTGCTTGCCGTCCCACACCGGCTGCATGCTCGATTTGCTGATACCAAGGATCGCCACTTCCGGCGCATTGACGATCGGCGAGAACGCCGTGCCGCCGATGCCGCCGACAGAGGAAATGGTGAAGGTCGCCCCCTGCATGTCGCCGGGCGGCAGTTTGCCGTCACGCGCCTTCTTCGCCAGTTCGGAAGTTTCCTGCGCGATCTCGATGATGCCCTTCTGGTCGGCGTTCTTCAGCACCGGCACCATCAGGCCGTTGGGCGTATCTGCGGCGAAACCGATGTGCCAGTAACTCTTGAAGACCTGGCTATCTCCATCGAGCGATGAGTTGAGGTCGGGATATTTCTTCAACGCGGCGACCACGGCCTTGATCATGAATGCCAGCATCGTCACCTTGACGCCCGACTTTTCATTCTCCTTGTTGAGCTGGACGCGTAAGGCTTCCAGGTCGGTGATGTCGGCATCCTCGTGATAGGTGACGGCGGGAATCATCACCCAGTTGCGCGCCAGGTTGGGGCCGGAAATTTTCTTGATGCGCGACAGCGGCTTGACCTCGACCGGGCCGAACTTGGCGAAGTCGACTTGCGGCCAGGGCAGCAGGTTCAAACCGCCGGCTGAAGAAGTCGGCGCCGCATTTGCCAAACCGGGGACGGCAGCCTGGCCAGAGAGTGCGCCCTTCACGTAGGCCTGCACATCCTGCTGGGTGATACGACCTTTCAGCCCGCTACCCTTGACCTGCGCCACATCGACGCCGAGTTCGCGCGCAAAACGACGCACCGACGGGCTGGCATGCGCCTTGAGGCCATCCATTGCCGTGACGATTTCGGCAGGCGAAGGCATATGCACGGCAAGCGGAGCGGTCGTTGGCTCCTGCTCGGTGGGACGAAAATCGGTCACTGCCGAACTTTCCGGCAGTGGTGCGACAAAAGTCGGCGCTGGCGTGACGGCGGCCGGTACAGGCGCGGCAACCGGCGGCGCTTCCTGCGCTACCGGAGCGGCGGCGGCAGATTCAACCACCTCCAGCAACACGATCACGGCACCTTCTGAAACCTTGTCACCCAAAGCAACCTTGATCTCCTTCACCGTCCCGGCCGCCGGCGCGGGCACGTCCATCGTCGCCTTGTCGGACTCCAGCGTGACCAGGGAATCCTCGGCCTTCACCACATCGCCCGGCTTGACGTGAATTTCGATGACCGGGATGTCCTTGAAATCGCCGATGTCGGGAACTTTGACTTCCATCGTCGCGGCCATGTTCACACCTTCACCGGGTTGGGTTTGTTCGGGTCGAGGCCGTATTTCGCGATGGCTTCGGCAACCTTTTGCGGCTCGATGGCGCCTTCGTCGGCGAGCGACGACAACGCCGCCAGCGTGACCCAGTAGCGATCCACTTCGAAGAAGTGACGCAGCTTCTCACGCGTGTCGGAGCGGCCGAAACCGTCGGTGCCGAGCACCGTATAGCGCCTCCCGTTATCGGTGATGAAGGGGCGGATCTGTTCGGCGAAAAGGCGCACATAGTCGGTGGCGGCGATGATCGGTCCGCGGGTATCGGCCAGTAGCCCCTTCGCGTGGCAATTGCGGCGCGGTTCATCCGGATGCAGGAGATGGAAACGCGTGCAGTTGTGACCGTCGCGCCCCAGTTCGTTAAAGCTGGTGCAAGACCAGAGATCGGCCGCGACACCCCAATCGTCTTGCAGCAAATCGGCCGCAGCGATCACCTCGCGGAAGATCGTGCCGGAGCCGAGCAATTGCACGCGCGGGCCGTTGCTGTTCGGCCCCTTGCGGAACAGGTACATGCCCTTGAGGATGTCCTGCTGCACGCCTTCGGGCATGACCGGATGCTCATAGTTCTCGTTCATCACCGTGAGGTAATAGAACACGTCTTCCTGCTCGGCCACCATGCGGCGCAGGCCGTCCTGCACGATCACCGCCAGTTCATAGCCAAAGGTCGGATCGTAGGAAACGCAGTTGGGAATCGTCGCCGAAAGGATGTGCGAATGGCCGTCTTCATGTTGCAGGCCTTCGCCGTTGAGCGTCGTCCGGCCGGCAGTGCCACCGATGAGGAAACCGCGTGCGCGCGAGTCGCCCGCCGCCCAGCACAGATCCATGGTGCGCTGCAAGCCGAACATCGAATAGAAGATGTAGACGGGAATCATTTGCACGCCGTGCGTCGAGTAGCTCGTCGCCGCCGCGATCCAGTCGGCCATTGCACCGGCTTCGTTGATGCCTTCCTGGAGGATCTGGCCGTCCTTCGATTCCTTGTAGAACATCAGCTGGTCGGCATCCTGCGGCACATAGGTCTGGCCCTGCTGGTTCCAGATGCCGATCTGGCGGAACAGCCCTTCCATGCCGAAGGTACGCGACTCATCAGGCACGATGGGTACGACGCGCTTGCCGATCAGCTTGTCCTTCAACATGACGTTGAGGATGCGCACAAAGGCCATCGTCGTCGAGTACTCGCGGCCTTCGCCGCTGGCTTTCAGCAAGGCGTCGAAGGAGGTCAGCGGCGGCACCGGCAATGGATCAACCGTGCGCCGACGCTGCGGCAGGTAACCGCCCAGCGCCATGCGGTGGCCGCGCATGTAATCGAGCTCCGGCGAGCCGTCAGCGAATTTCAGATAGGGCGGTTTGTCGAGTTGTTCGTCGCTTACCGGTAGCTTGAAACGGTCGCGGAACGCCTTGAGCGACGTGGTGCCCATCTTTTTCTGCTGATGGGTAATGTTCTGCGCCTCGCCCGATTCACCCATGCCATAGCCCTTGATGGTTTTGGGCAGGATGACGGTTGGCTGGCCGGTGTGATTCACGGCGGCCTGGTAAGCGGCAAACACTTTGTGGGGATCGTGGCCGCCACGGTTGAGGCGCCAGATGTCGTCGTCGGACCAGTTGGCGACCATCGCCTTGAGTTCGGGCGTATTGAAGAAGTGCTCGCGCACATAGGCGCCATCCTTCGACTTGAAGGTCTGGTAATCGCCGTCGACACATTCGGCCATGCGCTTGCGCAGCAGGCCTTTCTTGTCCTGCGCCAGCAGCGAGTCCCAATAGCCGCCCCAGATGACCTTGATGACGTTCCAGCCGGCGCCGCGAAAATCGGCTTCGAGTTCCTGGATGATCTTGCCATTGCCGCGCACCGGGCCGTCGAGGCGTTGCAGGTTGCAGTTCACGACAAAGATCAGGTTGTCGAGCCTCTCGCGGCCAGCCATGCCGATGGCGCCCATCGACTCGGGCTCGTCCATCTCGCCGTCGCCCATGAAGGCCCAGACCTTGCGTCCGGTGGTTTGGGCGAGGCCGCGATCATGGATGTACTTCATGAAGCGTGCCTGATAGATGGCCTGCAGCGGACCAAGCCCCATCGAAACCGTGGGGAACTGCCAGAAGTCGGGCATCAGCCACGGGTGCGGGTAGGAGGTCAGCCCCTTGCCATCCACATCCTGACGGAAGCCGTCGAGCTGGTCTTCGGTCAGGCGGCCGAGCATGAAGGCGCGCGCATAGATTCCGGGCGCGGAATGGCCTTGGACAAACACCAGGTCGCCGCCATGATTTTCACTGGGCGCGTGCCAGAAATGTTGGAATCCGACGTCATAGAGCGTCGCCGCCGAGGCGAAACTGGCGATATGGCCGCCCAGGTTGGAGTCACCTTTGTTGGCACGCAGCACCATGGCCAGCGCATTCCAGCGCACGTAGGCACGAATGCGGTTTTCGAGGGCGTAATCGCCGGGGGCCAGCGGCTGGCGGTCGGCCGGAATGGTATTGATGTAATCGGTATTTGCCGCGTAGGGCAGGTTGATGCCGGCGCGGTGGCCCAGTTCGATCAGCTTCTCAATCAGGAAATGGGCGCGCTCGGGGCCGACTTCCTCGATGACAGCTTCGAGGGCATCGAGCCATTCGCGGGTTTCCTGGGGGTCGACATCGTGGCCAAGCACCTGCATGGCGCCGGGATGAATCTCGGACATAAGCTTCTCCTGCTGGGGTGTGTTTGGAACGCTGCACGGATTGCGCACAGCGGCATGATTTTTATCTACTCGCCGGGTAGGCGCACCGGACGGATGGTAAAGCGTTACACGGTGGTCTGCAATATGCACCAATCAACCCCGGTTCCAGGGGCTGGCCGGCGGCGCAATGCCCGACCAAAAGCGTCGGGTAGCCGTCCCGCCAGCGCCGACTTTTGTCTACGGGCGGCCCTCGTTTGGGGTAATCTACGCGCCACAAAAGTTCAGGAGGAGTTATGTTCCAGGTTCGAATCCACGGACGTGGCGGTCAAGGCGTGGTTACCGCTGCCGAGATGTTGTCCGTAGCTGCATTTGAGGAAGGACGTCACGCCCAGGCCTTCCCCAGTTTTGGTTCGGAGCGCACCGGCGCACCGGTCGTCGCGTTCTGTCGTATCGCCGACAAGGAAATCCGCCTGCGCGAGCCGATCATGGAGCCCGACGCCCTGATCATCCAGGACCCGACCCTGCTGCATCAGGTCGACGTGTTCGCCGGATTGAAGAAAGACGGCTACATCCTCATCAACACCAATAAAACCTTTGCCGAATTGGGCCTGTCGGAATTCCTGCGTGACTGGAAGCCCGAGCATCTGTGCACAGTGTCGGCCACCGATCTGGCGCTAAAGCATGTCGGCCGTCCGGTGCCGAATGTGCCACTGCTCGCCGGATTCGCTGCAATGTCCGGCCTGATCCAGTTGGAATCGGTGATCAAGGCCATCAACGAACGTTTTGCCGGCAAAGTCGGGGCGGGCAACGTCGCCGCTGCACGCGAGGCCTACGCCATCGTCAAATCCGAGGTGGAGGAAGCCACCAAAATGGCCCCCACGCTCACAGCGTTCGCTGCCCCCACAGGGGGCGATGCCTCCTCGGGACGGCCCAGCGGAGGGCATATTCATGCTTAAACAAATGGAAGGAAGCCGCGCCGTCGCCGAAGCCATCGCGCTGTGCCGGCCGGAAGTGATCTGCGCCTATCCGATTTCACCGCAGACCCACATCGTCGAAGCCCTCGGCGAAATGGTGAAGGAAGAAACGCTCACCGAGTGTGAATTCATCAACGTCGAATCCGAGTTCGCCGCCATGAGCGTGGCGATCGGCTCTTCGGCCGGCGGCGCCCGTTCCTACACGGCGACCGCTTCGCAGGGGTTGCTGTTCATGGTCGAGGCGGTATACAACGCCTCCGGCCTCGGCCTGCCGATCGTCATGACGGTCGCCAACCGCGCCATCGGCGCACCGATCAACATCTGGAACGACCACTCGGACTCGCTCTCGCAGCGCGACTGCGGCTGGATCCAGCTATTCGCCGAAACCAACCAGGAAGCCCTCGACCTGCACATCCAGGCTTTCAAACTGGCCGAGGAACTCTCGATGCCGGTGATGGTGTGCATGGACGGTTTCATCCTCACCCACGCCTACGAACGCGTCGACATGCCTACCCAGGCGCAGGTGGATGCCTTCCTGCCCCCCTATGAGCCGCGCCAGGTACTCGACACGAACGAGCCGGTCTCGATCGGCGCGATGGTTGGCCCCGAAGCTTTCATGGAAGTGCGCTACCTCGCCCACGCCAAGCAGTTGCAGGCGCTGGAACGCATCCCGCAACTTGCCACAGAATTCCAGACGGTATTCGGTCGCGAATCCGGCGGATTGATCCATACCTACCAGACCGAAGATGCCGAAACCATTGTCATCGCGATGGGTTCGGTGCTGGGCACGATCAAAGACACGGTCGATGTCATGCGCGAGGCAGGACATAAGATCGGCGTGCTAGGCATCACCAGCTATCGTCCCTTCCCGCTGACGGCTGTCGCTGCGGCACTGAAAAACTGCAAACGCTTCGTCGTCCTCGAGAAAAGCCTCGCGGTCGGCATTGGCGGCATCGTCGCCACCGATGTACGCATGGCGGTCACGGGCATGGGACTGAAAGGCTTTACGGTCGTCGCGGGTCTTGGTGGTCGCGCCATCACCATGAAATCGCTGAAAGCGCTGTTCGAAAAGGCCATGCGCGAAGAACTGGAACTGGTGACCTTCCTCGATCTCGACTGGAAGGCCGTCAACAAACAACTCGACCGTGAAAAGGCGCACCGCCGCTCCGGCCCGGTGGCCGAAGCCCTGCTGCGCGATGTCGGCGTCGTCGGCGCACGCAACTACTGATTGGGGAAAACAGAACCATGTCCTTTCAACCCGTCAAGTTCTACCAGACCGGCACTTTCACCGTCGGTAACCGCCTGCTGCCGCCCGAAGAGCGCAGCGTGCAGGCCAGTGGCAAGCGCTTCAACTCGATCAACTCCGGTCACCGCGCCTGCCAGGGCTGCGGCGAGGCGCTCGGCGCCCGCTATGCTATCGATGCCGCGATGGAGGCGACCGATAGCCAGCTGATCGCCGCCAACGCGACCGGCTGCCTCGAAGTCTTCTCGACGCCCTACCCCGAAACCTCCTGGCAGATTCCCTGGATCCATTCGCTGTTTGGCAACGCCGCCGCAGTGGCCACCGGTATCGCCGCCGCGATGAAGGTCAAGCGCGCCAAGGGCAAGGTCGGCGATGTGCGCGTCGTCGCGCAGGGCGGCGACGGCGGCACGACAGATATTGGCTTCGGCTGCCTGTCCGGCATGTTCGAGCGCAACGACGACGTGCTTTACATCTGCTACGACAACGGCGGCTACATGAACACGGGCGTGCAACGCTCCAGCGCCACACCGGCCGCCGCACGCACCGCCACGACACCGGCCGTCGGCCATGATCCGGGCAATGTTTTCGGCCAGGGCAAATTCCTGCCGGCCATCGCCATGGCGCACGACATTCCCTACGTCGCCACCGCCACGGTGGCCGACCTGCGCGACCTCGAGGCCAAGGTGCGCCGCGCCATGGAATTTCGCGGCGCACGCTACATCCATATCCTCGTGCCCTGCCCGCTCGGCTGGGGCACCCCCTCGCACGACACCATCAAAATGGCCCGCCTGGCCAAGGAAACCGGCATCTTTCCGGTATTCGAGGCCGAGCATGGCGAAGTCAAGTCGGTGCTGGCAATACGCCGGCCACTCCCCGTCGAGGAGTATCTGCGGCCGCAAAAGCGCTTCGCCCACTTGTTCGGGAAAAGCCCTGCTGTAGCAACGATTGCGCGGATTCAGGCGCTGGCAGACAAGAACATTCGCAAATACCGGCTGCAAGCCCGCCAGGAGAGCCACTAACATGGAAAAACCCTTTGCCATTACCCTCAATCCGGGCTCCTCGCTGGCCAACCACACCGGCTCCTGGCGCACCGTCCGCCCCGAGTACGTCAGCCGTCTGCCGCCCTGCAACGCCGCTTGCCCGGCCGGCGAGAACATCCAAGGCTGGCTGTTCCATGCCGAAAGCGGCGACTATGAACAAGCCTGGCGCGCGCTCACCGAGAACAATCCGCTGCCCGCCATCATGGGCCGCGTCTGCTACCACCCCTGTGAAAACGGCTGCAATCGTCAGTATGTTGATGCCTCGGTCGGCATCAACTCGGTCGAACGCTTTCTCGGCGACGAGGCCATCAAGCGTGGCTGGAAATTCGCAACCCAGGCGCCCATCAGTGGCAAACGCGTACTGGTTGTCGGCTCCGGCCCGGCCGGTCTCTCGGCCGCTTATCATCTGACACGACTCGGCCACCAGGCCGTGATTTACGAGGCTGCCGAGCTCGCCGGCGGCATGATGCGCTTCGGCATTCCGAAATATCGCCTGCCGCGCGAGGTACTCGACGCCGAGATCCAGCGCCTCGTTGACTTCGGCGTCGAACTGCATCTGCAGACTAAGGTCACCAACATACTGGATACGCTGAAAAAGGGTTTTGATGCAGTTTTCCTCGGCGTCGGCGCCCATATCGCCAAGCGTGCCTACATTCCAGCGGGTGATGCCAACAAGGTGCTCGATGCCGTCTCCGTGCTGCACAACATGGAGGATGCCTCCGCCCCGATGCTGGGGCGCAAGGTCGTGGTCTACGGTGGCGGCAATACCGCCATCGACGTCGCCCGCACCGCCAAGCGACTCGGTGCCGAAGAGGCAATCATCGTCTACCGCCGCACCCGCGACAAGATGCCGGCGCACGATTTCGAGGTCGAAGAGGCCCTGCAGGAAGGCATCTCCATCAAGTGGCTATCGACCATCAAGGAAGCCGGCGAGTCTGACATCATGATCGAGAAGATGGCACTCGACGAAAACGGCTTCCCGCAACCGACCGGCGAGTTCGAACGCATCGAAGCCGACTCGGTGGTGCTGGCGCTCGGCCAGGATACCGATCTCTCGCTGCTGGACAACGTACCGGGCCTGATCGTCGACAAAGGCCTGATCCAGGTCGACAAGGGCATGATGACCGGCCATCCCGGCGTCTTCGCCGGTGGCGACATGGCCAACAACGAACGCACCGTTACGGTCGCTGTCGGCCATGGCAAGAAGGCGGCTCGCGCCATCGACGCCTGGCTGCGTGGCGAAACCTATGCCCCGCCGCCCAAGCACGAAATCGCCACCTTCGAGCGAATGAACCCCTGGTACTACTCCGACGCGCCGAAGACCATGCGGCCGGTGCTCGACATCATCCGCCGCCAGTCCACCTTCGATGAGGTACTGGGCGGGCTTGACGAGAGCAACGCGCAATTCGAGGCGCGCCGCTGCATGTCCTGCGGTAACTGCTTCGAATGCGATAACTGCTACGGCGTCTGCCCCGATAATGCCGTCATCAAGCTTGGCCCCGGCAAGGGCTTCAAGTTCAACTATGACTATTGCAAGGGCTGCGGCATGTGTGTCGCAGAATGCCCGTGCGGAGCAATCCGGACGGTGCCGGAAGAGAACTGACGAAAGGCAACACGCGTGATGACCCTGCACAAAAACATCAACGCGGTGGCAGCGTCGGCACTCGGTGCCGGCGCGGGCGTCAGCATGAAAATGCTACTCTCGCCGGATGAGTCACCCAATTTTGCGATGCGTAATTTCATCATCGAAGCGGGTGGCCACATGCCGCTGCATACCAACACCATCGAGCACGAGCAATTTGTGCTCAGCGGTCGCGCAGAAGTGCAACTCGGTGACAAGACGATCGAAGCCGCCGCCGGTGATGTGCTGCTGATACCGGCCGGGGTTCCTCACAGCTACAAGACCCTGGGTGATGAAGCCTACAGTTTCCTGTGCCTCGTTCCCAAGGGTGAGGATCACATCGAGATCGTGAAAAGCTGAGTTTCTCCGCCGTCCCGCCAGGCGGCACGCCGATGTGGAGCAGCTCGCCACCGTGGCCGGAGGGTGATTGAAACGAAGCGCGAGGTGGCGTAGGATTTAATCCTATCAACTGTATGGAGAATGCCATGCGCACAACCCAGCAATTCAGCATTACTTTGCCGAACGAGATGGCCGGCTTGGTGAAAGACATGGTTGCCACAGGCGCCTACGCCACTGAAAGCGAAGTCTTTCGGGATGGTCTGCGCGCCTTGCTGGCACGCGAACGTGCGACAGAACGATGGCTGAACGAGCAGGTGGGGCCGGCCTACGATGCGCTGATGGCTGATCCATCCAGCGCGCGCAGCGCAGACCAGGTGCGCGCGCGCATTGCGGCTGAACATGCTGCGTATGTCGTCAAGGCGGAATGAGGTATCGGGTTATTTTCTCGCCACGGCGGCACGCTGGGCGAGGACGACGTTAAGGCGGTAAATAGCCTGCTGTAGGGAACCAATCACCCATGAGGGTTTTAACGATACTGGCGTGCTGGCTGTTGTCCGCATGCGCCGCGACGCCGGAACAGCTGCCGGGGAATGGCCCTACTGTCGGGATCATCCTCGGCCGGGCCATTCAGGCTGACACGACGGAAGCGCTGGTCGGCACCTCCTGGCAACTGGTGTCCATCCAGTCGATGGACGATGCGCAGGGTACGACGAAGATCGCCGAGCCGCAGCGCTTCACCCTGCGTTTTGATGCCGACGGCCGCGCCATCCTGCGGCTGGACTGCAATCGTGGCAATGGCAAATGGGCAGCCAAGCCGACATCAGCAAGTTCCGGATCGCTGAGCTTTGGCCCGATTGCCACCACGCGGGCAATGTGCCCGCCGCCGCATCTGGACGAGCGGCTGGCACGCGATCTCGGTTATGTACGGTCCTATCTGCTCAAGGACGGCAACTTGTACCTGTCGCTGATGGCCGATGGCGGCATCTACGAATGGCAGCCGTTCCGCGAATGAATCTTGTGATGATGAGCTCTCCAATGAAACCGTTTTCTGTCGCCCGTGCGTTTGCCGCCGTTGCTCTCATTTCAATCACTATCACGTCTTGGGCCAGCATCCAGACCAAGCCGGTGCAGTTCAAGAAAGGCGAAAGCACCGCCACGATCAAGGGCACGCTCAAGGGCGATCAGACGGTCGACTACACGCTGCGCGCCAAGGCCGGGCAGACCATGAGCGTGACGTTCAAGACCAGCAACGCCAGCGCCTATTTCAACGTGCTGCCGCCGGGCTCGACCGGCGAGGCCATCTTCATCGGCTCGACCTCCGGCAACGAATGGAGCGGCGCGCTGCCGGCCGATGGCGAATACAAGCTGCGCACCTATCTTTATCGCAATGCCGCACGGCGCAACGAGTCGGCCAGCTACACGCTGACCGTTGGCATCACGGGCAGCGCAAGCCATGCCAGCGCACTCGGCACGGCACCGGCCAGCGATGCCAAGGTGAAGGGCACGGTGTATCACGCCACCGGCCAGGTGCCGTGCTCGCTGGGTAATGCACCGCAAGGTTCGCTGCAATGCGAGTTCGGCGTCATTCGCGGCAAGGCGGGCAACGCCGAGGTTCACGTCACGCCGCCGGGCACCACCCAGCGCGTGCTGACCTTTGTCGGCGACAAGGTGAGCGCGGATGGCAACGGCAAGGTCAAGGCCAGCAAGCGTGACGACCTGTGGTCGATCGAGGTCAACGACTACGAGCACTACCGGATTCCCGATGCGGTGATCAACGGCGGCTAAGGTGCCGCCCCGCCAGCGCCGACTTTTCTCCTCGCATCATCTTGCCCGCTGCTATCCTGCAGCACCTTTCACGATATCCCCATGAGGAAAACATGCGTAATTACTCTACTGCCCTTTCTACGTTGATCATTGCCCTGTTGCTGGCCGGTTGTGCCGCCGGCCCGACCGATGCCGAGATCAAGGCCGCGCTCGAGAAGGATCTCGAGGCGAGTCAATCGCCGCTGCGGTTGATCGACAAGGCCATGAGCGCCAAGCTGACGGCGGTGAAACAAATTGGCTGCAGCAAGGACAAGGAAGGCGCCGCCTTCGTTTGCGATCTGCAAATGACGGTGGAAACCACCAACCCGCTCACCGGCAAGGTGGATAGCAAGGACGGCACCGACAAGCTGCGCTTCGTCAAGACCGACAAGGGCTGGGTGGTATCGAAATAAGCGGCGCAGCGCACAGGCGGTCGCCGCAGCCGACTTTCTAATCCGGCCCGCCTGCGAGCCCGCCAGTCCCACAGGAGTCTCCTTCGGCCATGCCGACGATTACGCGATAACCCGCGCCCGCAGCTGACCACAACCGCCGTCGATGTCCTGCCCGGCCGACTGGCGCAGTTTGGTGAGGATGCCGTGCCGATACAGGTGCAGCGACATTGCCGCCGCGCGCGCATCCGTCGGGCGATGATAGCCGAGTCCATTGACCGTGTTGTAGGGGATGAAATTCATCACCGCGTATTTCCCCGCCAACAACCTGACGATGCCGTCGAGCTCCGCATCGCTGTCATTCACCCCGGCGAGCAGCGTCCATTGATACTGGATCGGATAGCCGGTGGCGCGGGCATAGTGCTCACCGAGTTCGACCAGTTCGGCCGGATCGATACGTTGTGCCTTGGGTAGCAACTGCGCGCGCAATGCCGCGTCGGTCGAGTGCAATGACAAGGCCAGCGCCGGCTTGACGCTGCCACGGGGCAGCCGCTCGAACACGCGGCGGTCGCCGACGGTCGAGAACACCAGATTCTTGTGGCCGATCCCGCCGGCCGTGCCGAGCAGTTCGATCGCCTCCAGCACGTTGTCCAGATTGTGGGCCGGCTCGCCCATGCCCATGAACACGACTTTCTTCACCGGCCTGAGTTGGCGTGCCAGCATCACCTGGGCGACGATCTCGGCGCTGCCAAGCTGGCGCAACAGGCCGTCGCGCCCCGTCATGCAAAAGGTGCAACCGACCGCACAGCCCACCTGCGTCGATACACAGACACCGTCGCGCGGCAGTAGCACGCTTTCCACCGTCTGGCCGTCGGCCAGCGCCACCAGCAGGCGCACGGAGCCGTCTGCGCCTGGATGACTGGACGTCACCCGGGCCAGATGGGCCAGTTCGTCCGTCAGTACGGGCAGCTCGGCGCGCAACGGGGCGGGCAAATAATCAACCGCCGGCGCCGCACCGCTGTCGAGTGGCCGTGCCTGAACCCAGGCCCGCAAGATGCGTTGCTCATGGCAAGGCTTGGCGCCGAGCGAACGCAGGCGTTGGCGGAGATGTTCGATATGCATGGGCCCGGAATGCTAGCACCATGCCAGCGCCGTCCCCATTCTGATGGCGACCCGGCTTGCGCCGTCTCGCCAGCGCCGACTTTCCATATAGACGCATGCAGGCCGAATCCGGATAATCACATCCTCAGTTTCCATCCAAGACCTGTACCGATACATTCGGTGCGGGTTAATTTTTTCCGCCTTCTTTTTTGCGAGATCACTATGGCCGCAGTCCTACCCGCACCGAGCCAGTCCCGGTTGCTGCTTTCCGGTAACGAAGCCGTTGCCCGCGCCGTCTGGGAATCCGGCGTGCGCGTCGCCGCCGCCTATCCCGGTACCCCTTCCACCGAGATGCTTGAAGTCATCTCGACCTACCCGGACATTTATTCCGAATGGTCGGTCAACGAGAAGGTCTCGCTGGAGGTCGCCATCGGTGCCGCTTTCGCCGGTTCGCGCTCGTTCTGCTGCATGAAGCATGTCGGCATGAACGTCGCCTCCGATGCACTGATGACGCTGACGCTGACCGGCGTGGCCGGCGGCCTGGTGATTGCGATTGCCGACGACGTTGGCCTGTCCTCCTCGCAAAACGAGCAGGATTCGCGTTACTGGGGTCGCTTCGCCCACATCCCCGTCTTCGAGCCCGCTGATTCGCAGGAAGCCTATGAGATGACGAAGGCCGCCTTCGATTTCTCCGAGAAGTTCCAGGTGCCGGTGATCCTGCGCATGACGACGCGCATCAATCACGTCAAGGGCCTCGTCACCGTCGGCGAACGGGTCGCGCACGCCGCCGCCGGCTTCAAGAAGGAACCGGCGCGCTGGGTGATGACGCCCGCCGGGGCCGGCAAGCGCATCCCGCTGATGTTCGAGCGCGACAAGGTGCTGCGTGCCGAAGCTGAAATCTCGCCGCTCAACCTGATCGACAGCGGCACAGACAAACGCGTCGGCTTCGTCGCCTCCGGCCCGGCCTGGATGCACGTGCGCGAGAGCTTCCCCGACGCGCCGGTACTGAAACTCGGCTTCTCCTGTCCTGTGCCGCTGGAAAAGATTCGCGCCTTTGCCGCGACCGTCGAACAGTTGGTGATCGTCGAAGAAGTCGAGCCGCTGGTCGAGGGCGAACTCAAGGCGGCTGGTATTGATTGTTTAGGGAAAGAAATCCTGCCGCGCCAGGGCGAACTCGCCCCGAATGTGCTGAAGCCTGCGATCGCCAAGCTGCTCGGCGAGCCGGTGCCGGAAAATATCGCAGCGCCCGCCAAGGTATTCCCTCGTCCGCCGACGATGTGCGTGGCCTGCCCGCACCTCGGCGTCTATTACACGCTGGCGCAGATCAAGAACATCACCATCTCGGGCGACATTGGCTGCTACACGCTCGGGGCGGGCCATCCGTGGAATGCGCTCGACACGACGATCTCGATGGGTGCCTCGATGGGCATCGCGCTCGGCCTCGACAAAGGGCGTGGCGAGAGTGACAAGGACAAGCGCATCCTCGCCGTGATCGGCGATTCGACCTTCCTGCACATGGGCATGCAGGGCCTGCTCGACATCGTTTACAACGGCGGCAACGTCACGGTATTGCTGCTCGACAACCGCGCCGTCGGCATGACCGGCGGCCAGTCGAATCCGGGCACCGGTCGTGATATTCACGGCGCCGAAGCGCCGCGTGTCGACTTCGCCAAGCTGGTCGAGTCGCTCGGCGTAAAGAAGGAACGCATCCACGTCGTCGATCCCTACATCCTGCCGACGCTGTTCAAGACCATCCGCGACGAGATCAAGATTCCCGAAGTCTCGGTGATCATCACCGACCAGCCTTGCGTGCTCGTCGACGACTACAAGAAGCAGAAGCCTTACGAAGTCATCGACGAAAAATGTACCGGTTGCGGTAACTGCGTCGATGTCGGCTGCCCGGCGATCCACGTCACGCGTCGCGAGAAAGTCGTCAAGCCCAGTGGCAAGGAAGTCGAACTGCAGTTCGTGCGCATCGAAACCTCGGCCTGCACCGGCTGCACCCTCTGCGTGCAACCCTGCGCGCCCGACGCCATCGTCCATGCCGACCTGACCAAGCCGATGCGCTTGGTGCGTCACTAAGGAGCGGCCATGAGCGATAACAACATCACCAACATCCTCGTCGTCGGCATCGGCGGCCAGGGCGTCATGACCGCCACCGAGATCCTCGCTGAAGCCGCCATCGCCCTCGGCCACGACGCCAAGAAAACCGAAGTCGCCGGCATGGCGCAGCGCGGCGGCGTGGTGTCGTCGCACCTGCGCTTCGGCCCCAAGGTGCTCTCGCCGCAAATCATGGCCGGCACGGCAGACCTGCTGGTCGGCTTCGAATCCGCCGAGACGCTGCGCTGGTGCCATTACCTCAAGCCCGGCGGCCTGGTGCTGATGAACACCGCGCGCCTCGTCCCGCCGGTGGTCGACCTCGGCCTTTACGATTACCCGGACGATCCGCTCGCCGAAATCAAGGAACGCGGTTATCAGGTACATGCCTTCGACGCCATGGCCATCGCGCTGGAACTTGGCGATGTACGCCTCGGCAACACGGTGATGCTCGGCGCCATGGCCGACCACCTGCCCTTCCCACCCGGTGTGTTACTCGAGGCAATCCTCAAGCGTTTCTCTGCACGAAAGCCGCACATGGTCGAGATCAACCGTCAGGCCTTCGAAGCAGGGCGTGCCGCTGACAAGGCGGCTCAACACAAAGAGGTAGAACCCGCATGACCGCAAAAATCATCGACGGCAAGGCGCTTGCTGACGCCGTGCGTGCCGAACTGGCGGAGAAAGCCGCCACCCTCAAGGCCACGCAGGGCATCACGCCCTGCCTCGCCGTGATTCTCGTCGGCGAAGATCCGGCCTCCAGCGTCTATGTGCGCAACAAGGTTGCTGCTTGTGAAAAAGCCGGCTTCCGCTCGATCCGGGAAACCTACCCAGCGAATGTCGAGCCGATGGTGGTACTGGGCAAGATCGCCGAACTGAATGCCGATCCGGACGTGCATGGCATCCTCGTGCAGTTGCCGCTGCCCAAACAGTTCGACACAGAAGCTGTACTCGAAGCCATCGTGCCCGAGAAAGATGTCGACGGCTTCCATGCCGAGAACGTCGGCGCGCTGATGCAGGGTAATCCGCGCTTTATCCCCTGCACGCCCTACGGCGTGATGAAAATGCTGGAAAGTGCGAACGTACCCCTCAAAGGTGCGGAAGCCGTCATCGTCGGCCGCAGCAATATCGTCGGCAAGCCGATGGCGATGCTGCTGCTCGCCCAGTCTTGCACTGTCACCGTCTGCCATTCGCAATCGAAGGACCTGGCCTTCCATACCAGACGCGCCGACATTCTCGTCGCCGCCGTCGGGCGTGCAAAGATGATCACCGGGGACATGATCAAGCCGGGGGCAACCGTCATTGACGTGGGAATTAATCGTACCGCCGACGGCAAGCTCTGTGGCGATGTCGACTTCGAGTCGGCCAAAGAAATTGCCGGCGCGATTACCCCGGTGCCCGGCGGCGTGGGCCCGATGACCATCACCATGCTGCTCGCCAACACACTCGAATCTGCTGAAAGGACATTGAAATGAGTCACCCCCTCGTCGGCATCGTCATGGGCTCGGACTCCGACTGGCCCATCATGAAAGCCTGTGCCGAAACGCTCAAGCAGTTTGGCGTGCCCTACGAAGCCAAGGTGCTGTCGGCCCATCGCACACCGGATGCCGCCCTAGACTATGCCAGCGGCGCGGCTGACCGCGGTATGAAAGTGCTGATCGGCGCAGCGGGCGGCGCCGCCCATTTGGCCGGCGTGCTGGCGGCAAAAACAGAACTGCCGGTGCTGGCCGTGCCGATGCCCTCCAAGCACCTGCAAGGGCTCGATTCGTTGCTGGCGATGGTACAGATGCCGGGCGGCATTCCCGTCGCCACCTTTGCCATCGGCGAGGCCGGTGCGACCAACGCGGCCCTGTTCGCCGTCTCCATGCTGGCGCTAAGTGATCGCAAAATGGCGAAAAAGCTTTCCGACTTCCGTGTCAGCCAAACCGAGAAGGTACTGGCGAAGACACTGCCCGAGGTTTGATGTCAGCAGAGATCGAACGCGCAGCAAGCTTGTTGCGCGCAGGCGAACTGGTCGCCTTTCCCACCGAGACAGTTTACGGCCTGGGTGCGGATGCACGTAATCCGGCAGCGGTAGCCAAGATCTTCGCCGCCAAGGGACGCCCGGCCGATCATCCGCTGATCGTGCACCTGCCCGATGCCACGCATCTGGAACGCTGGGCGCGCGACATCCCTGAAGCCGCATGGGTGCTGGCCAAGGCCTTCTGGCCCGGCCCGCTGACGCTGATCCTCAAGCGCCAGCCGGACGTGCCCGATGCCGTCACTGGTAGCCAGGACACCGTCGGCCTACGTGTGCCGAACCATCCGCTGGCGCTCGAATTGCTCCAGGCTTTTGGCGCGGGCATCGCCGCCCCCTCGGCCAACCGCTTCGGCCGCATCAGCCCGACCACGGCAGACCATGTGCGGGAGGATCTCGGTGATGCGGTAGCGCTGATTCTCGACGGCGGTCCCTGCACGGTCGGTATCGAATCCACCATCATCGACATGAGCGGGCCGCGCACCATCGTGCTCCGGCCGGGCATGCTTTCCGCCATCGATATCGGCCGCGTGCTCGGCCGCGTGCCGATGAGTGCGGATGACCCATTGGCACCGCCGGCGGTCAGAAATACGCGGGCTCCGGGTACGCTCGAAGCACACTACGCCCCGCGCACGCCGCTGGTACTGATGCCCGACGACAGCCTGCCGATCACCTTGCGCAATGCCATCGTGCAACAGGAACACGTCGCCGTGCTGGCCACCTTTCCCGCACCCTTTGGCCATCCGCTCATCGAATGGCATGTCGCCCCCACCGACCCCGCCGGCTTCGCCCGCGACTTGTATGCCAACCTGCGCATGCTCGACGCGCTCGGTTGTACCCGCATCATCGTGCAAAAACCGGTTGGCCAACCCTGGCAGGCCATCCACGACCGCCTCAAGCGCGCGGCGGCCGGCTCGGGGGGCGATGCCTAAATACACCCGATACCCGTTTTTTATCGCGGCATTGCAAACAATGCTGTTCGTGGATGATCGAAAACGCTAAGATTTCGCACTTGCCGCACCAGACACCGTAGCTGACACAGGAGCTCACGCATGACGACCATCATCCACAAGGAAGTTGCCGCCTCCCAGGCGCTCATGACGTTCAAGGCGCCGCAAGGCACCGGTTTCAGCGAGCCCAGCACCTTTACGTTGGTACGCGCCGATTCCCCGGCCATGTGCGTGATGACTGACTTCAAGCAGGTTTCCGTTGCTACGATCAGCCCGGATGCGACCCTGGCTGCGGCCAACCAGACGATGATCTCGCGCGGCGTGCGTCTCCTGTTGGTGGTGAACCGCGATGATGAAGTGATTGGCCTGATCACCTCGCGCGACACCAGCGGCGAGAAACCGATCCAGATGGTTCAGGAACGTGGCGGCAAGTTTTCCGACCTGCTGGTCAGCGACCTGATGTGTCCGCGCGAACGTATCGACCTGCTCGACACCCGCGACGTGCTCACGGCAAAAGTGAGCGATATCGTTGCCACCATGAAGCACTTCAAGCGCCAGCACCTGATGGCTGGCGATCGCGATCCCATCACCAACAAGGTGCGCATCCGCGGCGTCTTTTCCGCCACCCAGATCGGCCGCCAGCTCGGCGCGGCGATCCAGACTTTCGACGTCGGCGCCACCTTCAGCGAGATTGAAGGACTGCTGGCACAGGATAATGTCTAGGTGAGCGTCTGAGCCTCACCCTCGAGCTTGCGCTGTGCTGGACGAGCGACAATGTCCAGCATGAGGATCGTCACTGGTTCACCGATGTCGATCCGCTGGAAACCGATCTTCCCGAAGAAATCGCCGCCGCACTTGAAAAAGTCGGCGCTGGCGGGACGGCGGAGTTCGCTCTCACTGACCCGCTGGCAACCCTGAGTGTCCGCGTCCTCGCTGTACCCCCGGAACCCGCCACCGGCTACCTGCCCGTCCTCTACGCACTGAAAAGTGCCAGCGCCGCGCGGCAGGCGGCCGCCCCGCAACTGGCCGGCCTAGGCGAGCCGTACGCCCGGCCGGAGCCTGACGATACGGCTTTCTACGCGCAGCCGCGCCTCGTCGATCACCTCGACGCCACAGCCCTCGGCCATTGGCGAGAACTTACCGGTTGCTTCGTGCAGAACGGCATGGCGGTACTGGATTTGATGGCCAGCCACGACTCCCACCTGCCACCGCAAGCCAAGCCCGCCAGCCTCACCGGAATCGGCATGAATGCCACGGAACTGGCAGCCAACAGCGCACTCACGACGCGCATCGTCCACGACCTCAACGCCAACCCCGCACTGCCCTGCGCCACGGCGAGCTTCGACCTGGTGTTATGCGCGCTCTCCATCGAATATCTGGAGTGCCCCGAAGCGATACTGCGCGAAGTCGCGCGGGTGCTCAAACCCGGTGGTACGTGCGTAGTGAGTTTTTCGGAGCGCTGGTTTCCACCGAAGGCCGTACTGCCCTGGCCGCCCATGAACTCCTTCGTGCGCCAGGCCTGGGTACTGCGCCATTTGCAGCGGGCTGGTTTCCAGAACCTGCACAGCGCCTCGCTGCGCGGCTACCCGCGTCCGCCGGACGACAAATACATCCGCCAGACCCGGCTGGCTGATCCGCTCTACGCCGTTTGGGGCTCTCCCTGACAATCAAGGGGTCGGTTACGCCATTGAAGACAGGGCGGCAGCCAGATCAGCGTTGTCGTTCTTTGCATGAGGAGGATGGATAGAGGACCCTCCCCGGCCACTATGCTTTCCCGAGGCGATTTCTTGTTGTTTTTGCGCTGACCATTTACACAGCGGCTGAGCGACAAGAAAAGCCTCGAACTGATCCCAGTCATCTATCACGGCATTGGACATTTCCTGCTCCTTGATTTTCTAGTAGCAGTATTCTGCACATTCTTCAAGCAGTCAACTTGCGATAGATGTCGGCCACTTTCAGGGGGAGCTTCTTCACGTCGTCCAGCACGGCAAAACTCGCCGGGCCGTACATGTGGCGCAGGTAATCCGCGCCGTAGCGGTCGATGGTGATGCAGTAGCTGCGAATGCCCTGCTCGCGCGCTTCCTGCAAGGCGCGGCGCGTATCCTCGATGCCATACTGGCCGCGATACTCGTCGCCGAAATCATCCGGCCGGCCGTCGGAAAGCGTCACCAATAACTTGTGGCGTGCCGGTTGTCTGGCAAGCAAATGGGTGAGATGGCGGATCGCCACACCCATGCGCGTGTAGTCCTTGGCCTCGATGGCATCGATGCGGCCACGCACGGTTTCGTCGTAACGATCGGCAAAACCCTTGATGCGATAGATGTCACAGCGCGTACGCGTCCAGCCGCTGAAGCCGTAGATGGCATAGCTGTCGCCGAGTTTTTCCAGCGCCTCGCAAAGCATCACCAGCGCCTCGCGTTCGGCATCGTTGATCCAGCCCTTGGTCGAGCCGCTCATGTCCACCATGAACATCGCGGCCAGACTACGCTCGTTGCGCATGCGGCGGCAGAACAGCCGGGGCGAAGGTTCAGCGCCGCTCCTGCGATCATTCACCGCCTCGACCAGCGCATCGAGATCAATCTCTTCGCCATCTGGCTGACGGCCAAGGATGCGGTCCTCGCCGCGCACCGCCTCGAAGCGCCGCTTGAGCTGATGAATGAAGGGTGCATAGCGTTGCTTGACATCCGCCACGAAGTGACCATCGCCCGGTTGCACATCCGCCAGAAAGACATGGCACCAGTTGCGTCGGTAGGCGTTGCGCCGATAGTCCCACTCGTCGTAGCGAAAATCGGCGTCGCGCGCACTGGTCTGCTCGGGCAGGCCGAGATCCTTGCCGGTCGGATTCCACAGACCATCGCCGGCGGCGGTGAGCGCTTCCGGCGGCACATCCCCGAGATCCTGCACCAGCGATTGCGCCGCCGCACGTGCATCTGGCGGCAATCGCACGGCTTCGCCATCAAGCTGGATCTCGATTTCACCGGTTTCCTTTTGCATGAGTGCGGCGAATTCGGAGGGTTTCGCCGGCTTCCGACCCGCCATGCCTTTGAGCGCACCGAGCGCCTTGCGCAGGGTTTCGGTATCGCGGGTAATGCGTTCGGCGCGCACGCGGCTGGCCACGGCCGGATCGAGCCGGCCGATAAAAGTCGGCGCTGGCGGGACGGCGTTCCGTTCCATGAACACCGCCAGCCACTTGAGTGTCACTTCGATCGAGGCGGCAGGCGCCTGCAATTCCGGCAGCGCTTCCTTCATCTCATCCGGCCAGGCGCCGCGCAAGGTGGACAGCGCATGGCCCAGTCCGGGCAAATCACGGCTGACGATCGCCTCCAGGCGCACGGCCTCCAGCGCCGCCAGCCAGCTCAGCGCTGCATCTCTCTCGGGCCAACGGTCGACCTCGGCTTCGAGATCAACGCTGAACGTGCCATAGCGCGTCTGCGCCCACAATTGCACCGCGAGCGCCTTGTAGAGCTGGCGGTTGTCTTCGGCTGCCGTGAAATGCGCGATGCGGGCGGGCAAAAATATCGTCTCGGTATCCGTCCAGGGGTAAGTGCCTGCTTTCAGTGCCAGCGGCCGGCCGGAAAGACCCTGCACAAAACGGCCGAGCCGCGGCTCGACATCGCCGAAGCTCGCGAACAGACGCCCTTCGCGGATGGCGATAAAGCCATCGAGATCACGCAGGCGTTCCATCGCCGGCCGCAGGCCTTCGCGGTCATAGCTGTCGAGCCCGGACAGAATCCAGGCTTCGAAGGCGCCATGGTCATCCGGGTCGATGCGCTCGAGCGTCTTGGGCGCCAGCATGGCGATGATGTGGCCAATTTCGGTATTGGTTTGGGCGCCCACGCCGGCCCAGTGCAGCACCAGTTCTTGATGGGCGCGCGTCAAGGGGGCGAGCAAGGTCGCCAGCCGCTCGATCGAGCGATGCGAGGGCGAGGCAAACAGCAGCGTGTCGAGCTGCTCTTCGAGTTCGTGCTCGAAGAGACGCCGCCCTTTTTCTTCGGCCACTAGAAGACCGCCCGCACCAGGTCGTCGAGTGTTTGCGTCATGTCCGGGTCGTCGGTCAGCGCGCGCGCCACCGCCGCCGTACTGGCGGTCGCTTCTGCCATCCCCGCACCGATCAACTGGGCGGCATGCACCAGCAGGCGGGTGCTGGCGCCTTCGTCGAGACCGGCCCCCTTCAGGTTGCGCGTCAACTCACCGAGCTTGACAAGTTTCTTGGCCCGTTCGAGATCGATGCCACCCTCGGTGGCGACGATCTGCGCTTCGACCTCGGCACTCGGGTACTCGAATTCGAGCGCGACAAAGCGTTGGCGTGTCGAGGGTTTGATTTCCTTGAGCACACTCTGGTAGCCGGGGTTGTAGGAAACCACCAGCATGAATTCCGGCGGCGCGGGAATCAGCTCGCCGCGCTTGTCCACCGCCAGCGCGCGGCGCGTGTCGGCAAGCGGGTGAATGACCACTGTCGTGTCCTTGCGCGCCTCGACTATTTCGTCGAGGTAGCAGATCGCCCCGGCGCGCACGGCGGCGGTGAGCGGGCCATCAAGCCAGACGGTGTCGTCGCCGACGATCAAATAACGGCCGACCAGATCAGCGGTGGTCAGGTCATCGTGGCAAGCCACCGTTACCAGCGGGCGCTTGAGCTTCCACGCCATGTATTCGACGAAGCGCGTCTTGCCGCAACCGGTCGGACCCTTGAGCAAGACCGGCAGGCGCTTGCTGGCAGCCGCCTCGAAAATCGCCACCTCGGCATCCACCGGCTGGTAATAAGGCTCTGCCGTGAGCATTTCCAGCTCGGGCGTAATTGTCCTGAATGCTGTTGTCGTCATCTGTCGGGGTCCATCAGTTATTGTTGGAGTCGCTGCGGACGGAAGTCTGGAACAGCCGCCGGACGCTGTCAAATGCGCCGGCTTGTGCTCAAATGCGCCCTTTGCCACACACCACGCTCCACGCCCTTCAGCCTCATGCAGATCACCGTCGCCGCACTTGTTGTCCGCTTCATGGAACGCCTTGGCATCCGCACCATCTATGGCATGCCCGGCTCGCACATTCTGCCGGTCTATGATCAGCTTTTTGATTCGTCGATCAAGACGCTTCTGGTCAAGCACGAGCAGGGCGCGGCCTTCATGGCCTGCGGCGAGGCACGCGCCGGTCGCGGCATCGCGGCCTGCATTACCACCGCCGGTCCGGGCGCGACCAATCTCGTTACCGGCATCGCCAATGCCTACGCCGACAAGCTGCCGGTATTGATCATTACGGGCGAGACTTCGACCTTCATCTTCGGCAAGGGCGGACTGCAGGAAAGCTCGGGCGAAGGCGGCAGCATCAACCAGTCCGACCTGTTCCGCGGCATCACGCGCTATCACAAGATCGTCGAACGCACCGACTACCTGCTGCAGGTGCTGCGGCAGGCGACACGCATCCTGCTCTCGCCCAACGCCGGGCCGGTGCTGCTTTCATTTCCGTACAATATCCAGAAAGAGCTGGTGGACGAAAACCTGCTCGACGCCATCCGCTTTGTCACCGATCCGCCGCCGATCTGCAATCGCTTCGCCGCCACCGACGAAATGGCGCAAATGATCCGTACTGCCCGCTGCCCGATGATCGTCGCCGGCCACGGCTGCTTTCTCGCCGGCGCACAGGCGGCATTGCAGAAGCTCGGTGACCGGCACTCGATCCCTGTGGCAACCACGCTGAAGGGCAAGGGGCTGATCGCCGAGAGCGACCCGCGTTCGCTCGGCTGCCTCGGCGTCACCTCCAATGGCGAAGCGTTTCGTCACATCGTCGACCATGCCGACCTGGTGATCGTGCTCGGCGCGACATTCAACGAGCGCACCAGCTACCTGTGGGACCCCACGCTGATGGGGGGCAAGCGCGTGATCCAGATCGACCACGATGCGGCACAACTGGAGAAGGTGTTCCGCGCCGACCTCGCCATCCACGGCGATATCCGCGCCGTACTCGAAGATCTGCTCGAATGCCTCGGAGATGCTACCGTCCCGCCAGCGCCGACTTTCTCGCCACCCGCCGTGGCCGCGCATTTCACCGCCGTCGCACATCTCTTCGAGCGCCTCGTCGAGCGCCTGCCGCAAGCCATGGTGTTCGACGACAACGTCATTCTCGCGCAGACCTACCTGAAGGCCTCGCCGCAACATCGCTACTTTCCGAACTCCGGTGTTTCATCGCTCGGCCATGCCATTCCTGCGGCTATCGGCGCACGCTGCGCCGTCGCTGTGCCGACCTTCGCCATCCTCGGCGACGGCGGCTTCCAGATGTGCTGCATGGAGCTGATGACGGCCGTGAACTACGGCATTCCCCTCAACGTGGTGATGATCAACAACGGCACGTTGGGGTTGATCCGCAAGAACCAGTTCCAGCTTTATCACGAGCGCTATATCGACTGCGATTTCGTTAACCCCGACTATGCGCTGCTGGCGCAGTCCTTCGGCATCCAACACTGGCGCGTCGAAACTGCGGCGGATGTGGATGCGCTGTTCGAGTGCGCCGATCTCGCCAGAGGCATCAACCTCATCGAAGTGATCTGGGACAAGCATGTCTTCCCCGCCTACAAATCAGACCGCTAGTCCTGTACATCGTTTCATCATCGTCGTGCCGGTTGCTGACCGGCCGCGCCATATCCAGGCCTGTCTGGACAGCCTCACCGAGTTGCTGCGGCGCTATCCCAACCCACGCGCCGTTACTGTCATCATCGCCGACGACAGCGCTGACGCGGCCAACGTCGCGGCGAATCGGGTGATTGCCGGGCGCTACAGTAGCGCCGGCCTGACCGTCATTCATTTTGGTCCGGACGAGCAGTTTGCCCTGATCGGATCACTGCAGGAGACGCTGCCCGGTATTGTCGGCAACGCGCCGCGTGAGCGCTTCGGCCACAAAGGCCAGGGCGTGATGCGCAACATCGCCTACCTCAAGGTCGCCGAGATGTTAAAGGGCGCACCCGATGACGACACGTTGATCTGGTCGCTCGACAGCGATCAGGAGTTTCGCGTCAATATGCCGGAAAACGATGGCTACGTCATCGACTACTTCCGCGACCTCGACGCGATTTTTGCGCAGACCGATGCGCAGGTGCTCACGGGCAAAGTGGTCGGCGACCCACCGGTCTCGCCAGCCGTGATGACGCGCAACTTCCTCGCCGACGTGGAAGGCTTCCTGCAGGGCATGGCGACACGCGACGCGCAGGCGCCGTGCAGCCATCATGGCAACGCGCAGAACAGCAGCAATGCTGCCTATCACGACATGGCCGACCTGTTCGGTTTCGCGCCTGACGCACGCTACGCCTACCCCTGCCCGCTGCTGGGCGAACATGCCGAAGCGGATTGCTTCGCCCATTTTGCCGGCCGCGTGAACAGCTTTTTCTACGGCGAGCACCCGACGCGCATCACCGCCTACGAGCCGGCCGAGCTGTTTTCGACGGTGCAGCCGGCGCGCACCGTGTATGCCGGCAACTACATGTTCCGACCGGCGGCGCTCAAGTACTTCATCCCCTTCGCCCATCTGCGGCTCAGAATGTCCGGCCCGACGCTAGGGCGCATCCTCAAGGCCGAGCTTGGCTCACGTTTCGTTTCCGCCAACCTGCCAATGCTGCACAAGCGCACGGTGGAAAGCGGTGGCCAAGCCGAGTTCCGCCCGGGGATTGAAACGACTGAACAGATTATCGACATGAGCGGCGAATTCGAACGGCAGTTCTACGGCGACGTGATGCTGTTCACCCAAGAGCGCCGTTCATCTAGCCACTCATCTAGCCGTCCCGCCAGCGCCGACTTTTCATTGATCGATTCGGTACGCGAGGAAATGCTTGAGAAGTACAACGCGCGCCAGCTGGCAATTCTGGACCGGCTCGCCGGCGTCGAAGCACTGCTTGACGACCCTGCTCGCTGGTGGCGCGATCATCCCGCCAGCGCGCAGTTTCGCCACTTCTGCGCCAATGTACGACGCAACTTCGGCGCCGCATCGCCGGGGCATCTACGCATCAACGCTGCTGACAACTGGGCCAAATGGCGTGTCGCATTGCTCGAGGCAATTGCCCGCTATCCGGCGGATCGCCAGGCCTGGGAGCAGGTACTTTGCACTGGCTGAGACACTGGTTGCATCGGCGCCAACGCCCGGCGCGTTACGCCCAACTCGTCGAACTGCTCGCCACGCAGGCCATGACGCCCGGGCAGGTGCTGCAAAAGCAGCAACAGGATCTGCGCGCCATCGTCCGCTACGCTGTCGAAAACACAGTCTATTACCGCGATAAATTCGGCGCGGCGGCGGGTGATTTCGCGAGCCTGCCCATTCTGCACAAGGACGACGTCAGGCAACGCATGGCGGATATGCTGGCTGGCGATGCTGATCCGCTCACTACCCCGATCGGCCATACCGGCGGCTCGACAGGCAATCCACTGGCTTTCTATTACAACGAGGCCAAGCACGAGTTGATGCGTGCCGGCATGATGCGCAGCTACATGATGGCCGGCTGGCGCCCGGGCGAGAAGATTCTCAACTTCTGGGGCGCGCGCCTGGACACGATGGCCGGCGGGGTTTTCGGCGGCACACGCTGGGGCGACTTCATTGCCGCCGAAACCACCCTCCCCGCGCAGCATGTCTCGGACGACAAGCTGCAAGCCTGGGCAGATTTTCTGCTTCGCTACCGACCGGTGCTGTTGCAGGGCTATGCAACGATTCTGGCGGCGCTGGCACGCTTTGTCCTTGAGCGAAAACTACCCGTACCAGCCAGCCTGATCGGCATCTATTCTACGGCGGAAGTGCTTGACGACGGGCAGCGTGCATTGATTGAACGGGCCTTCGGCTGCAAGGTGTTCAACCAGTACGGTAGCCGCGAAATCCCCAATATCGCCTGCGAGTGCCGGCACGGCAACATGCATGTCTTCACCGACATGGTGTATCTGGAGTCCATCGACGACAATCTCATCATCACCTCGCTGACCAACCGCCTGATGCCGATGATCCGCTATGAAAATGGCGACTCGGGACGCCTCAAGGAAGGCGACTGCGCTTGCGGTTCCCCTTTTCCGCAGATGGAGATGGGCATGTGCCGGCATAACGACCTGATCCTGACACCGGGCGGCCGGCGCATCCATCCATCGTATTTCAACCGGCTGCTCACGGGGCTGCCCGAGATCGAGCAGTTTCAGGTCATCCAGCCGGTGCCGGAACGTCTTGTCCTGAACGTGGTGACAGCGCTGGAAACCCTTGCCCCGACAATACAGGCGGGCTTGCAGGCAGCGATCCGGCGCGATCTCGATGCGCGGATAACACTGGAGCTCAACTGCGTGGCCGTGATCGAGCGGACTGCCTCAGGCAAGCACCGCTTCGTCATCAGCCACGCCGGCTGATCAACCCTGCCCGCAGTTGCCGCTTTCGTCGGCACAGTAAGCGAGGCCGGAATCTTCCTCGTTGATGCCTTCATTGAGCATGTCTTCTTCGAGCTTGGCGCGCTTCTCGGCGGCCTCTTTCTCGATCTCGATCTGACGTTCACGCCATTTATCGAGACGTACCTTGGCGACTTCATCGTTCAGCGCGATGCTTTGCTCGCCGAACAGCACCTGCTTGAGGAAGCGGAAAGAGAACTGCATCAGTTCGACGTCATCACCCAGTACCAAAGTGCGTTCGTCGTCGCTCATGGCGAACAGCTTGCCAAAAGCCTCGCTCTCGACAAAGCTGCGGAAGGTGTCGACGTCGTAACAGGCCATGAAAAACAGTTGCCGACTCTTGAGCGACAACGCGCCGATGGTCGGGCCGGTAGATTTCTTCTTCAGCACCAGCTGGCGCCAGCCACGCGCCAGTTCGTCGTATTCGGGCAAGCCCTGCTCCTCGCGATATGCGTCAATAGTGAGCGTACGCGCCACCTCGTGGCCTTTGCAGTGCTCCTCCTTGACCATGGCATAGGACTGGGTGTCGACAAACTCGTCCTGCTTGCGCATCGAAAGTAGCGCGACCGGGTAGTAACGGCAGGCGGTCGGCCGGTCTTCATAGACGCCACAACCTTCGGGTTTCATGAAGCGGCAGGCGGTGCCATTTTCAACGGGACGCAACTTCACGCCGGCGATGCCGTCTTTTTCCATTTCGTAGGGCACAGTGTATTCGCGCAGGAACTCGGTCGATGAGGTGCCGAGATGCTTTTTGAGGCGGACGATGTCGTAGGGCGTCAGTGAAATATCGATGTTGGCGCAACAGGCATTCCAGCAGGAAATTCCCTTGTGGCAGGAAAACTGGATCGAATGGCCACCTTCGACCATGGCCGGTACGACGGGACTTTGCGGAAAGGGAACTTCGATTTTGGACATTTCACACCTCGTTGTTTCTGTTGAGTCGGTCTGGTTTGCAAAGGAGCCCCGGAGCTTACACGGGAGGTCACCCCTTTGAAAACAAGGCCATCGCCATCCTGAAAAGAAAAACCGGACGTCTCGCGACGTCCGGTTCTCTGGTAGTGCTACAGACTGCTTAGTGCGGCGCGGCAGCCTTGAACAGCTTGGACTTGTCAACCAGGTCTACGTGCTTGCGCTTGAAACAAGTCCACTTCTTGGACGACTTGTCGTAGATCGAGTTAACGAAGCAGTGCCAGTTCTCTTCATCGACGAAGTTCTTGTCGGTGCGATAGTAGAAGCCGGGGTAACGGCTTTCTTCGCGGAACTGGATGTGCTTCATGTGGGCTTCGGCCGTCAGGATGCGATGGTAGTTTTCCCAGGCGCGCAGCAGTTCGTGCAAGTCTTTCGCACGCATCTTCTGCGAGTCTTCCTTCAGCATCTCGAGCTTCTCTTCTGCAACGGCCAACATCTTGTCGTTGGTGTTGTAGTAGGTGCCACAACCGGCAACGTACTCGTCCATGATCTTCTGCAGGCGGAACTGCAGCATCTTGGGCGTGATGTAGTTGGGGTTGACGTCGATCGCGGTCGAGTAGTCCTTGAACTCGAGGAAGTTACGCACTGGCTGCCAAATCTGCTCGGCCAGGTCTTCCGGGGAGGTATCGAGTTCCGGCTTGAAGTCGGCATTGTCGAGGCAGTACTTGACCATGGCCTTGGCGGCCAGACGGCCTTCGGTGTGTGAACCGGAGGAGAACTTGTGGCCGGCAGCGCCCACGCCGTCGCCGGCGGTGAACAGACCCTTGATCGTCGTCATGCCACGGTAGCCCCAGTTCCAGCCAGAAGGCAGGTGGGCGGGGATACCGGTGTACTCTTCCGAAGTCGGCGCGCCGAGGTCGGTCGGGCCGGACGTCCAGATACCGCAACAACCGGAGTGCGAACCGAGCAGGTAGGGCTCGGTCGGCATCAGTTCGGACATCTTCTTCTCGGGTTCGATGTTCTCGCCAACCCAGATGCCGCACTGGCCGATACACATATCCAGGAAGTCTTCCCAGGCTTCGGCTTCGAGGTGCTTCACTTCCTTCGGCGACAAGGTCTCGCGCAGCTTGGCCAGCGCAGTGACGGTGTCCATGTAGATCGGGCCGCGACCTTCCTTCATCTCTTTGAGCATCAGGTGGTTACGCAGGCAGGAAGCGGGAACAGCAGCCTGGCCATAGGGCGGGTAGTCGTTCAGCATGTCCTTGTTCTTGGTCATGTAGTCTTCGCCGTAGGCGTTGGCTGCACGGGCCTTGAACAGCAGGAACCAGGCACCGACCGGGCCGTAACCGTCCTTGAAGCGGGCGGGCACGAAACGGTTTTCCATCATGGTCAACTCGGCGCCGGCTTCAGCCGCCATCGAGTAGGTGGAACCAGCGTTCCACACCGGGTACCAGGCGCGGCCAGTACCTTCACCAACGGAGCGCGGACGGAAAATGTTCACGCAACCACCGGCGGCCAGAATGATCGCCTTGGCTTTGTAAACATAAATCTTGTTCTCGCGTACGGAGAAACCAACGGCGCCGGCGATCTTGGAGGGGTCGTTCTTGTCATTGACCAGCTTGACGATGAACACGCGCTCCTGAATGCGGTCGAGGCCGAGGGCCTTCTTGGCGGCTTCAGCGACGATCCACTTGTAGGATTCGCCGTTGATCATGATCTGCCACTTGCCCGAACGGACCGGCTGACCGCCGTCCTTCAGGAGGGGCAAACCTTCCTTGATGGCTTCCGCACCGTCGTGACGCACGCCGTCCGGAGCTGTCTTCCAAATGGGGAGGCCCCACTCTTCGAACAAATGCACGGAGTCATCAACGTTACGGCCCACGTCGTAGGCCAGGTCGTCACGGGTGATACCCATCAGGTCATTGGAGACCATGCGGGTGTAGTCAGCGGGATCCTGCTTGTCGCCGATGTAGGTGTTGATCGCGGACAGGCCCTGGGCAACAGCGCCCGAACGGTCCATCGCGGCCTTGTCGACCAACTTGATCTTCAGGTCTTTGCCGGTCTCGGCCTTGACAGCCTCGGTCCAGCGCATCATTTCGTAAGCGGTGCCGCAGCAGGCCATGCCGCCACCGATCATCAGAACGTCCAGCTCTTCCTGAACGATTTCCGGTTTGTCAAAAGTTCCAGCCATTTTGATATTCCTCGATTCGTTGAATTACTTGCGGATGAGTTCAGCGGGGTTGCCGGAGCGGTAACCACCCATCATGTCGCGTGTGAACGAGCCGACGGCTTCGATGTCGGCCAACTTGGGCATCGGCTTGCCGCCGAACGGATCGATCGAGCCCTCGGGGGTGGTGCGGATCGGGAACTTGAAGCGCTTCATGTTGCCGTTACGGAATTTGATGGTCCACATGATGGAATCGGAACCACGCAGGGGCTGCACAGAGCCGCCCAGCGGGACGACGTCAGCGTAGTGGCGGCATTCGATGGCGCCTTGCGGGCAGATCTTGACGCAGGAATAGCACTCCCAGCACTGCTCCGGCTCCTGGTTGAACGCCTTCATGGCATGGCCGGTATCGGAACCGTCCTTGTCGAGTTTCATCAGGTTGTGCGGACAAATGTACATGCAGGCGGTCTTGTCCTGACCCTTACAGCCATCGCACTTTTCGGTACGAACAAAGGTTGGCATTACTTACTCTCCTTGTTAGCTAACAATCCGCTGTCCTGATTGAGAACTAGCGGTCCATCATTTAGACCCCGCACCCTTCTTGGCCGGCGGCCAATCATACGGTTGGCGAATCCGCTTCCGGCGGGCACGGAGTTCAAATACCGTTTATAAAACGAAGTGAGGCTATCACCGTCTGCGTAGCAGGATAATCCCGATTTTTGATTGACGAATAAGCCGCACCAATTGTTTTCCCAAATTTATTGATCCAGATCAAACAGCCCGCTTTTCCGCACTATGCCCTTGACATCGCCAATTAGTCATTGGTACGGTTGAAAAAGAATAATTGATAGAAGCGCCGTTGGGCTTATTGTATTTTGCGCGCTTCGAAACCAAACTCTAATGGGAGGATCAACAATGATAAAGCCACACGGTTCCGATCAACTGCAACCGCTGTTCGTATATGACCCAGATCAGCATCGCGCACTCGCACATGAAGCGGAGTCGCTGCCTTCGATGATGCTCTCTTCGGCCGCCGCTGCCAACGCGGTGATGATGGGCTCTGGCTACTTCAACCCGCTAACCGGCTACATGAATCTGGCCGACGCCCTCAGTGTGGCAGAACACATGAAGACCACCAGCGGCCTCTTCTGGCCGGTGCCGGTAATGAACCTCACCAGCGACATCAGCGCCATCAAGGGCCAGAAACGCATTGCGCTGCGCGACCCCAATGTCGAGGGGAACCCGATCCTGGCCGTCATGGACGTGGCAGCGATCGAGGAAGTCAGCGAAGACCAGATGCTCCTCATGACCGAGAAAGTCTATCGCACCACCGACCCGAAGCACCCCGGCGTGGCGGCATTCAATTCCGCCGGTCGCTACGCTGTTTCCGGCTCAATCAAGGTGTTGAGCTTCAGCTATTTTCAGACCGAATTCCCGGACACCTTCCGCACCGCGGTCGAGATCCGCAACGAAATCGCCGAGCGCGGCTGGAAAAAGGTCGTCGCGTTCCAAACCCGTAACCCGATGCACCGCGCGCATGAAGAACTCTGCCACATGGCGATGGATCGTCTGGGTGCCGATGGACTGGTCATCCACATGCTGCTCGGCAAGCTGAAGGAAGGCGATATCCCGGCGCCGGTGCGCGATGCCTGCATCCGCAAGATGGTCGAACTGTACTTCAAGCCCAACAGCGCGATGGTCACCGGTTATGGCTTCGACATGCTCTATGCAGGACCGCGTGAGGCGGTGCTACATGCCGTCTTCCGCCAGAACATGGGCGCCACGCACTTCATCATCGGCCGCGACCATGCGGGCGTGGGCGACTATTACGGCCCCTTCGACGCACAAACCATCTTCGACGACGTACCCAAGGGCGCGCTGCTAATCGAAATGTTCATGGCTGACAATACCGCCTGGTCGAAGAAACTCAACAAAGTGGTGATGATGCGCGAGGCACCCGGCCACACACCGGAAGACTTCATTACGCTGTCTGGCACCAAGGTACGCGAAATGCTCGGTCGTGGCGAAGCGCCGCCGCCGGAGTTTTCACGCCCTGAGGTAGCAAAAATCCTCTCGGCGTACTACCAGAGCTAAAACAAGGCGTGATGAGCAAACCGGCTGCGGTATTCCCACGCAGTCGGTAGCCCAAACCTAGCGGCGGCGCATTTCTTCCATCTTGCGCTGCTTCAATTCGTGCAAACGGGCATCCACTTGGGATTGCTCGTAAAAATCGCCCCCCCCGGCCTTGCGTGCCAATTCGAGCTGCTCGATCGCCGGGTCAAGCTGCCCCTCGACCAGATATGCCTCAGCCTGGGCGCGGTGCTGCTGCAGATGCTTGCCCATCATGGCATAGGTCTTTGCCTGCAGTTCATGCAGGCGCGCATCCCCGGGCGTGAGCTGCAACTCTTTTTGCGTCATCGCCAGAGCTTCCGCCGTCTCGCCAGCGCCGACTTTTGTTTCGATCAGTGCGTAGGTCAGCGCCCGCACATGCGGGTAATGCTGCGCCGCCCCACGCAAAATTTGCAGCGCACCCGCGACATCCTGACGTTTGAGGCGCAACTGCGCCGCCAGGGTTTCGAGTAGCGGCGATTCCAGCTTGAGGCGGCGCAACGTTGCCAGCTCGGCCTCGGCCGCCGCGATCTTGTTATCCCGCAGCAACGCATGGGCATAACCGAACCGCGCATCGGTCTCGCGGGCATATTTCCCCGATTTCAACTGGGCGGAAAAATCCGCCACGGCATCACCCGGCGTACCATCGTAAGCCTTGATCTTGGCGCGTACTAGACCGAATTCATCGCTGTCGGGAACCTGCCGGTAAGGCTTCTGGGCGATACGGTTTTCCATATCGGTAATCCGCTCGGTCGTCAGCGGGTGGGTACGCAAGTAACCTGGTGCGTTATTTTCGTAAAGGCGGCCGAACTGCAGCAGACGCTCGAAAAAACTCCCCATGCCGCGTGTGTCGTAACCCGCTTTCTCCATCAGATCGAGACCGAAGCGATCGGCCTCGCGCTCGAAATCGCGCGAATAATTCAGTTGCTGCTGAACACCCACCGCTTGGCCGGAAATCGCCGCGCCGATCGCCACATCAGGATTGCTGCGCGCCGCCAGGATCGCCACAGCCATCGACAGGATTGAAGCCAGTTGCATTTCGCTCTGCTTGCCGAACATGCGCGCCAGATGGCTCTGCGTGACATGTGAAATTTCGTGGGCCAGCACGCCAACCAGTTCCGATTCGGAGCGCGCCGCTAGAATAAGCGCGCTATGCACTCCGATGTACCCCCCGGGCAGGGCAAATGCATTGAGCATCGGGTCGCGCACGATGAAGAATTCGAAAGGCTGACGCGCCCCGTCAATATGGCCCGCCAGGCGCTGCCCCAGCTGGCCGATGTAGCCGACGATCTCGGGATCCTGCAGATAAGCCGGGTCACGACGGATCTCCAGCATGATCCGCTCGCCCAAACGCTTCTCGGCGGATACCGAAAGTCCGCTGCGCTCCATCTCGCCAAGGTCGGGCAAGCCATCGGCGCGCACCATTGCCAACGGCCATAACAATCCCGCAATCAGCCACAGATAAATTCTCATGCGGCTATGATACCGACTCCTTCCAACGGCTTTTCGGAGCATTTGCAAGAAAATGTCACAGAACTCTCCGCTTACCCACTTCGATGCCACCGGCCAGGCACACATGGTCGATGTCGGCGCCAAAGTCGAAACTGCCCGCCTTGCCCGCGCCACCGGCCGCATCCACATGCTCCCCGCAACTTTCACATTGATCAGCTCAGGATCGGCCAAAAAAGGCGACGTGCTCGGTGTGGCGCGTATCGCTGCCATCCAGGCCGCCAAGCGCACCGGCGACCTGATCCCCCTCTGCCACCCGATCGCGCTGACGCGCGTAGCTGTCGAATTCGAACTTGATGAAATTGCCGCAACGGTGACATGCATGACGGCCACCGAAACCTTCGGCCGCACCGGCGTCGAAATGGAAGCGCTCACCGCCTGCACCGTAGGCCTACTGACCATCTACGATATGTGCAAGGCGGTCGATCGTGGCATGGTCATCGAGGCAGTGCGCCTGCTGGAGAAATCCGGTGGCAAGTCGGGACACTGGGTGGCAGACACGCACTCCCCCTGATCAGATAACGCTATGTGCGTTACAGGATCACATTCATCAGCCCGTAAACCCCATAACCCAGCACCAGCAGGCCCGACACCACTTTCGTTACCCGCGCCTGAGCAAAGCGGCGAAAGCGCGCCAGCAGCAGCCCTGCCAGCAACAGGTTGGGCAAAGTACCGAGGCCGAAGGCCAGCATCGTCGCCATGCCACGCAGGGCCGAGCCGCTGGCCAGCGCAGTGGTCAGGGCGCTGTAAACCAAGCCGCAAGGCAGCCAGCCCCATAGCACGCCGAGCGGCAAGGCTTGGGCTACACCGCGCACGGGAAGAAAACGCCCGGTGAGCGGTTGGATGCGCCGCCAGATCGCCTGCCCGCCTTTTTCGACAAAGGCGAGGGTTTGCGTTGCACCCAGCAAATACAAGCCGAGCGCCACCAGCATCAGGCTGGCAAAAACATACAGGCCGCGCTGCAAGGCCATCAGATTCCCTGCCGCATAACCGACCGCCCCGGCCAGCAGGCCGGCGACCGTATAGCTGGCGATACGGCCGATGTTGTAGGCGAGATGAACGGTAAAGGAAGGCTTGCCAGCAGGCGATTGCAGACTCAGCGCGCCGACGATGCCGCCACACATGCCGGCGCAGTGGCCGCCACCGAGCAGGCCGACGATGAACAGAGCGAGCAGGCTGTTATCAGGCATTGGGAGAGAACAAATGCCGTCCCGCCAGCGCCGACTTTTTCAAAGAATCAGATAACTTTTGAATAACGCACGCGCTCGCGGTCGGAGCGCAAATAGCGGTCGAACACCATGGCGATGACGCGCACGAGAATGCGGCCTTTCGGCTCGACGGTAATCCACTGGTCGTCAATGGTGAGCAGCCCGGCTTTTTCCATTTCGGCGAGGTCGGCCAGCTCGGCGGCAAAGTAGGATTTGAAATCGATCAGGTGGGCGATTTCAATAGACTCGATGGATAGCTCGAAATGACACATCAGCGCCTGGATGATCGAACGGCGCAGCAGGTCGTCCGCCGTGAGTTCCAGTCCGCGCATCACCGGCAGCTCGCCGCGATCGAGCGCGTCGTAATACTCGTCGAGCGTGCGGTAGTTCTGGCAGTAGGTCGGGCCGACCTTGCCGATGGCCGAAACGCCAAAGGCCAGCAGATCGGCTTCGGCATGCGTCGAGTAACCCTGGAAATTGCGGTGCAGCCGGCCCTGGCGCTGCGCGATGGCCAGTTCATCGTCGGGCTTGGCAAAATGATCCATGCCGATGAAGACATAGCCCGCGTCGGTAAGCCGCCTGATGGCGAGTTGGACGATCTGCAGCTTGGCGTCGGGGCTCGGCAGTTCGCTCTCGTTGATGCGCCGCTGCGGCTTGGCCAAGCCCGGCAAATGGGCGTAGTTGTAGATCGACAGACGGTCGGGCGCGAGCTTGATGATCTCGTCGAGCGTGTGGTTGAAACTGATGACGTTCTGCTTCGGCAGGCCATAGATCAGGTCGACCGAGATGCCCTTGAAGCCGAATTCACGTGCCGAATCGATGACCAGCTGGGTTTCTTCGAGACTCTGGATGCGATTTACTGCCTGCTGCACACGCGGATCGAAGTCCTGCACGCCCACGCTCATGCGGTTAAAGCCAAGCTCAGCCAGCAGCTTGACGGTCTCGCGATCGACCTTGCGCGGGTCGACTTCGATGGAGTATTCGCCATCGGGCAGCAAACGGAAATGCTGCCGGGTCATCTCCATCAGACGGCGCATTTCGTCGTTCGACAGGAAGGTGGGCGTACCGCCACCCCAATGCAGCTGCACGACATCGTGCGGGCCGTCGAGCGCCGCCGACTGCAAAGCCAACTCCTTGCCCAGGTACTTCAGATACTTGGCTGAACGCCCGTGATCCTTGGTGATGATCTTGTTACAGGCACAGTAATAACAGATGGTGTTGCAGAAGGGGATGTGAAAGTATAATGAGAGCGCCCGCCCAATACCCCCGATCGTGCGTCGTCCTAGCCACGAGGTGTATGCAGCGGCATCAAAGGCTTCGACAAAACGATCCGCCGTCGGAAAAGACGTGTAACGCGGCCCGCTCACATCGAAGCGTCGGATAACTTGCGGATCGAAAATCAGCTCTTGATAATGGCTCACGACTAAAGTGATGATGAGGATCCCGAACAGCGACGGCAAACACCGTCATATGAGGCGTGCAGAATGCAGCAAGCGGGAACTGTTCACGTTGACGCAGATCAAAGCTCCTTTCATTCCATCCGCAAGAATCCCATGCACGCCAAAGTAATACCCCTGTCGGTACCGGCATTGCGCGAAGCCTGCTCGCAGTGCAACCTGCGCGAGTTGTGCCTGCCGATGGGACTCACCGACCGCGAACTGGGCCAACTCGACCAACTGGTGGATGTGCGCGTACGCATTCTGCGCGGCCAACATCTCTACCGCGGTGGCGATGCATTCCAGGCCATTTACGCGATCAAGACCGGCTTTTTCAAGACCGATGTGCTGCTGGAAGATGGCCGCGAACAGGTCACCGGCTTCCAGATGGCGGGCGAAGTGCTCGGCATGGACGGCATCGGCTCGGAAAAGCACACCTGTAATGCCGTTGCGCTGGAAGACAGCGAAGTCTGTGTCATTCCGTTTGCCGATCTGGAAAATTACTCCCGCGAGATCACTGCGCTGCAGCGCCACTTCCACAAGATGATGAGCCGCGAGATCGTGCGCGACCACGGCGTGATGATGCTACTGGGTATCATGCGCGCCGAGGAACGGCTGGCCGCCTTCCTCTTGAATTTATCGCAACGCTTTACCGCGCGCGGCTATTCGCCGACCGAATTCAACCTGCGCATGACGCGCAACGAAATCGGTTCCTATCTTGGGTTGAAGCTCGAGACCGTCAGCCGCGCCTTCTCGCGCTTCCAGGAAGAAGGCTTGATCACGGTACACCAGAAACACATCCAGATCCGTGACGCAGCGGGCTTGAAGAAATTGTTGTCCAAGCGGCGCGACTGATCAGGCCAGCATACCCAGCGGATGCTTGGTCAGCGCCACCGAAACTATCCAGCCGAACACGGCGACAGCGGCAACGCCTGCCATGATGCGCAGCAGCGGGCTACGTCCCGGCGCAAATGCCAGCGCACCGAGCATGATGTAGGCAATCAGGCCAAATATCTTGGCCGTCAGCCAAGTGTCAACAAAAGGATATTGACCGATCAGCACCGTAAGCGTAAGGGCCGCCGCCAGCAGGATACTGTCATTTACATGGGGCAGGATGCGCATCCAACGCCGTTCATTTTGCCGTCCCGCCAGCGCCGACTTCTGCAGCAACAGCATACCGCGCAGACAGAATCCGGTAATGCTCAATGCCACACAAACGATATGCAAATGTTTCACCGCCAGATAAAGCATCCGATCACCGCACGTAAAATAATCGGCAAACTTGCATCCAGCGAAGAGGGGCTACATGAACCAAATACACGATAACCACGTTGACATTTCGGCACTTCTGGCACGCCTGCCACTGTTTCAGGAAATGACACCTGATCAGTTGCAGCGGATCACGGCGCAGGTGCGCGAAAAACGCCTGGGCAAAGGCGAAATGTTGTTCCAGAAAGGCGACCCGCCGCGTGGTTTTTTTGTCATTGTCTTTGGTCAGATGAAGCTTGCCTTTCCTTCTTCGAGCGGCAACGAAAAGGTGGTGGACATTGTCGGGCCGAAGCAAAGCTTTGGTGAGTCGGTGATGTTCATAGACCGCCCCTACCCGGTGTTCGCCGAGGCGATCACCGATACCCTGCTCCTGCACGTCGCCAAGGATGTCGTGTTCGAACTGCTGGCGAGCGATGCCACCTTTGCGCGCCACATGTTGGCCGGCCTCTCGATGCGGATGCATTCGCTGGTGCAGGATGTCGAGTCCTATTCGCTGCGTTCCAGCGCCCAGCGGGTAATCGGCTATTTGCTGCAGCATTGTCCCGACGCAGGCAATGGTAGTTGCGGGGGCAGCGTCGAGATCACTCTGCCGACCTCCAAGCAGATCATCGCCTCGCGGCTTAACTTGACGCCGGAAACCTTGTCGCGCATTTTCCACGACCTTGCCGAAGCCAAGCTGATCGGCGTGCAGGGAAAACAAATTACCATCAACGATCTCCAGCGGCTGCGTGAATACGATCTTTGAAGCCAAGATAAACACGTACCGCGACGATCAGATTCAGCCCCAGCAAAGCGCAATCGAGGGCGAGCGCCAGTCCGGCGAGCCGGGCCAGTGCTGGCAGCCACACCGCCGCCAGCAACAAGGCCAAGGCGCCTAGATGTACGAAGTACTGCCGGCGCATCGTTCGCTCCGCAATCATTTGGTTCATCGTTGGCGGCAAAGTGTTCAACCCACCCAGCCGTTGCAAATGCAGCCAGATCAGAAATGGCACGATCTTGTAGAGCATGCCGCTGATGGCCGAGACGAATACACCCACCAAGACCAGCATGCCCAGCCAGACGGCGGAACGCGGATCACTCGAGAGCGTTGGCAGCATGACAAACAGTGCAACCGACAACAATAGCGCCAGCAGGCTGATCATGGCGGTGCGGAAGAACCACAGGGTCGAATCGCTCACCTTGCGGCGGCGGCGACTTTGCAGATGCAGGGTTTCCGCAGCAAAGACGCCGGCCAGCCCGAGCCCGCTCAGTAGCAGTGCGATGCGTGCATTATCCGAGAAGCCGAAAAGCTGGGTCGTCCATAACAACAGAACAACCAGCAACAACCAGGGAAAGCCACGCGCGAGCCACGCCGGATAGGCCGGCGTCAGCTGGAACATGGGCACCACGAAGTAGGCAACCCCTGCCAGCAGCATCAGTGCCCAGCCGCCCAGCCCCCAGGCGGCGTGAATATCCGTAAGTATCAGAAAGGGTAAATTTCCGCCGCGCGCCAGCCCACTGGCGAGCGCCACACCGAAAATCAAGGTAACCAATAATCCTGCCAGGGCAATACGCAAGGTGATGATCGTTGCCCCGCAGGCAGGGGTACGCCACAACGCGCGCGCCACCACCAGCAGGTAAATGCCCAATGCCAGCGCAAAGCTGTGTGCGGCGGCAAGAAACAACATGGTGTGTTCAGTCAGAAATGCCGTTGCCAAGAGCAATACTGCCGCCACCAGCAGGGGATGCACCACACCGGCAACCAGGCGCGGACGCCAGATGTTACCTCCTGCAGCAACGGGCACGAACTGCAGGAGCGCCCCGCACATCGTCTGCAGCATGAAGCCAGCCACCAAGAGATGCGTGCCCGCCAAAGTGCCGGGCATCCAGCGCGAGCCCAGCATTGCCCCGCCTTGCACGAAAAGCAGCAGACCAGCGGCCACCCCGAACAAAGGCGCCGTCAGAAAAAAACGGAAGGGTACCGAGAGGGGGGGCGCCTGCTCGAAGGAGAGATTCGGGTGCATGGGGGAATCGACAGCATCCGCAGGTGGGCTCAGGCCCGGCGGATAAGGATTTCGTGCGTGCCGTCGGCGGTGATGTTTTCCTGCCAGGCGAACCCGTTGTTGCGCAGGATATTGAAAAGCGGGGTGGGATGGCAATACAGCAGGACCAGCAACTCACCCCCTTCCGGGAGGTCTTCCAGCGCGGCCAGCGCTTTTTCGAGCGGCTCGGGCGGCTGCAATTCCCGGCCGTCGATCACCAGCGGCATGGTCAGCTCACCGGCAGGCACGATGCGGCCAGCCTGCCGCTCAACTCTACCCCCAATGGTCCAGCCTGCGCCGCCAGGCTGCGATCGCACATCGGGTAAAGAATATTTTCTTCTTTCATGTTGTGCTGCTGCATGAAGATCAACAAAGTTTCGGCCGCACCGGCAAAGTTATCGCCTTGGCGCCCGCTCAAGGCAACTTGCATCTGATCCATCAGATCGCGCATTTGCGCATGTTCGAAACGCATCATCTGCGTCGGACCACCGACCATGCCCGTGGAGGCCTCGAAGGCCGGGAAAAGCACTTCCTCCTCAGTACGGAAATGGGTTTCCAGTTCCTTTTGGAAATCCACAACCAAGGGTCCAGCCCGTTCCCAATCCCTTGCCGCAACAGCAGCTTCGGCATCAGCGAACAGATCGTCGCAGTGTTTGTGGTGACGGTGCAGCGGTTCGGTCAAGCTTGGCATGAGGAGCAGTCTGTTGCCTTCAAGGAGATGCGCCCATTCTCTGCGCCGCTTCTTGCACAAACCTTGATTAGCATCAACCCCGGCCCAACCTCGGCAAGCCTTGCCGACATCGATACTTCCAGGGTGGCTATCCAGCGCGGCTCACCCCTTGACCAAACCCACCTCGAGTTGCGCGAACCAGTCGATGAAGCGTCGTACCTGCTCGCCACGATAGATAGACCCATGCTGCGGGCACATCATCTGGATATCGAGCTGACTGACGCGGTTGCACCAGTCACGCTTCGCCCGTTCCGAGCCCATCCAGCGACGATGGAAACCCTCGGCATGGCGGATATGCCGGTCAAAATCCTCGACAAACAGCGATTCGTCGCCCGGCGGCAGCAAGGCAGCGCCGACATCACCGGAAAAGAGGATTTTCGCTTTCGGATCATAGACGTGAAAGTTTCCGGAAGAATGCAGATAATGCGCCGGAATGGTCTGCAGCCGCTGGCCGCCGACCATGAGATCTGCCCCGCCATCCGGAATGGGGATAAACGTATCCTGGTTGCCGCCGAAGTGCGGCACAAAGCTCGTCCACAGCCAACTGATATGGCACTTGATCTGCGGGTTGAACTCGAGCCAGAGTGACAGGGAGGAGATGACATCCGGATCCTGGTGACTGGCAAACAGCTTGTTGATTTTGCGCGGGTCAAATTCGGCAGAGAGCGCCGAAAACACGGCGGGAAATATTTCATTGCCACCCGGGTCGAGCAGAATGGCATCGTCACCGTCGATCACCATGTATTCGTTAGTGTCGATCAGATACTCAGGACGGTTGGGATCACGGACGAGGGCAATCCACTTGTGGCCGCTTTCCTCGTAGATGACACGGGCAGTTTTCATGAGTTCAGTCCTGTTGCTTGGTGAGACTTTCGAGGGAACGCTGAATTTCGCCGATGGTACGCTCGAAATCGCTGGAAACCTGCATCAGCGAGGTGGAAAACGGGCCACCGTAGGCCGCTTCGATCTTCGCCGAACGGGCCAGCACGCTACCAAGCTCGACCAGTTGCGCCGTGTCGGCGATCATCTGGGAGAGCCGACGGTTCAGGGCGGCAATCTGTTCGCGGTGGCGCGCATACGCCTGACCGTGCCGGCTGCGCATGAACTCGTCAATAATGCTGCGGCCGAGGCCACTCGACTCCTTGCGGGCACGTTCGAGCACGCGGTTCAGGCGCGCCTGCTTGACCAGGGCCGTGACCGTTGCCACGCTGCCGTAAGTCATCTCGCGCAAGGCAGTCATCTGCTTTTGCAGATCCATGGCGAAACGGCGCAACTCGTTTGACAAGACACCGAAGCCCAGCGCTGTCTGGCCGGCACGCTTGGCAAGGAAAATCGCGTTCATCGCCATCAGGTTGATCTTGAAGGCCGTCGCCACCACGCTCTTGATTTCCTCGTTGATGCGCACGATGCGCCGCAGTTCGCGCCCGGTATCCTGTGTCACTACTGCAGCCATCTCATCTCCTTGCTGCTTTGTCCTCGCTCAACCGGCATTCAGGGCACCGTTTCCGCCATATCGGGCAACGCAATGGTGTTGTCCTTGCTCAAACGATAATCATCGAAGATATGCGCTGCCGTCAATAAGGCGTAACTGCCGTCAGCGCTGCGGCGCGTGGTGTCTTTCAGGCGATAGGTGTAATGGCCGCAGGTCCACAATTCGAAGTTGCGCATCTGCGTGCACAGGCAGGTCTTGTCCCAGACTTTGACTTTCTTGGCACCGGGATGCGCCGCCACCTCACGATTGTAGGCCTGGATGTATTGGCAGTTGCCGCTGGCATCGAGGATATAGCCATAGGCCTCGCAGTTGGGTCGGATGCCATCGCCGATCGCCGGGCTATTTTTCAGCATGCGCATGGGGTAACCGGTGGGCGAAATACCATTCACTTCGATATCTGCTTCGCTAGCCTTGTAATAATATTGCTTGACATCATCGGGAAGGCCGCATTCTTTTGAAACAGTGAAACGGGTCGCGACCTGGACGGCAGCAGCGCCTTGATCGAGGAAGTCGACGGCATCGCTACCGGTAAAGATGCCACCGGCGGGAATCAACGGGATATCAAGTTGTTCGGCCACCAGCCAGGCACGGATTTCGGCAACGATGGTGTGCAAGTCATATTGCGCCCAATCCATGCCGAAGCCGAGGTGTCCGCCGGCCAGCGGGCCTTCGATCACCACGTAGTCCGGCAGGCGCTGGGTGCGCGAGCTCTTTTTCAGGAAGAGTTGCAGGGCACGCAGCGATGAAACAATGATGCCCAGCTTGGCATCGCGAAAACGCGGGTGATCCTCGATCAACGCAAATGAGCCCAAGTGCAGCCCGGCGGCCAGCGTGATGCCATCGATGCCGGCATCGAGCGCCGAACGCATCCGCACGCGCAACGTTTCCTTGGGCGCATTCATCGTCAGTTTTTCCATGCAGTTGACGAAGATCAGCCCGCTGCCGCGCTTCGCCTCCATGGTACGTCCGACATGCATTTGCGTCGCTTCGGCCAGGCGTGCCAAATCGAATTGCACGTCCTTTTTGTCGTCACTGGCGACGTTGTATTTGTACTGCTTGAGCTTTTCTTTGACGAAATGTGTCTTGAAGCGTCGGTCAGCGACAGTCGGCACCATCGCGTCGGAGATATGACCGACCCCACCCAGACGCGCCGCCTCGAGTGCCAGTTCGGCCGTCGAGATATCCACTCCCATGCCGCCGATAACGATGGGCACCAGCTCATGCTGCCCCAAGCGCAGGCGGAAATCGTCAACACATTTCATTGTCGTTTTCCACGACCCCACCCGACGGCTCGTCCGCCAGGCTGCGGCCTAAGTTATAGGCTGCAATGATAGCCGATGCTGACTTTGCCGTCCCGCCAGCGCCGATTTTTTAACTCTCCAGCACATAGATGCCCGGAGCATCCGACTTGGCCGGATAGGTTTTATTAGCGGTTACCTGAGGCTTGCCGAGGGCGCCCGATTGGGGCTTGAGCCAGCGCATCCAGTCTTCCCACCAGCTTCCCGCGTGATGTTCTGCTCGCTCCTGCCATTCTTCAGGGGTGTCATGGCGCTCGGCGCTGCCCACCCAGTAATCGCGCTTGGGCGGACTGACGACCGGATTGACGATGCCCAGAATGTGACCAGAACTGGACAGCACATTGCGCTTCAGACCGGATACCAGGTTGTTGATCCGGAATGTCTGTTTCCAGGGCGCAATGTGATCATCTGCGGCAGACACCGAGTACACCGGCTGCGTAATGCGGCTCAGGTCGATCGACTGGCCAGACACCTCGAGAGCATCCTTCTTGATCAGCTTGTTGTCGAGATAGAGATTACGCAGATACCAGGTGTGCATCTTGGCTGGCATGCGCGTGGTATCCATGTTCCAGAACAACACGTCGAAAGGCGGTGGCGCCTCGCCGTAAAGATAACCATGCACGACGTAATGCCAGATCAGCGTATTCGAGCGCAACAGACGGAAGGCAGCAGCCATCTCCTTGCCATCGAGGAAACCCTTTTCCTCCATCTTGCGGGACAGGAAAGTAAAGCTGCCTTCGTCGAGAAAGACCTCGATATCGCCCGGCTTGTGGTAATCCACCAGGGTAGTTAAGAAGGTCGCACTCTCCACCGGCACATCCTTGGCGGCATATTTCCGGTTCGCCCAGGCCATGTAGGCAGCCAGTGCCGCGCCGCCGATGCAATAGCCCGCTGCATGGATCTTGTCGCTCTTCGAAATGTTGCGTACCGCCTCGACAGCGGCATCGATGCCTTCGGTCAAGTAATCGTCGAAACCCACGTCGGCCATCGACGCATCTGGATTCTTCCAGCTGGTAATGTAGACATCGAAACCCTGCTCGAGCAGATATTTGATGATGCTCTTCTTGGGTGTCAGGTCGAGGATGTAGAACTTGTTGATCCACGGGGTGACGATGAGAATGGGCGTGCGGTAGGTCTCGGCAGCCGTCGGGGTGTAGTGGATTACCTCCAGCAAGCGGTTTTGCAGTACCACCTTGCCCGGTGTGGTGGCGAGGTTCACGCCGACCTTGAAATCACCCGGCCGCGTCATACGGATATTGCCGGCCTGCAGGTCATCAATGAAGTTTCGCATGCCACGGATCAGGCTTTCACCGTTGGATTCCATAGCCTTCTTCATCGCCACCGGGTTGGTCATCAGGAAATTGGTGGGTGCCATCGCGTTAAGCCACTCGCGCCACCAGAATGCCGCGCGACGGCGATCGCGGTTCGACATCCCGGGCGACTTGAAGAGCATGTCCTGAATATGGTGCGTGCTCATCAGGTACCACTCTTTGGCGACATCCCAGGAGGCCGACTCCTTCCACACCGGATCGGCGAAGCGGGGGTCATCCGGATTGGCAGATTCGACATCGGGACTCTGCAAACCGAGCATGCGCTGCCACGAATGCCACTGCAAAGCCATCATGCGCGTCGAAAAATCGGAAGCGGCTTCGGCCAACTCCTGCGGATGCGTTGCCCATGCCAACTGGGCATGCAAAAGCGGCACAGTCATGCCCAACGGATCCAGATGGGTTTCCACCGCCTCGTGCATGGCGCGAATGGCGTGATGAGGCGCTGCAGCGGCAGCGGAAAATTTACTTGATGTCATGTTCCACCCTCCTTAACGCAACCTTCCGATCACGCCAACTCTACCATCACGCCCGCCCTGCGGGGACGCCACGACGCGGCAATCCTCTCTTCAGAATGCGCTATGATTGTGACAAGGATGGATGGGAGCGTGTTGATCTGCATCAAGCACCACTGTCCGCGCCTCTTTTGGGAGTGAAAAATATGTTCAAGCACATCCTCGTTCCGACCGATGGTTCGCAACTTTCGGTCGAAACCGTCAAAAGGGCTGTCAGTTTTGCCCGTGAAAGCGCGGCCCGCATTACTTTCTTTTACGCCAAACCGGAATATCCGGTTGCCTTCTACGGCGAGGGTGCGCTCATCGATCCTACGACACCGGAAAAGTTTGCCGAGATGGCCGACATGCAGGCAAAGGAGATTCTTGACGCCTGCGCCCAGGAAGCTGCTGCAGCGAGCGTAATCTGCTTAACTCTCGCGGTGACCAGCGACATTCCCTATGAAGCGATTATCGATGCCGCGAGTACGGCCGGTTGCGATTTGATCTTCATGGCCTCGCATGGACGGCGAGGGTTTAGTGGGCTGCTGCTCGGCTCCGAAACACAAAAGGTGCTGACCCACTCGAAAATTCCCGTGTTGATTTATCGCTGAGAAAATCCATGCTGAACCACGCCTTGGCAATCATTCATGACGAGCACCGCTCGCTGGGTGCCGTTTTGCATGGCTTGCGCTTCTTGGTCAGGGAAATGCAGGGAAAGAACGCTGCTCCCGACTTCAAACTGCTCTGGTCGATGATTTACTACATGGATGCCTTTTCAGAGCGTTTGCATAATCCACGTGAGGACACTTACCTGTTCGCCCGACTGAAGGCGCGGACGCACGAGGCCGACGAGATTATCCACACACTGGAGCGTCAGCACGCCGAGGGGGCTAGCCACTTGAAGCAACTGGAGCAGGCACTGGGTCAGTTTGAAGCTGGCATGCCAGGTGGGCTGGAAGCCTTTGCCAAGGCTGCCGAGGAGCACATAGAGGAAGCCTGGCAACACATGAGCCTTGAGGAGAAGGTTGCCATTCCCCTCGCCAAGAAACATTTGACGCCGGAAGACTGGATCAGCATCGCTGAGGCCTTCGGAGAAAATGGCGATCCACGCTTCGGAGCCAAACCCGACCACGAATTCCGGGATCTTTTCTCCCGCATCGTCAACCTGGCCCCGCCGCCCATTGGGGTAGGGCCGGCGCATTGCGCCTAATCAAATTTTCGAACGATATCTGCTTGGGTGGCAAATCGACGCCAGCCGCAATAACAGGGGGCACCAATGCACATAGAAACACCTCATGCGATTGATGTCGTTGCATCGGGTATCCACGATACAAAGAATCGCATGTTCGATGCCATGGCAAGGATCGACTTGGCCATACAGACCATCCACGCCGGCAACGCGTCCGAATCCTTGCCGATTCTTGCGAAAATCGAGGAAGCCCTCTCTGATTGCGCCGAAAGACTTTCTCAATCCCTCTCAGCATACCGCTTGATTCGCCATGAAAATCCGATTTCAGCAGTCCCGGCCCACATTCCAGAGTTGATCGACGACATCATGGTTCGCGTACTGGGCGGCTACGATGGCGGCATCGCAATCGATATCGGGCGCCACTGCGAAGAATTCTGGATACTGGACCGGGAGCTGATTGCAGATAGCCTGGTCAATGCGATTCGCAATGCCTTGCGTTTTGCCAAGAGCAAAATTCGAGTCAGTTTTTTCTGTGAAAACCAAATGCTTAGTTTTACTGTTGAAGATGACGGCCCGGGATTCCCGGAGGTCATGCCCTCCCACGACGACGGGAAAAACTCCGGCGTCGGCTTGTTCATTGCAATGCGCATTGCCCATCTGCACGTTAGCCACGGCGCTAGCGGAAACCTCATGCTAGGTAAGAGCGCGGAACTTGGCGGTGCAAAATTTCACCTGACGCTGCCACGGTAAGCCAGCATGTTGCAGTCCGACAACCTCGCCACTTTATTTGAGGACAAAGCCAGGAGTGGGGGTGGTAATCCCTACAAATCATTGCGCTATATGGTCATTGAAGACCAGGAGGCGTCGCGCCAAACGCTGAAGATCTGCATCCAGTCGATGGGCGGCTTCACCGTGGATCAGGCCCAGGCCTACATGGAGGCAATTACGCGCATCCGCAACAACATGCCGGATGTCATCATCTGCGATTACATGCTGGGCCCTGGGCGAACCGGGCAGCAACTGCTGGAGGAGCTCAGAAGAACTGGACGCTTGCCCGACATGGTTTCTTTTATCATGGTCACTGCGGAGCGCGCTTACGAACAGGTTGTTTCGGCTGTGGAACTGGTGCCTGACGATTACATCATCAAGCCGTTCTCACCTGAGACATTGCGCGTCCGCATGGAGCGGGTGATTTTGAAAAAGATATTTTTCAGGACATTTTACGAACTCAAAGCAAAAGGCTCTCTTGACGAAGCCGTCACAGAATTGGGCCGGCTAGAAGCTAAGCCTCAAGCGAATGTCTATCGCTTCGAAATCATGCGGGTCCGCGCCGAGACATTGACCGTGTCGGGGCGGGCGGAAGAGGCGCTGCATGCTTATGAATGTATCGTGGCGATTCATCCGTTTCCCTGGGCCAAGGCGGGTATGGCCCGCGCCTATCGCGCGTTGGGGCGATTCGACGAGGCCTCATCTGCTATCGATGAGGCTATCGCCAAATCAAATGATTACTTCGATGCCTACGATATCAAGGCAGGGATCTGCGTCGACCAGGGTAATTTCACAGAGGCGCAACGCATCCTCACCGAAGCAGCGGCAAGAACGCCGCGCAACTGGCAACGCAAGCGCATGCTGTCACGGGCAGCCCAACTCAATGGCGACCACGACACCGCCAGGCGCCTGATGGAAGAAGTCATGGCGAACGATATGGTCGGCAACGTTGTTATCCGGGACAAGATCGAACTCGCCCGCAACGCTCTGCAACTTGGTGATCAGCTAGGTGCGCGCGCCGCACTAGCGGGAGTATCGACTGCCGACGCAGGGGAAGTGAACTCGCCTGAGTACTTTGCATTCTCATGCATTTCGTCGATGCTGATGGATGAAGACGCCGGCGAAAAGCAATTCAACAGGGTGCGCTCGGATCTTCTGCGCATCGAGCTGCCAATCGAGGTCACCATTGATGCCATCCGGGCGGCTCTGCTATTTTCCGATCGGGAACTGGCTGACAAGCTGACTGAAAAATGTCTTGCGGGTCATAACAGCAAGCAGGCTTTTGGTTCAATCCGTGAAATCTATATGGCTCACGAACTCGATGACCGCTTCAAGAAAATTCAGCTCGGCGTGGCTACCCGCCGGCTTAAAAATAAATAGGCCAACTCATTCCGCGAGTTATTTCTGCGCGACCAACGGACAGAAGCGGCGCATTCTGGTAACTGCAAACCGCTCCGCCCTCTTTTCAGGAAGGATCACTTCTTGGCGGCGTTCGCGGCGTCTTCCACCATTTTCTTCTTGGCATAACCGTAGATAAAGACCACCGTGCCGGCTGCGAAAACAACTGTAAATACACTCAGCAAACCGATGTCAGAACCAAACAGCAATTTCAAGGCTTCCATGCTCGCTTCTCCCCTAGTTAAAAAACACGATAACCACTACTTCATTTTCTGGCAACGTCACTGCCGCCGATGACCACTTCATTCGCTGCAGGCAACATCACGCTGGCCATCATCCGCCAGGTTTTCGCTTCATCTTCGATCAGCACCAGCCAATGTCCTGAGGCCGGCAAGCGAATTTCTCCGGCATAGGCTTGACCGTCCAGACTGAGTTTGGCGCGCTGATCCAGGCCGGCGCGGGTCGGGTGCGACAGGTGCATAAATAAGGCAGAGGGCATCGGCATATTTGCTTGACGGCCTGTCAAGTGCACCCGGACATTGTTTTCAGTCAGGCGGATGCCCGCTTTCAAACCCATCTCGGCCGCTTGCTTGCTGCGCTCCAGGGTTTCGACAACCTCCTGGCCCTGCTTGTAGTAATCCTCGCTCACCAGACCATCGCTGCTTTTAATGGCGATCCAGGCTGAAGCCAAAGAGGCCACGACAACGGCCAGCGGCCCTGACATCAGGATCCACGGCCAGGGTTCCCGGTACCAGGGTTTGGGAGGTTGATTGCCCGTAGTTGTCATCTTGTCCGTTCTTGCATTCATGGCATCAGGAAGGTGGCTTTTTCGTGTACCGACATATTGCCGTTGGTCTCTGCCTTGACATCGAAATAGATGGTGTGCGAGCCCTTTTTGCCAGCTTCGGGCGGGACGCGCACTGCAACCGAGAAGCCCTTGCCGATCGCCGAATCCACTTCAATATTGCTCTCGCCTTCCATCTTGATGCCATCTAGACCGCTTACCGAGATACTGTAACGGTGAGGTTTTTCAGACACATTCATCACCTGTAACTGGTACACGTTTTCGATGAACCCGCCTTCGACTTCCCGGGCAAGGATGGCCCGATCGCGAATCACGTTGACGCGCAGATCAGGTTTGTTGGCGATGCCCCAGACCAGTCCGAGAGAAAGCCCGATCAGAATCACCGTGTAAATGATGATGCGCGGACGCACGATATGCCCCAGGATGTCGCGCCAGCTCCAATGTTGCGCCAAGGCATTTTCTGTCGTGTAGCGGATCAGGCCCTGCGGATAATTCATCTTGGCCATCACCTGATCGCAAGCGTCGATGCAGGCAGCGCAACCGATGCACTCGTATTGCAAACCGTTGCGGATATCGATACCTGTCGGACAAACCTGAACACAGATTTCGCAATCAACACAGTCACCCTTGCTAACGCTCTTCGGATCGATACCTTTCTTGCGTTGTCCTCGCGGTTCGCCACGCTCCACATCGTAAGTGATGACCAAGGTATCCGGATCGAACATCACGCTCTGGAAGCGTGCATACGGACACATGTAGAGGCAGACCTGCTCGCGCATCACGCCGGCAAACGCGTAAGTCATGAAACCGTAGAAGAAGATCCAAAAAGTTTCCCAGGGACCCAGATTCCATGACCAGAATGACCCCCACAACTCATGAATCGGCGTGAAGTAACCGACCAGCGTAAAGCCTGTCCAGAGTGACAACAGACCCCAGGCAGCAATCTTCATGGCGCGCAAGCGGAACTTGCGGGCATCCATGGGTGCCTTGTCGAGCTTCAGCCGAGCGTTGCGATCGCCCTCAATCTTCGTCTCTATCCAGAGGAATATTTCCGTATAAACAGTTTGCGGACAAGCATAGCCGCACCATAACCGGCCCGCTACCGCAGTGAAGAGGAACAAGGCATACGCCGAGATGATCAGGATGATGGCCAGGAAAATTACATCCTGCGGCCACAAGACCAAGCCGAAAATGTAGAACTTGCGCTCGACCAGATTGAAGAGAACAGCCTGACGGTCATTCCATGGCAACCACGGCAATCCGTAATAAAGCAATTGGGTAAACCAGACAAGGATCCAGCGCCAGTTGGCAAATACGCCCGTCACTGAGCGGGGATGTATTTTCTTGTGTTTTTTGTAAAGCGACTCGATGACTTCTGCGGGGGCAGCAGCATCTGTCTGGGAGCTGGGCTGGTTCATTTTCTTTAGTGACTTAAGGGTAGATGATTGGGTGAGTTGCTTTGACTTACGACAATGCAGTTTAAGACACTGTGGATGATCCCCTCAAATCATCCTGCCTGACCGTTCGCCCCAGTCGCTTGCGTGATCCCCTAATCCTGGACGATAACCCCCCCGGCCAGATGAAGGCCGGGGGTATCAGACAACTTGTATTGCTTACTTTTGCTCTTCAGTCGGTGCTGCCGGTACTGCAGTCTCAGGTGCCGGTGCATCAGGCTTCACACCACCACCCAGACCCCAAACATAGGCTGTTAGCAAGTGGATTTTCGCTTCACCCAGGAACTCGCCAAAAGCCGGCATCTGGTTCTGACGCCCCTTGGTCACAGTTTCGATCATGCTTTCTTCACGCGAGCTATACAGCCAGGTCTTGTCGGTCAGGTTGGGATAACCGGCAGCCTGCATACCCTTGCCATCCGGCTGGTGACACGCTGCGCACGCTTGCGGATAGAGTTCCTGTCCGCGCTGGGCACGGGCGGAATCAGATGACAGGCCAGACAGCGAACGCACATAATGGACGACATCCCTGACCTGCTCTGCGTTCATATCCGGCTTGGTGCCCATCGGCGTCATGATGCCCATGCGACCGGCGATCAGGGTTTCCTTGATCTTCTCAGGCGTACCGCCCCATAGCCAATCCCCATCCTTCAGGTTGGGGAAACTGGTCTGACCGCCAGCATCACCACCGTGGCACTGCGCACAGTAGGTCTGGAACAGGCGCGCGCCCATTTCCTTGGCTTCAGGATTGGCCGCCACGGCCATGATGTCCTGCTTCAGGAACTGGTTGAACTTGGGACCGTACTGAGCCTCGGCCGCCTTCATTTCCGCATCATACTGACCACGCATGGTCCAGCCGAATTGGCCGCCGAAGTTACCCAGGCCCGGATACAGCGCCAGATACACGATCGAAAAGACAACCGTGATGTAAAACATCCAGCGCCACCAGTTCGGCAACGGGTTGCTGTATTCCTCCAGCGTCTCATCCCACACATGACCGGTCACTTCACCGGGCTTGTGCTTCGCGAAGTCCTGAGTCCATAAAAAAACACCGCAGGCAATGACACTGACGGCAACGATCACGACGACGAAGAGGTTCCAGAAACCAACGAGGTCGCCTGTATTGTTGAAATCCATAACGAATTCCTTTCAGTTGTGCTGTTGGCCTGCGTTTCCACCCCGAACCGCCACATCATCATCGTCAAGGGCCAGTTTGGCCGCTTCATCGAATGAATCCTTGCGCTTTGAGGAGTATGCCCAAACCACGATGCCGGCAAACATGATGACTACCAGCACCGTGAAGATCGAACGCAGGTCGTTGATATCCATCTTGGCTTAACGGCTCTGCTTGAGGGCCAAACCGAGACCCTGCAGATATGCGACCACCGCCTCCATTTCAGTCTTGCCTTCCAGCGCCTTGGGCGCATCGGCAATTTCCTGATCGGTGTAAGGTACGCCTACCTTGCGCAGTGCGGCCATCTTCGCGCCGATAACGCCATCCTTGAGCGGACGATTCAGCCATGAATAGGCCGGCATGTTCGACTCGGGAACGACATCGCGCGGATTCGTCAGGTGGATGGTGTGCCATTGATCGGAATAGCGACCGCCGACACGCGCCAGGTCCGGACCGGTACGCTTGGAACCCCACTGGAACGGGTGATCATAGACAAACTCACCCGCCACCGAGTAGTGACCATAACGCTCGGTCTCGGCTCGGAAGGGACGAATCATCTGCGAATGGCAGTTGTAGCAACCTTCGCGGATGTAAATGTCACGGCCGGACAAGCGCAGTGCATCGTACGGCTTGACCAACTCGTTCAGAGGCGTGGTTGTAGATTTCTGAAAAAACAGCGGAACGATTTCCAGCAAACCACCGACGCTCACGGCCAAGGTCGTGAGGATGATCATCAGCGTGTTGCTGGTTTCAATTTTCTCCTGAGACAACATGATGTTTAGCTCCCTTGCAGTCAGTGGGCGTGGGCGGGTGCGAGGACTTTGGCGTCATCGACCGCTTTACCGCTGGCGATAGTCTTGAACATGTTGTAGGCCATGAGGATCATGCCGCTCAGGTACAGCACGCCGCCAATCACACGAATGGTCCAGAACGGATAGGACGCCTTGACCGACTCGACAAAGGAGTAAGTCAGTGTGCCATCAACGTTGGTGGCACGCCACATCAGGCCTTGCATGACGCCGGAGATCCACAGTGCGGCAATGTAGAGCACGGTACCGAGAGTCGCCAGCCAGAAATGGACGTTGATCAGCTTGACCGAATGCATCTCGGATTTGCCGAAGAGCTTCGGGATCAGGTAGTAAATCGAACCGATCGAGACCATACCCACCCAGCCGAGCGCACCTGAGTGCACGTGGCCGACCGTCCAGTCGGTGTAATGCGAGAGCGCATTCACCGTCTTGATCGCCATCATCGGACCTTCGAACGTGGACATACCGTAGAAGGACAGCGAGGTGATAAGGAACTTGAGGATCGGGTCATCGCGCAACTTATGCCAGGCACCCGACAGGGTCATGATGCCATTGATCATGCCGCCCCAGCTTGGCGCCAGCAGAATCAGCGAGAAGATCATGCCGACGGATTGCGTCCAGTCAGGCAGCGCCGTGTAGTGTAGATGGTGCGGGCCGGCCCACATGTAGGTGAAGATCAGCGCCCAGAAATGCACCACCGACAGACGGTAGGAATACACCGGACGACCCGCCTGCTTCGGCACGAAGTAGTACATCATGCCCAAGAAGGCAGCGGTCAGGAAGAAGCCCACGGCGTTGTGGCCATACCACCACTGCACCATCGCGTCCTGCACGCCGGCATAGGCAGAATAGGACTTGGGCGTCAGGATGCCGGCCTCAAAGACCGGGATTTCCGCGCTATTGAAGATGTGCAACAGGGCCACGGCGATGATGAAGGCGCCGAAGAACCAGTTAGCCACGTAGATGTGCGGCGTCTTGCGGGTACCGATGGTGCCGAAGAAGACCACCGCGTAAGCTACCCAGATCACCGTGATCAGCAGGTCGATCGGCCACTCGAGTTCTGCATACTCCTTGCCACTGGTGAAACCCAAAGGCAAAGAAAGCGCCGCCAGCAGGATGACCAACTGCCAACCCCAGAATATGAAAGTCGCCAAACCCGGAGCGAACAAAGTGGTGTGGCAAGTGCGCTGCACCACATAGAAAGAGGTGGCAAACAAAGCACTACCCCCGAACGCAAAAATAACCGCGTTGGTATGTAGCGGCCGCAGTCTTCCATACGACAGATACTCGATGACGTTCAGTTCAGGCCATACCAGTTGGCTGGCGATGATGACGCCAACCAGCATGCCGACGATGCCCCAGATTACGGTCATCACAACGAACTGACGCACGACTTTGTAATTGTAAGTCGCTTGCGATTGCATGATGGTTTTCACCTCTCTCATTAAAAAAACAAAAAACCTGCACCCACACTCCACAGAAATCCAGTGGAAGCCGAAGGCGGAGCTTACTTCATAGCAAGTTCGGCATTTTGACCCAAATCAACTTTGGTGCATTACAGTTAATTTAATAGGGTTATATAGCCTTTTATTTTTTGTGGGATTTTCCAAAAAAAAGGGTGCGCACGAAGCGCACCCCCAACCCCAACAGAGAGACTAACCGATTGAGCGAATTGACAATTACGTTAGCCAACCCGCTCAAGCTATGTGCAGTATGCAATTTGCCCCTACCTGCAGCATTGATCTGGGTCAAAAGTTCCTCGCTTATCAAGTTTTCCTTATTTCCTGCCCTCAGAATTCTGTTTTACAGAATCAGCGGTGGAATCATCGTCCATCAATATCCGGTAGGCCGGCCCTTCCAGATCCTCCATCTGGCCACTTTTCAGTGACCACCAGAAGATCAGGCCGATCACGAAGACCAGTACCACCGACACGGGAATCAGCAAATAGAGGCTTTCCATCTTCTTTCATGTACCAGAACGAATTGGCTTTTGCAGGCGCAGGGCATTCAACACCACCAGCAGGGAGCTGGCCGACATGCCGATACCGGCCATCCACGGCGTCACCCAGCCGGCCATGGCGAGCGGGATAGCAATAATATTGTAGAGGAAGGCCCAAGCGAGATTCTGGCGCATGATCGCCAGAGTGCGTTTGGCGATAGCAATACCGGCCACCAGATGGGCCGGATCATTCGATAACAACACAACGTCCGCCTGGCTACGCGCCAGGTCGGTACCCGCGCCCATAGCGACGGACACATGCGCCTGCGCGAGGACGGGCGCATCATTCACCCCGTCGCCAACCATTGCCACGTTGGCACCGCCGGCTTGAGCCGCGCGCACATAGGCATGCTTGTCTTCGGGTGCCATGCCGCCATGAAAGTCAGCGATACCCAGTTCTGCGGCCACCGCTGCCACGGTCTGTGGCGCGTCACCGGAGAGGATGGTCAGCTTCACCCCATGAGCACTGAAGCGGCCCAGCGCAACCGCCACCCCGGGACGCAGGGCATCGGCGATACGGAACCACGCGCGCCAACCGGTGCTGTCGCCCAGCGCCACCACGCTATCGCCGGCCGCCAGCCAGTCAGCCATTTCCGCCGTCATGGGCTGGCCATGCAGTGCAGCGACAAAGGCCGGCACACCGATACGGATCTGGTCACCACTCTGCAACCGCGCCTCGATGCCTAGACCCGTTTGCGCCCTCAGCAGGGTTAATTGCGCCGTCTCGCCAGCGCCGACTTTTTCGAGCAGCGCCCGGCCCAGCGGATGCTCCGATGCCTGCTCGAGGGCGCGCACCAAGGCGAACGCCTCCGTCTCGTCAGCTCCCTCGGCGCAACGTAAAGCCACCACACCCGGCCGGCCGACGGTGAGCGTACCGGTCTTGTCGAAAATCCAGTGAGTGGCGCGTGCCAAGGTTTCTATGGCGTGCCCGCGCGTGACCAGCACGCCCTCGCGAGCCAGCGCACCGGTCGCCACCGTCAACGCCGCCGGGGTCGCCAGCGACAAAGCACAGGGGCAGCTGACCACCAGGACCGCGACAAAAACCCACAACGCCCGATCCGCATCGACATTCAGCCAATACGCTCCCGTAACCAGCGCCAGCACCAACAATACCCAGACAAAATGCGCTGCAATGCGGTCGGCCTGCTGCACCAGCGCCGGCTTTTCCGCCGCCGCCTGCTCCATAAGGCGGCGGATCGACGCCAGCCGGGTGGCCTCGCCAACCTGGGTGAGGCGCACGACCAGTGGGCTGGCCACATTCACGCTGCCGCCCGTCACCGCATCGCCCGTCTGCTTTGCCACCGGTCGGCTTTCACCTGTCAGCAGCGATTCATCCGTACTGCTGGCGCCATCGAGGACTTCGCCGTCACCCGGAATCACTGAACCCGGCCGCACCCGCACGCAATCGCCGACACACAGATCGACTACCGCCACGCGCTCACCCTCTTCCGCAGGCCACTGCGGCAGCCGCTCTGCAAACGCCGGCAGCGCCCGCGCCAGCGCCTCGACCCCGCGCGCCGCCTTCTGCCGCGCCATCATCTCCAGATAGCGGCCGGTCAGCAGGAAAAACACGAACATCGTCACCGAGTCGAAATACACCTCGCCCGCTGCCGTAAGCGTCGCCCAGACGCTGGCGGCGAACGCACTACCGACGCCCAGGGCCACCGGCACATCCATGCCGACGCGGCGGAATTTGATGTCACGCCAGGCGTTCCTGAAAAATGGCGCTGCCGAATAAAATATGACCGGTATTGTGAGGATCAGGCTCGCCCAGCGCAACAACTGGGAGATATCGAGCGACATGTCGCCCCCCTCCCCCACATCCGCCATGTACGCCGGCAGCGCATACATCATCACCTGCATCATGCCGAAACCGGCGACGAAGAGACGCCACTGTGCGGTACGGCGCTCCTTCTGCGCCAACTGCTCGGAACGCGTAATGTCGTAAGGGTGCGCACGGTAGCCGATCGCCTGGATCGCCTCGAGAATCGCCGAGAGTTTGGTGAGATTGTCATCCCAGCGCACGCGTGCACGGCGCGTGGCGTAATTGATATCCACCGCCGTCACACCGGGCTGCCGCGCGATATGCGCTTCGTTCAACCAGACGCAGGCTGCGCAGGTAATGCCTTCAAGAATCAGCGCCGCCTCGCGCTCGTGCTCGCCCTCACTTGTACGAATTTCCCGCACAAAGTTCTTTTGTACCTCGGGATGATCGAACAACCCAAGCTCCTGCAAGGCTTGCGGGATCGCTTCGCGCGGGCTTTCGGGCATGGCATCGCGATGCCGGTAGTAATCGGTCAGGTTGTTGGCGACAATAGCCTGCGCCACGGCCTGGCAACCGCCACAACACATGCGGCGCGGCTCTCCTCCGATCTCGACCTCGATGTCGAGACCCGCCGGCACCGGCAGGCCGCAGTGGTAACAAGGTTCAGTCGCGCTCAATTAATTGGCTGCTCGGGCTGCATGCGGGGGACGAATTCTACAGGGTGCCGCCTGACGGCCCGTAGCGTCGGGATGATCAGCGTTTCTTGCCGGCCTGCTGGTCCAGCGTGCGCAAGCGTTCCAGTTTTTCACTGATTTTCTGCTCCAACCCGCGTGGCGTCGGGCGATACCAGGCCACGCCCGGCATAGCGTCCGGAAAATAGTTTTCGCCTGCCGCATACGCTTCCGGTTCGTCATGGGCATAACGATATTCCCGGCCGAAACCCAGCTCCTTCATCAGCTTCGTCGGTGCGTTGCGCAGATGTTCCGGCACCGGCCGGCTGCCATCTTTCGCCACAAACTTGCGCGCCGCTCCATAAGCCACATAGCCGGCGTTCGATTTCGGCGCCACTGCCATATAGATCACCGCATTCGCCAGCGCCAGTTCGCCCTCGGGAGAACCGAGCCGCTCATAGGTTTCCACCGCGTCGAGGGCAATGCGCAGCGCGCGCGGGTCGGCCAGGCCGATATCTTCGCTGGCCATGCGAATGATGCGTCGCCCGAGATAGAGCGGATCGGCGCCGCCGTCGAGCATGCGCGTTAACCAATACAGGGACGCATCCGGACTCGAGCCGCGCACCGACTTGTGCAGGGCGGAAATCTGGTCATAAAACGCATCGCCGCCCTTGTCAAAACGTCGCAGGTCGGAGGCCAACGCCTGTTCCAGAAAGTCGGCGCTGACGAGACGGCAACCAGCGGCATTGGCTGCGGTACGCAGGGTTTCCAGCACGTTCAGCAAGCGGCGCGCATCGCCGTCGGCATGGCCGACAATGCGCGTGCGGGCTTCGTCATCAAACTCGAGGTCGGGCAAGGCGCGCGCCCGGGCGCGCTCGAATAGCTCCTGCAAATCCTCCGTCGTCAGCGATTTCAGTACATATACCGCCGCACGCGAAAGCAGTGCCGAATTCACCTCGAACGACGGATTCTCGGTCGTCGCCCCGACGAAGGTCAGCAAGCCGCGTTCGACGAAGGGCAAAAATGCATCCTGCTGCGCCTTGTTGAATCGATGCACCTCATCGACGAACAGCAGCGTGCGTCGCCCGCTCTGCGCCAGCGTCAGCTCTGCCTGCTCCACGGCGGCGCGAATATCCTTGACGCCCGAAAATACTGCCGAAAGTGCGATGAACTCCGCCTCGAAGGCATGCGCCATCAGTCGCGCCAGCGTCGTCTTGCCCACCCCCGGCGGCCCCCAGAGAATCATCGAATGCGGTGTGCGCGACTCGAACGCCAGCCGCAAGGGTTTGCCCGGGCCGAGCAGATGCTTCTGCCCGATCACCTCGTCGAGCGTGGTGGGGCGCAGTTGTTCGGCAAGCGGCGCGTGGGGGGCTGAAGCAAACAGGTCGGTCATCGATGGGTATTACGGTTTCGGCGTAAGCAGCGCATTATCTTCCAAGTGCCTTGGTCCAGTTGCTACGCTCGCGCTGCACGCCAGATCACAACGCAACTGGCCGGCCTGATCCTATCGGCTTATCCCTCAAGCTCGCTGCCGGCAACCGCTGAAGCAAGCCGCTTACTCGCCCACCACATCTGCCCCCTTGGGCGGCACGAAGCGGAAAGTATCCTTTGCCAGCACCGGATTCGGCTGGAACTCGGTAAACAAGAGTGTGGTGGTCTGACCGAAGTTGTCCTGTACTTCCATCAGGCGCGGCAGGTTGCCGGAAAGACCGATGCGCACTCGCGCAAAGGTACTGTCCGCCGCCTTCGGCAGGGCATCGACAATTTCCAGTCCATCGGCGGCGCCGGCCTCGCTCAATGTGAAATGCTGATCGAGCGTCTCGCCCGTCAGCAGTGCTGCCGGGCTGGCGCCCAGCGTCTTGTCGGTTTTACTGACGGAGACCTGATTGAGGTCGGTGTCATAACTCCAGAGCTTTTCTCCATCGGTGACCAGCAGCAATTTGTAAGGCTTCTCGTAGGCCCAGCGCAGCTTGCCGGGCCGGGCAAGGGCAAAGTGGCCTGTCGAGTTTTGCGGCTTGCGGCCGGATTTGCCGACCACGCTCTGGGCGAAGCTGCCCTGGGCAGCATGCGTGTTGGCCCAGAAGGCTTTTAGTTGGTCGATACCGGTGGCGGCAACGAGGCCGGAGAAAAGCATGCCGCAAAGCAGGATGAAAGTACGCATGGGTGCATTATCGCCGATGCGCAGTGCCGGCCGGCGGTAACAGAGTGTAAGAAATCTATTCAACCTGCTCCGGCACCAGCACTTCGCGCCCGCCGGCGCCATTCATCGCCGAGACCAGCCCCGCCTTCTCCATCGCCTCGATCATGCGCGCGGCGCGGTTGTAGCCAATTCTCAAGTGGCGCTGCACCAGGGAGATCGACGGCCGGCGGTTTTTTAGTACCACTTCGACAGCCTGATCGTACATGGGGTCGGCCTCGATGTCGCCACCGTCCGCGCCACCGGCCTCGGCACTCTCGCTCGCCGGCGACGCCAGTACATCGGTGATGAACTCTGGACGCCCCACCTTGCGCAAGTGCTCGACAACACGGTGCACCTCGTCGTCAGCGACATAGGCGCCATGCACGCGTATTGGCAAACCGGTACCGGGACTCAGGTAGAGCATGTCACCCTGACCCAGCAGCGCTTCGGCGCCCATCTGGTCGAGGATGGTGCGCGAATCGATCTTGCTGGAGACCTGGAACGAGATGCGCGTCGGGATGTTGGCCTTGATGAGACCGGTAATGACATCGACACTCGGCCGCTGGGTGGCAAGGATCAGGTGGATGCCTGAGGCGCGCGCTTTCTGGGCCAGCCGGGCGATCAATTCTTCGACTTTCTTGCCGACCACCATCATCAGATCGGCCAATTCGTCGATCACTACGACGATGAAGGGCAGCGTCTTCAAGTGAGGCACACCGGACTCTGGATCACCCTGCAAGGCCAGCGGATCTGGCAGCGGTGTGCCGGCCTTTTCGGCCTCGCGCACTTTCGCATTGAAGCCGGCGAGGTTGCGCACGCCGAGCGTGCTCATCAGCTTGTAGCGACGCTCCATTTCGCCGACGCACCAATGCAGCGCGTTGGCCGCCTTGGTCATGTCGGTGACGACGGGCGCCAGCAGGTGTGGAATGCCTTCGTAGACGGAAAGTTCGAGCATCTTCGGATCGACGAGGATCAGGCGCACATCCTTCGGCTCCGACTTGTAGAGCAGCGACAGGATCATCGCGTTGATGCCCACCGACTTGCCCGAACCGGTGGTGCCCGCCACGAGCAGGTGCGGCATCTTGGCCAGGTCGGCGACCAGCGGCTGACCGGAGATATCCTTGCCCAGCGCCATGGTCAGGTGTGAATGCATGTCGTGATAGACCTTCGCGCCGAGGATTTCCGAAAGGCGCACGGTCTGG
>JAABQX010000028.1 GCA_011391215.1 Rhodocyclaceae bacterium
AAAGGATGGTCTTTCCATTGATTTTCTTCTTGCAGAGATTCCTTGAAAATGCCATCACTGCCAAACGGGTAGACGCGGAAGATCTCCGGGCCCCGGGTTGGCGGCAATGCAAGGAGTGCAAAGATGAAATCGACTGACACCTACAATGACATAAAGGAAGTCAATCTTGCCTACCTGATGCTGGCGCAAAACATGGTCCGTTCCGATCGGGAAGCGGCTGTGTTCCGTCTTGGCATCAGCGAGGAGATTGCCGACATCCTGGAAACCCTCACCCCCGGCCAGGTGCTGAAAATGGCCAGTTCCGACATGTTGCTGTGCAGCTTCCGTTTTGATGATTCGCTGTTAATCGATCTGTTGGCCAACCATGAGCGTGATCGCGGCGTCGGCCATATCCATGCCGCCATCCTCGCCGCCGGCAGGCCGGTCGAGTCCGTGGCCTGAAACTTCATCGATCCCAGCAGAATCCAGGAGGCAACCCATGCGTAATAAATCCGTGATCTCGGAAGCGAGAGATATTGGTCTCGCCGTTGAACTCATCAAACTTGGTGCCCGCCTGCAGTTGCTCGAGGCCGAAACCAATCTTTCGCGCGAGCGCCTGCTCAAGCTCTACAAGGAAGTGCGCGGCGTTTCGCCTCCCAAGGGCATGCTGCCTTTCTCGACCGACTGGTTCATGACCTGGCAGCCGAATGTGCATGCCTCGCTATTCATGGCTTATTACAATTTCCTCGAACGCCACACCAGCCTCGGCCCTCTTGAGCGCATCATCAAAGGGTATCGCCTCTATACCGAGCAGATCAAGCGCGCCGGCATGGACGATGTGCTGTCGCTGACACGCGCCTGGACCATGGTGCGTTTCTTCGATGCCGGCATGCTGCAGATGACACGCTGCAAGACTTGTGGTGGCGATTTTGTTGCCCATGCCCACGACCCGAAGCGTGATTACGTCTGCGGCCTGTGTCACATGCCCGCCCGCGCCGGCAAAACGCGCCGCTCAGCGGCTGCGGCTGCAGCAGTCGCTGCCTGACGCCAGGCACTACTTTCTCTTGCACCTTGCCGGGCACGCCTTCCTCAAAAGGGAAGGCGTGCCTTTTTGCCGTTTGGACATTGATTTGCTATGCCGTTAGGTGGCAATTGCCGCTATCATTGCGGCGGCTTGCCTGTGCCCAGCCTGCACGGCTATAAATAATCGAGGTCGTTCATGTTATTGATTGTCGGCTACGTCATCGTCCTGCTGGCTTCGGTCGGCACCTATGCGGTACACGGTAGTCTGGGTGCCCTCTGGGTACCGCTGGAATACCTTGCCATCATCGGTCTTACCATCGGTTACCTGGTCGCGTCCAACGGACCGCGTTCGTTGAAGGCCGTGCTCGGCGCGATACCTTCCGTGTTGAAGGGCTCGCCCTACAACAAGGCGCTCTACATGGACCTGCTGGCCATGTTGTTCGAGATTCTCGCGAAGGTGCGCAAGGAAGGCCTGATGTCGATCGAAAGCGATGTCGAAAATCCCGATGACAGCCCGATCTTCTCGAAGTACCCCTCGGTTTCCCATGATCACCATGTCATGGAGTTCATCTGCGATTACCTGCGCATGATGGTGGGGGGGAATCTGAATGCTTTCGAGATCGAGAACCTGATGGATATCGAAATCGAAACCCATCACGCCGAAGCTCACTTCCCTGCGCACATGGTCCAGGCGATGGCCGGCGCGATCCCCGCGATGGGTATCGTGGTGGCGGTGATGGGCGTGGTGAACGTGATGGGTTCGGTGGGTGCGCCGCCCGCCGTGCTGGGCAAGATGATCGGCGGCGCGCTGGTCGGCACCTTCCTCGGCATCCTGGCTTCCTACGGCTTTGTCGAGCCGATCGCCAACCAGCTGAACCAGAAGGTCGACGAGGGCAGCAAGATCTACCAGTGCATCAAGGTGGTGCTGCTGTCCAGCATGAATGGTTACGCCCCGCAGGTCGCTGTCGAATTCGGCCGCAAGGTGCTTTATTCCGGCGACCGTCCGACTTTCAGCGAACTCGAGGAAGACCTTAAGGCACGCAAAGGTAAATAACTTTGCCGTACCCCATGCGGGGCATTGCATCCCGCCAGCGCCGACTTTTTAACCATTTGACTGAGCTTTCATGAGCGACCATGTCTGACGATTCCCAACAGCCAATCGTAGTCAAGAAGATCAAGAAGGGGGGCGGCGGCGCGCACGGCGGTGCCTGGAAGATCGCCTACGCCGACTTCGTGACAGCGATGATGGCTTTCTTCCTGTTGATGTGGCTGCTGGGTTCGACTTCCAAGGGCGACCTGAAGGGCATTGCGGACTTTTTCCAGACGCCGCTGCTGGTGGCGATGCAGGGCGGCTCGGGTTCCGGCGATTCGTCATCGGTGATCCAGGGGGGCGGCGAAGATCTGACGCGTGCCCACGGCCAGGTCAAGAAGGGCGACATCGAGGTGGCGAAGAAGACCATCAACCTGCAGGCGCTCAAGGCCGATTTCGAAAAGAAGGAAAAAGAACGCCTGATGGGGCTGAAAAGCGAAATCGAAGCCATGATCGATGCCAGCCCGGCGCTCAAGCAGTTCAAGAACCAGTTGCTGCTGGATATCACCAGCGAAGGCTTGCGCATCCAGATCGTGGATGAAAAGAACCGGCCGATGTTCGATTCGGCCAGTTCGGACCTCAAACCCTACACCAAGCTAATCCTGCGCGAGATCGGGCCGCTGCTCAACAAGGTCGAAAATCACCTCACCTTGTCAGGACATACCGACGCGACGCCTTTTGCAGGTGGCGATCGCGGTTTCGGCAACTGGGAGCTATCGACCAATCGCGCCAACGCTTCCCGCCGTGAGATGGTCATGGGCGGTCTGGAAGACGCCAAGGTGATGCGCGTCATCGGCTTCGCCTCGACGGTGCTCTACGACAAGGAGCAGCCGCAAAGCGCGATCAACCGCCGCATCAGCATCGTCGTCATGAACAAGCGCACCGAAGAGGCGATTCTCAGCGATGGCAAGGAAAACTCTGTCCCCGAGGTGACAGATGCACAGCAACTGGGTGCGCAGGGCATCGTGCCGGCAGGGCAGCCTCCGGTTGCCCCCGCTGCTGCGCGATGAGCCTGCCGGTACCCAGGCTTTGGTATTAGAATCGCCCGGGTTGTGCGGGATAACAAAAACAACCGGATTGTCGGTGAAAAAACGAATTCAAACATGCAATTAACTCGTCCTGACTGATGCAATTATTCGATAAAACTTTCGTTTACGGGCTGGCGCTTACCCTTGTCGTGGCGGCGGTGTTCTATCTGGTCGTACCGGCGGCGGGTTTCGCTCCGGCCATTGCCTTCTTGGCGCTGGCGATCGGTTGGCGCGGCATTGCGCTGCTGACAGGTCGCCAGACAGCGAATGCGGCTGGCGCCAACAGCGCGGAAGAGCGGGCGCTGATGGAGGAATTCCGCGATCTGTTGCGCGAAGCGGCCGGCCAGTTTTCCGCACAATTCGATGCGGCACGCGGGGAAATCATGCGCGTGCAAAGCCTGTTGGGCGGGGCCATCGATGACCTCACGAAAAGCTTCCAGGGCATGCATGCCCGCACCGAAGAGCAGCGCACCCTCACCCTTTCCGTTACCGCCGGCAGCAGCGAGGGCGTGGTCGAGATCAAGTTCGACGAGTTCGTGCGCGATACCTCCAATGTCATGCAGCAAGTGGTCGATAGCGTGGTCGGCAACAGCAAGCTCGGCATGGAACTGGTGGAACTTACCGACAAGATCGCCAAGCATGCCCATGACGTGCAGGGCATCCTTTCGGAAATCGGCGCGATTGCCAAGCAGACCAACCTGCTGGCCCTGAATGCCGCGATCGAAGCCGCGCGCGCCGGCGAGGCGGGCCGGGGTTTTGCCGTGGTCGCCGACGAAGTGCGCGACCTCTCCGCGCGTACCACACAGTTTTCTCAGCAGATCAATATCCTCATGCAGGGCATGCAGGTTTCGGTCAAGCAGACCGAGTCGGCCATCCAGGGCATGGCCAGTCAGGACTTGACCTTCGCCCTTGAGTCGAAGCAGCAGGTCGAGAACATCATTCGTACCATGGAGCAGCAGAATACTTCCCGCCTCAAGGCCATCAGCGCGCTCGGCGGCAGTGCTGCCGCCGTCGAGACGCTGGTTGGCAAGGCCATTACCGCCCTGCAGTTCCAGGACATGGTGTCGCAACTGCTGGGGCATATCGCCCGCCGTGTCGATGCGCTCGATGCCGTGATGCGCCAGTTGAATACCCTGGGCGCCACCCTCGATCGCGAAGTGGCCAGTGACGATACCCGCGGTGCCATCGCCTCCCTGCGTGAGGAGCAGGGCAAGATTACCGCCGCCCTCAAGGGCATCGAGGCGCAAACCATCAACAATCCCGTCGACCAGAAGGTCATGACCCAAGGCGACATCGAACTCTTCTGAACACAGGACACCCTACAGGAACTAAGCCATGGCCAAATCCATTCTTGCGATCGACGACTCCGCCTCCATCCGCCAGATGGTGGGTTTCACCCTCAAAAGCTCAGGCTACGAGGTGACCGAGGCGGTCGACGGCATGGATGGTCTCGAAAAGGCGAAGGGCAAGACCTTCAATCTGATCCTTACTGACCAGAACATGCCGCGCATGGACGGCCTGACGCTGATCAAGAGCCTGCGCGCGCTGCCGCAGTACAAGGCCGTGCCGATTCTCATGCTGACCACCGAATCCTCCGATGCGATGAAGCAGCAGGGGCGCGCGGCGGGTGCTACCGGCTGGCTGGTCAAGCCCTTCGATCCGCAAAAACTTGTCGAGGTCGTCAAAAAAGTGATCGGCTAAGTGCCGGTTCGCCGTTTCTCCTGATTGTTACGCGGAGGCGACATGTCCATCGACATGAGCCAGTTTTACCAGGTCTTTTTCGAAGAGACCGGTGAGCATCTGGCCAGTATGGAAAACCTGCTGCTCACCCTGGATATCGGTGCGCCCGATGCCGAGCAGCTCAATGCCATCTTTCGTGCGGCACACTCGATCAAGGGATCGAGCGGCACCTTCGGTTTTACCGATCTTGCCGATGTCACGCATATTTTGGAAAATCTCCTCGACCGCATCCGCAAGGGCGAAATCAGGCTGCGCGAGGACATGATCGATGCCTTCCTCGATGCCGGCGATGTCCTGAAAGGTCTGCTCGCCGCCCACCAAGGTGATGGCGAGGGCGACAAGGAATCTGCCGAGGCCATCTGCCAACGTTTGCGCCGCCTGACCGAAGACGCCGCACCTGCTGCCAAGGCAAGCGCCGTACCGCCAGTGCCGACTTTTGCAGAGCCTGCCCCCGCCGCCAATTTCGCCGCCAATGGTCTTGATCTGTTTTTCGTACTCGAAGGCGATGCAGATTCCATCGAAAAATCACTCGACAACGTGGTGAGCGAACTGACCGGGTATGGCGAGGTGCGCATCGCCGGCCGTGCCGCGACCGCCGAACATCCCTGGCATCTCGAAGTGCTGGGCGCCCCCGATGCTGAAACCCTGCGCGGCATCCTCGAGTTTGTCGCCCGTAACGACAGCATCCGCATCGTGCCCCTCGGTGCTCCAGTCGAGGCCGCGCTGGGCGATGCGGCCGATGGCTCCTACGGTTTCTTCGGTGATGAACCGACCACAGCCGCCCCGCTGGAAGATGACTCATTCGGTTTTTTTGAACCCTTGCCCAACCTCGCGGTACAACCGGAAGTTTCGCCAACGTCTGCTGCGCCAGCCGATGAGTCGTATGGATTTTTCGAGCCTTTGCCCAATGCAGATGTACCGGTCGAGCCCGCAGCTATCAGCGATTCACCTGATGGGTCTTACGGCTTCCTGGTCAAGACGCTGCCGGCAGTTGCCGCACCGCCAGTGGCTGCTGTCCTGCCTGATAAACCTGTTGAAAAGCCGGCCGCCGAGAAAGAATCTAAGCGTGCGGCCAGCGCTGCCGTCACGCCGGGTGCCGATACTTCCATCCGCGTCGGTGTCGACAAGGTCGATCAGCTCATCAACCTGGTCGGCGAACTCGTTATCACCCAGGCCATGCTGGCGCAGTCTGCCGCCCAGATCGATCCGGTTGAATTCGAACGCCTGCACAACGGTCTGATCCAGCTCGAACGCAACACCCGCGACTTGCAGGAATCGGTGATGTCGATCCGCATGATGCCGATCTCGGTGGTGTTTTCGCGCTTCCCGCGCGTCGTGCGCGATGTTTCGCAAAAGCTCGGCAAGCAGGTCGAGCTCAAGCTCTCCGGCGAGAACACGGAACTTGACAAAGGCTTGATCGAGCGTATTTCCGATCCGCTTACCCACCTGATCCGCAACAGTCTCGACCACGGCATCGAGTCGCCGGAGCTCCGCGCCGCAAAGGGTAAGCCGCCGGTCGGCACGATTACGCTGGCGGCCTACCACCAGAGCGGCAATATCGTCATCGAAGTCGGCGACGATGGTGCCGGCCTGCCGCGCAACAAGATTCTTGCCAAGGCCAAGGAAAAGGGCCTCAACGTCCATGACCAGATGACTGACCAGGAGGTTTTTCAGCTCATCTTCGAGGCGGGTTTCTCCACGGCAGACCAGATCACCGAAGTGTCCGGGCGCGGTGTCGGCATGGACGTCGTCAAGCGCAATATCACCGCCATGGGCGGCCGCGTCGAGATCAGCTCGATGCTGGGCGTCGGCACGCGCATGACGGTGCGCCTGCCGCTCACGCTGGCGATTCTCGACGGCATGTCGGTGGCCGTGGGCAAAGAGATCTACATCATCCCGCTCGGCTACGTCATCGAGAGCTTGCAGGCCGAACCCGGCATGATGAAGAGCGTCTCGGGCGTCGAACGCCTCATCCAGGTGCGTGGCGAATATCTGCCGGTGGTGACCTTGTACGAGGTCTTCCGCGTGCCGGAAGCCATTACCGATTTTGCAGATGGCATTATGATCATCCTCGAAACCGATGGCATCAAGGCCGCGTTGTTTGTCGATGCCATGGTCGGCCAACATCAGGTCGTCATCAAGAGCCTCGAATCCAATTACCGCAAAGTGGCCGGTGTGTCGGGTGCCACCATCATGGGCGATGGCCGGGTCGCCATGATTCTCGATGTTTCGGCACTGGTCAGTATGGCGCGCCATGCATTGCCCGCCGCAGCTTGAACACGCTTAAGGAGAAATCTCCATGATCCAGGAATTTGCCCAGCAGAAGAACCCCCAGATGAATGCCGCTGACGAAGGCGGCTTCGCGCAGGAATATCTCACCTTCACGCTCGGCCCCGAGGAGTACGCGATCGATATCCTCAAGGTGCAGGAAATTCGCGGCTACGAGCAACCCACCACCATCGCCAACGCCCCGGCCTTCATCAAGGGCGTGATCAACCTGCGCGGCATCATCGTGCCGATCGTCGACATGCGCATCAAGTTCGGCGTTGGCAAGGCCGAATACACACCCTTTACCGTGGTAATCATTCTCTCGCTGGGCAATCGCGTGGTCGGCATCGTCGTCGATGGCGTGTCGGATGTCACCAGCCTGCGTGCCGACCAGGTGCGCCCGGCCCCCGAGTTCGCCGCCACCGTCGACACCCGCTACATCAACGGCCTCGGCACGCTGGGCGACCGCATGTTGATCGTCGTCGATATCGAAAAATTGATGTTGTCGGGCGAGATGGCGCTGGTCGATGAGGTGGCGTAATCCTGAACGCAGCGGGCGAATCGACCGCGTCAATCAATAATCTGCAAGGAATCGACTATGCGTACCAACCTTCCCGTTACCGGTAAAGAGATTCTGCTTCAGGATCACGAGACGATCGTCTCGAAGACAGATCTCAAGGGACGCATTACCTATGTCAACCAGACTTTCCTCGATATTTCCGGCTTTAGCGAAAAGGAAGTGATCGGCGAGCCGCACAATATCGTGCGCCATCCCGACATGCCGGCGGAGGCCTTTGCCGACTTCTGGAGCAACCTCAAGCAAGGTCGTCCTTGGTCAGGTTACGTGAAGAACCGCTGCAAGAATGGCGACCATTACTGGGTGCTGGCGAATGCCACGCCGATTTTCGAAAATGGCCAAGTCATCGGCTACATGTCGGTGCGTGAAAAGGCCACCCGCGAAGCCGTGACAGCCTGCGAAGCCGCCTACGCAAAGATCCGCGCCGGTAACAGCGGGCTGGTCGTGGTTGAAGGACAGGCACTGCCTGACAGCAAGCTCAAGCTCGCCCTGCGCAACATCACCGTCGCCCAGCGGGTGATGGTCACTTTGTTCGTGATGTTGCTGGCCTTGACGGGCCTGGGCGTGACGGGCCTCGCGCACATGAAAGACCTCGCAGCGCAGATGAAGGCGCTGTACGAAGAGCACGTCGCCGAAATCGCCGAACTCAAGGTCGTGGCTGATCTCTACGCCGTCAATATCGTCGATACGGCGCACAAGGCGCGTAATGGCAATATCACGCAGGAGGATGCACTCAAGAGCGTCCATGACGCCACGGGCCGCATCAAGGCCATCTGGGAAAAATATTCGGGTGCCGACCATCCACCCGAGGAACGCGCCATCGTGGATCGCGTCAGCCAGGCTATCAAGGTGGCGGATGCCGCCGTCGCCGAACTGGACCAGATCCTGCAGCGCAAGGACGCCGAAGCCTTGGCTGCCTTCACGATCAACAAGCTCTACCCGGCAATCGATCCCGTGAGCGATCAGGTCGGTGCGATGATTGCCCAGAACCTCAAGGGAGCGCAGGACCAATACGAAAATGCGGAAGCGGAATATGCCGCAAGTTTCAAGGTCATGCTGGGCACCATCCTGGGCGCTGCGCTCCTGGCGATTTTTCTGGGCATGTCGCTGGTCAAGGCGGTGCGCCGCCCGATCGCTCAGGCCGCAGAGTATTTCCGCAAGTTCGCCGAAGGCCGCCTGGATTTTGCCATCACCATCAACCAGCGCGATGAAATGGCGGCGATTCTCGACTCGGCCAAGGCGATGCAGGTCAAGCTCGGTTTTGAAGTTGCCGAGACGAAGCGTCAGGCAGAAGAGATGACGCGCATCAAGATTGCGCTGGACTGCGTGGGCATGCCGGTGCGTATCGCCGATGCCAAGGGCACGGTGATCTATGCCAACAACTCGATGTACGAGACCTTGCGTCGCATCGAACCCGTGCTCATGGCGCAGAACCCCGCTTTCAGCGTCGGCAGCTTCGTCGGCAGCAGCATCGGCAATCTGTATGCCGATCCACAGGCTGCGCTGACACGCCTGGCCGGCATCACCACGACGACGCAGACCGAAATGGAAATTGGCGGCCGCACCTTCCGCGTGGTCACCAGCCCGGTCCAGACCGATTCCGGTGAGCGCCTGGGTTCGGTGGGTGAATGGCAGGATCGCACGGATGAAATTGCGGTCGAGCGCGAGGTGTCGGAGATTGTTGCAAACGCGTCGCGCGGCAATCTGGAGGGCCGTATCTCCCTGGAAGGCAAGACCGGTTTCTTCGCCGTGTTGTCCGAACGCATCAATGACCTGCTCGCCACCACTCACGAAGCCTTGCAGGGAACTTCCGACGTGCTTGGGCGTGTAGCACGGGGTGATCTCACGCAACAGATCGACAAGGATTACTCAGGCATTTTTGGGCAGTTGAAAGACGACACGAACACGACGGTAGAGCGATTGCGGGAAGTGGTGGGGCGGATCAAGGAAGCGACGGAAGCGATCAACGTAGCGGCGAAGGAAATTGCGGCGGGGAACCAGGACCTGTCGAGCCGGACGGAAGAGCAGGCGAGCAGTCTGGAAGAGACGGCCAGCTCGATGGAGCAACTCAACGCGACGGTCAAACAGAATGCCGAAAGTGCGCGGCAGGCGAACGAACTGGCCGGCACCTCGAACGAGATCGCCACGCGCGGCGGGCAGATGGTCAAACAGGTGGTCGGCACCATGAGCGGCATCCAGGCCAGCTCGAAGAAGATTGCCGACATCGTTGGCGTCATCGACAGCATTGCCTTCCAGACCAACATCCTGGCGCTCAACGCGGCCGTCGAAGCCGCGCGGGCCGGCGAGCAGGGCCGGGGCTTTGCGGTCGTTGCCAGCGAAGTCCGCAACCTGGCGCAACGGAGTGCCACAGCCGCCAAGGAAATCAAGGTACTGATTGCCGAATCGGTGGACAAGGTTGAAAGCGGCGCGCAGCTCGTCAATGAAGCCGGCAGCACCATGGACGAAGTCGTCAGCAGCTTCCAGCAAGTGGCGCGATTGGTCATGGACATCACCAACGCCAGCCGCGAACAAAGCAGCGGCATCGAACAGGTAACCCAGGCCGTCAGCCAGATGGACGAAGTCACGCAGCAGAACGCGGCGCTGGTTGAAGAAGCTGCGGCGGCGGCCGAAAGTCTGGAAGAACAGGCGCAGGGTCTGGTGCAATCGGTGGGCATGTTCAAACTGGCCGAAGGCCACGCGGGCAGCCCGAACCTGCCGGGACCGGTGCTGCGTGACGCGACCCCGAAGCAGCTGGGCAACAGCCGCCCGGCAGCGGCACGTCCGGCGGCCCGGCCAAAGCAGATCGCCCCCCCGTACCTCAACGATGACGACGAAGAATGGGCAGAGTTTTGACGCTAAAAGAAAAAGTCGGCGCCGGCAGGACGGCACGGCGTCCGGTTGATAACGACTTAAATTTAAGAGGGGTTTGAGATGCGCACCAACCTGCCAGTGACCCAGAACGAGGTGAAACTCACCGACAGCACCCTGATCGTCTCCAAGACCGATTTGAAGGGGCGCATCACTTACATCAACCGCGATTTTCTCGAGATCAGCGGCTTTACCGAGCAGGAGCTGCTCGGCGAGCCGCATAACCTCGTGCGCCATCCGGACATGCCGGTGGAGGCCTTCAAGGATTTTTGGGACACGCTCAAGGCGGGTCGGCCATGGATCGGCATGGTCAAGAACCGCTGCAAGAATGGCGACTACTACTGGGTCGAGGCACACGCGGCGCCGATCTACGAATCCGGTCAGGTGGTTGGCTACATGTCGGTGCGGCGCAAGCCCAGGCCCGAGCAGGTGCGTGGCGCCGATGAAATCTACACCAAGTTCCGCGCCGGCGCGGCCAAGGGCAAGACCGTCAGCGTCGGCCGGGTGGTGTCGACGGGCGCAGCCGGCAATCTGCTCGCGAAAATGAGCATCAAGGCCCGCATGTGGGCGATGCTCGGTGTCGTTGCGGCCATGCTGATCGTCGGTGCCGGCATTGGTCTGTCGGCAATGTATTCGGACGTCCAGGCGCTGGAGAACACCTACGAGCGGCGCCTGCTGCCGGTGCTGTACCTCGGCCAGATAACGGCGCTGATACGCGAGAACCGCGCGCAGGTCTTGCTATCCTTGCAGCATGCCCCGGACTCCAAATATGCCAAGGATCACAACCACAGCATCAAGATGCACATCGAGGGGATCGACAAGAACATCGGCGAGATCACCCGCCTGTGGGGCGATTACGAGAAGCTGGTACTTAGCGACAAGCACAAGGACCTGGCCAATGCCTTCATCGAAGCCCGCAGCCAGTTCGTCGCCGAGGGTCTCAAACCGGCGCGCGAGGCGCTCGGGGCCGAGAAGTTCGATGAAGCGAACGCGTTGCTGCTGACGAAGATGAACCCGAGCTTCGCCGCCGTGCAGGAACGTGGCGACGCACTGATGAAGTACAACACCGAAAAGGCGCAGGAGGAGTACGGGGCGCAGAAGGCCCAGTACGAATTCCTGCGCAACGTCGTGCTCGTCGCCATTGTGGTGGCGCTGGCCCTGGCTACCTGGCTCGTCATGGTGCTGACGAGATTCATCACCCGCCCGATGGCGGCGGCGCGTGAAGCCTTCATCCGCATCGCGCAGGGTGACTACACCAGCCAGATTGACATCGCCCGCGACGACGAGGCGGGCAAGGTGTTGCAGGGCCTGGAATCCATGCAGACGCGTCTCGGCTTCGACATGGCGGAAGCCAAGCGTCAGGCAGAAGAGATGACGCGCATCAAGATTGCGCTGGACTGCGTGGGCATGCCGGTGCGTATCGCCGATGCCAAGGGCACGGTGATCTATGCCAACAACTCGATGTACGAGACCTTGCGTCGCATCGAACCCGTGCTCATGGCGCAGAACCCCGCTTTCAGCGTCGGCAGCTTCGTCGGCAGCAGCATCGGCAATCTGTATGCCGATCCACAGGCTGCGCTGACACGCCTGGCCGGCATCACCACGACGACGCAGACCGAAATGGAAATTGGCGGCCGCACCTTCCGCGTGGTCACCAGCCCGGTCCAGACCGATTCCGGTGAGCGCCTGGGTTCGGTGGGTGAATGGCAGGATCGCACGGATGAAATTGCGGTCGAGCGCGAGGTGTCGGAGATTGTTGCAAACGCGTCGCGCGGCAATCTGGAGGGCCGTATCTCCCTGGAAGGCAAGACCGGTTTCTTCGCCGTGTTGTCCGAACGCATCAATGACCTGCTCGCCACCACTCACGAAGCCTTGCAGGGAACTTCCGACGTGCTTGGGCGTGTAGCACGGGGTGATCTCACGCAACAGATCGACAAGGATTACTCAGGCATTTTTGGGCAGTTGAAAGACGACACGAACACGACGGTAGAGCGATTGCGGGAAGTGGTGGGGCGGATCAAGGAAGCGACGGAAGCGATCAACGTAGCGGCGAAGGAAATTGCGGCGGGGAACCAGGACCTGTCGAGCCGGACGGAAGAGCAGGCGAGCAGTCTGGAAGAGACGGCCAGCTCGATGGAGCAACTCAACGCGACGGTCAAACAGAATGCCGAAAGTGCGCGGCAGGCGAACGAACTGGCCGGCACCTCGAACGAGATCGCCACGCGCGGCGGGCAGATGGTCAAACAGGTGGTCGGCACCATGAGCGGCATCCAGGCCAGCTCGAAGAAGATTGCCGACATCGTTGGCGTCATCGACAGCATTGCCTTCCAGACCAACATCCTGGCGCTCAACGCGGCCGTCGAAGCCGCGCGGGCCGGCGAGCAGGGCCGGGGCTTTGCGGTCGTTGCCAGCGAAGTCCGCAACCTGGCGCAACGGAGTGCCACAGCCGCCAAGGAAATCAAGGTACTGATTGCCGAATCGGTGGACAAGGTTGAAAGCGGCGCGCAGCTCGTCAATGAAGCCGGCAGCACCATGGACGAAGTCGTCAGCAGCTTCCAGCAAGTGGCGCGATTGGTCATGGACATCACCAACGCCAGCCGCGAACAAAGCAGCGGCATCGAACAGGTAACCCAGGCCGTCAGCCAGATGGACGAAGTCACGCAGCAGAACGCGGCGCTGGTTGAAGAAGCTGCGGCGGCGGCCGAAAGTCTGGAAGAACAGGCGCAGGGTCTGGTGCAATCGGTGGGCATGTTCAAACTGGCCGAAGGCCACGCGGGCAGCCCGAACCTGCCGGGACCGGTGCTGCGTGACGCGACCCCGAAGCAGCTGGGCAACAGCCGCCCGGCAGCGGCACGTCCGGCGGCCCGGCCAAAGCAGATCGCCCCCCCGTACCTCAACGATGACGACGAAGAATGGGCAGAGTTTTGACGCTAAAAGAAAAAGTCGGCGCCGGCAGGACGGCGGCTCCCGCCGCAGCATCAGAAAAACTCCTGCCTAACCGCGAGTTCAATTTCACCGTGGCCGATTTCGATCGGGTGCGTCAGCTCATCTACAAGCATGCCGGCATTTCGCTTGCCCCGATCAAGCAGGACATGGTGTATTCGCGGCTGGCGCGACGCCTGCGCGCACTCAACCTGGATAGTTTCGATAGCTACCTCACCTATCTCGAAGAGGGCGCGCACGAGAACGAATGGGAAACCTTCGTCAACTCGCTGACGACCAACCTGACGTCATTCTTTCGGGAAAGTCACCATTTCGAATTGTTGCAAAAGCACTTGATCGGCCTGTCCCATCGGCCGCTCAAGATCTGGTGTTCCGCCGCCTCGACTGGCGAAGAGCCCTACACACTGGCGATTACTGCCTGCGAAGCCTTCGACAGCCTGACTCCGCCGGTGCAGATTCACGCCAGCGACATCGATACGAATGTGCTCAAGACGGCCGAACGCGGCGTCTATCCGATCGAGCGTGTCGAGCGCCTCGACCCCGCGCGCCTGCGCAAGTTCTTCCTCAAGGGCACGGGTGCGCAGACTGGCTTCGTGCGGATTCGCCCCGAATTGCAAAAACTCATCACCTACAGTCGTGTCAATCTGCTGGATGCCGTCTGGCCGTCGGTGAAGGGGCCGCTCGACGTGCTGTTCTGCCGCAATGTGATGATCTATTTCGACAAGCCGACGCAGTACCAGATCCTCAGGAAATTCGTGCCGCTGCTGCATCCGGAAGGGCTGCTCTATGCCGGGCACTCCGAGAGTTTCCTGCATGCGGCCGATCTGTTCCGTTCGCTCGGCCGTACTGTCTATGAGCGTGCCGACCGGCGGACCCCCAGCGCCAGGATGACGTGATGAGCGGACAGGAACAGGGTTTTGTCGAACACTTGGCGGGCAACCGCTATTTCGACCGCAAGTTCGGGGCCGAGGCGGTGAAGGTGCTGCCGGGCGAATATTTCGTCTCCGCCGCCAACGTGTTGATGGTGACGGTATTGGGCTCCTGCGTATCGGCCTGTATCCGCGACCGCGAAAAGGGCATCGGTGGCATGAACCATTTCATGCTGGCGGATTCGGGCGAGACCAGTGCGGTGTCGTCCTCGGCGCGCTATGGCACCTACGCGATGGAAATTCTCATCAACCATCTGTTGAAGCTCGGCGCGCGCAAAAGCAATCTGGAAGCCAAGGTGTTTGGCGGTGGGCGCGTGATGGCATTGCTTTCCAGTTCGCAGGTGGGCGAACGCAACTCGAAGTTCGTTATCGACTTTCTCAACACCGAAGGTATCGCCGTCGCCGCGCAGGATTTGTTGGATGTCTACCCGCGCAAGGTTTACTTCTTCCCGCACAACGGCAGAGTGCTGGTGAAAAAACTGGCGCGCATGCACAATGACACGCTTGTGCGCCGCGAAAAAGAATACGCTGCACGCCTTACCGAAGCACCGGTGGCCGGCGAGATTGAACTGTTCTAAGGGCCCCAAACTTGGCTACCAAAGTACTTATCGTCGATGACTCTGCGCTGATGCGCGCGCTGCTCACCGAGATCATCAGTGGCGCGCCTGATCTGGTGGTCGTTGGCAGTGCGCCCGACCCGATCGCCGCCCGTGAGATGATCAAGGCGCTCAATCCGGATGTGCTGACGCTGGATGTCGAAATGCCCAAGATGGATGGGCTGGAGTTCCTGAGCCGGCTGATGAAGCTGCGGCCGATGCCGGTGATCATGATTTCTGCGCTGACCGCGCACGGTTCCGAGGTGACCTTGCAGGCGCTGGAATTGGGTGCGGTCGACTTTGTCGCCAAGCCCCGTGCCGAGAGTGTTGCACTGTTGCAGAACTATGCCGAGGAAATCCGCGACAAGATTCGCGCCGCGCATGGTGCGCATCTGCCGCGTCGTCCGTCCGCAGTTGCGGCGACCCAGCGCACCGAATCGCCGCTCGCCGGCGTATCGAGCCGCGTGCTCAACGAGAAGCTCATCGCCATCGGTGCATCGACCGGCGGAACCGAGGCAATCAAGGAGGTCATCATGCGCCTACCTGCCGAAGTGCCGGGCATCGTCATGGTGCAGCACATGCCGGAAACCTTCACACCTTCGTTCGCCAAGCGCCTCGATACGCTCGGTGCAGTGCGCGTCATCGAGGCCAGGGGCGGCGAGCGCATCCAGCCCGGCCACGCGTATCTCGCGCCTGGACATTCGCACATGACGGTGAAAAAGAGCGGCAGCGGCTGGGTGACGGAACTCGCGCAAACGGAGCCGGTCAATCGCCACCGTCCGGCCGTCGATGTGCTATTCAACTCGGTGGCGAAAGAGGTCGGCAAGAACGCCATCGGCGTGATCCTCACCGGCATGGGTAAAGATGGCGCACAAGGCATGCTGGCGATGCGCCAGGCGGGTGCGTGGAACATCGGTCAGGACCAGGAAAGCTGCGTGGTCTATGGTATGCCGCGCGAGGCGGCGCTGGTGGGGGCGGTCGATGAAGTCGCGAGTTTGAACAACGTCGCGGCGCGGATGCTGGCCAAACTGCGCTAGGGGAAAAGTCGCTGCTGGCAGGATGAAATGCCCCGAATGGGGTACGGCAACACGGGTCTACTGCGAGCTATACTGGCGACCGAATGTTCAACGGCAGCAATAAAGGGGAAAAGTCATGAAAACCAGTGTGAGCAACCGTGACGGCAAGAGCGTTATCGTCCTCCAGGGACGATTCGATTTCAATGCCCATCGCGAGTTCCGCGAAGCCGTCGATCAAGTCGTGAAAGATGCGGCGCACGATATCCACGTCGACCTCGCCGGGGTCGATTACCTCGATAGCTCGGCGCTGGGTATGCTGCTGATGCTGCGCGACAGAGCCAAGGGGGCCAGCAAGGAAGTGGCGCTGGCCAATGCGCGCGGTTCGGTGAAACAGGTCATCGATATCGCCAATTTCGGCAAATTGTTTGCATTGGTGTAAGGCGCAGGGAATCATGTTCAACGGCGAGCAGCGATGAAGATTCTGCTTGTCGCAGGTCACGCCGCCGACGCGGCACTTTTTTCCAGACCGTTGCAGAAGCTCGGACATGCGGTAACCGTCATTGAAAACGACCGCGCTGCCCTCGCTTACTACGAGGACGCGCTGCCCGACCTGGTGATCTCGGATGCCGCTGCTCCCGGTATCGATGGCTTTGCTCTGACTCAGGCGCTCCAGCAGCGTGCCTCGCCGCGCTGGCAACCGGTGATAATCATCGCCGCCGAGTTTGATGAGGCCCTGCAAACACGGGCCATCGAGGCGGGTGCCGACGCTTTCTTCAGCAAGCCGATGGCTATTTCGGGCTTGGCCGCGCGACTCGATATCCTCTCCCGCCTGCTCAAAATTCAGGAAGATGCGGCGGCACGACTGACACAGCTCAGCCGTTACCTGGCGGCGGAAGAGGAAGATCTGCGCATTGCGCGGCATCTGATCGAACACCAGATGTCGCCCGACGGCGCAAGCCAGCGTGATGACCCGGCGGTGCAGACCTGGCAGCGTTCCTGCAACCGGCTGGGCGGGGATATGGTTGCCGTCAGCCGCGCCCCGAGCGGCGTGTTGCACGTCATGCTGGCAGATGCGAGCGGCAGCGGCCTGGCCGCCTACGTCAGCCTGTTGCCGATCATCACGCCCTTTCACCGCATGACGGAAAAGGGTTTTCCGCTCGCGACCATCGTCCGCGAACTTAACCACAAGGTGCGCCAAGCCTTGCCGGGCGATCGCCGCGTCGCCGTGCAACTGGTTGCCGTCGATACGCGCGAGGGCATCGTCAGCGTCTGGAACGGCGGCATGCCGGGCGCCTTCATGCTCGATGGATTCGGTCAGGATTTCCGTGAATTTTCCGGGCACCACGCCCCCCTGGGCACGCTGGATGATGCAGCATTCCAGGACCATCTCGAGCAGCATTCCTTTACGCGCGGCGAACAACTTGTGATGGTTTCCGACGGGCTGCTCGAAGCGGGTAATGTGGCGGGGGTGCGTTTCGGCGCGCAGGGTTTGATCGATACGCTCGTCGGCCTGCCGCGCAGCCAGCGCCGGGGCGAAGTGATTGCCGCCCTCGAAGCCCACCTCGGTGATCTGCACCCGGACGATGATATGACGCTGGTACTCGTCGATTGCGAAAAGGAGGCCACCGCGCAAACGGCTTTCCTGCCCAGGCTGGCCGGCATGCGACATGCGGGCAACTGGCGTTTTGAATTGCAACTGGACGCGAACGAGCTCGGCCATCTGGATGTCGTGCCCCTGTTGCTCGATGTGGCCGGGCAGTTCCATACGATGCGCGAGCGCAGCGGCGAGCTTTTCTTGATCCTTTCCGAACTGTTCAACAATGCGCTCGATCATGGCGTACTGCAGCTCGATTCGCAATTGAAGCTGTTGCCGGATGGCATGGAGGCTTGGTTGCAGTTGCGCGGCGAGCGGCTGGCGCAACTCGAGGAAGGCGAGATCGGCCTGGTGGTCGAACAGATCGTCGAAGCCGGGCGCGCCTGGCTGCGTATCCGCTGTCGCGACAGCGGGCCCGGTTTCGACGTGCGTGCCACTCATGAGAAGCTCGAGCAACAGACCCTGGCTGCCAACCCGTTACCCTTTGGCCGCGGTCTGGCGCTGGTGAGGAGTATGGCCCAGCGCCTCGATTTCAGCGCGAATGGCAACGAGGTGACGGTCGTATTGGCTCTCGACGACCGGGCCACCCCGCCCGCGTGATCATCCCCCCGGCCAGTTCTGTCTGTTTTCATCAAATGGCGTTACGCAAGGCGTGCCGCCAAGGGTAATATGCTGCAAGTAATAGAAAGAACGGGAAAGTCGGCGCTGGCAGGACGGCGTAACAGAACAAACCCGAAGGGGGGTGGGTATGTCAAATATATCAATGCAGACGCATTTGGTTCATGGCTTGGCCGGGCTGCTGGTGGCGGGTGCCGGGCTGGGCGGCGTCTATCTGGCCGGCGGTGCCGCGACTGCCAGTGTGATCGTTTTTTATGCCGCGCTCGGGCTAGCCGTCGTAATTTTCCCTAGCCTGTTGGTGGCCTCTGCGCTGGGCCGGCCGCTCGAGGAGATGCGCAAATCGATCAGCGATACACGCAACGATGGCGACCTGACGCGTCGTGTCGAAGTCTCTTCCGGCCCTATTGAACCCGCCGCTTCAGCCTACAACGATCTGCTGTGCGCTTTCCATGCCATCACCACCCGCATCGTCTTCAATGCTGGCCAGGTGGCAACGATGGCCGACAAGTTGATCAGCGAGGCCGAGAACACCGCGCGCGGATCTCAGGAACAAAATGATGCTGCCGAAGCGGCTGCCGAAGCTGTCGCCGAAATGGCCGGCGGCATGCATGAGGTTGCCAGCAACGCGGAAGAAACCGCACGCATTGCCCTGCAGGCCAAGGATCATTCGGCGCGAGGTGCGCAGATCGTCGAGCAGGCTTCTGCTGAAATCGAACGTATCGCGCGTTCGGTCGAACAATCGGCTCAGGTGGTGGTGACGCTGGGCGAACGTTCTGAAGCGATTTCCGGTATTGCCCGCACGATCCACGAGATTGCCGACCAGACCAATCTGCTTGCCCTGAATGCTGCCATCGAAGCCGCGCGCGCCGGGGAGCAGGGGCGGGGGTTTGCCGTGGTGGCGGATGAGGTCAGAAAGCTGGCGGAGCGCACCAGTGCCGCCACGGGAGAAATTACCGCGATGATCGCGGCCATCCAGAGCGAGACGAAGAGCGCTATCGCAACGATTCGCGACGGCTCAACGCAGGCCAGGAATGGCGCCCAGCTGGCGCGCCAGGCTGCCGACGCTCTGGACCTGATCAACCAGGGGGCACAGGAAACCACCCAGAAGGTCGACCTGATCGCCCGTGCCGCCCAAGCGCAGGCGGCGCGCACTGGCGAAGTGGCAGAGCTCGTCACCAACATCATGGCATTGGCCGACCGCAATAGCGAAGGGGCCAGCCATACGCTCGACGAGGCGCGTCAGCTTGATTATCTGGCGACCAATATCCAGGAGGTGGGCACCATTTTCAAGCTGGGCCAGCGTGGCGAAGAGGCCCTGGCCTTGCATGCGCGCATGCCCGAGGTGGTGCAGACGGCCGCTGCCGAAATCGGGCGCCTGCTCGAAAGCGCCATCGACCGTGGCGAACTCAAGCTGGATGATGCTTTCGATCAGAACTACGTGCCGATCCCCAATACCAAGCCGCAGAAGTTTCATACGCGCTTTGACAACCTGGCCGACCGGCTGCTGCCGGCCGTCCAGGAACCCCTGCTCGGGAAACAGCGCGAGATCACCTATGCCATCGCCTGCGACACCAATGGCTATGTACCCACCCACAACAAATGCTTCACCCAGCCGCTCACCGGTGACGAGAAGACGGACACGCTCGGTAACCGTACCAAGCGGGTATTTTCGGATATTGTCGGCAAGCGTTGCGGTACCCATGAGGCCCCCTTCCTGTTGCAGACCTATCGCCGCGATACCGGCGAGATCATGCATGACATTTCCGCACCGGTCTATGTGAAGGGCCGCCACTGGGGCGGTTTCCGCATCGGCTATCGTACCGAATGAGGAGAGGATTTGGCTCTCGCCGGAAAACTCAAAGCCGTAGTCCATCGCTGCAGATTATGAGGAATGGCGTAATATTCTTGCTTTGAAAAATAGGCTAAGCTGCCATCTGGCCGATAAACTCAGAGTCGGGTTGCCTGTTCGCTCCGCCCGAAAGGTGAATAAATGTCAGAACTACTGAAGAACATTGATGCGCGCACCCGTCTGGCTGGCACCAACAAGCTGGAAATCCTGTTGTTCTCGCTGGGGACAGACCTGCGTACCGGTCGCCAGGAAACTTTCGGCATCAATGTTTTCAAGGTACGTGAGGTCATGCGTACGCCGGCTATCACGAGCGCACCCGACATGCCGGCTGCTGTTAAGGGCATGGTTTCGCTGCGTGGCATCCTCGTGCCGGTGGTCGACCTGGCTGACTTCATCGGCATACAGACGGAAACCCCGCGCGACATCATGATCGTCACCGAATATAACGGCCATACGCAAGGCTTCCTGGTCGAATCGGTCGATACCATCCTGCGCCTCGACTGGTCGAAGATGCGCGTGCCACCGGAAATGCTCATGGCCAATCTGGGTGGACTGGTGACGGCCGTGACCGAATTGCAGGATAACCGGCTGGTGATGATGCTCGATGTCGAGCGCATTTTGTCCGAGACCGCCAAGTACGATGATGATATGGTCTTTAATGCCATCAAGCCGATCGGCAAGGAAGGGTTGACGATCGTCTATGCCGATGATTCATCAGTCGCACGCGGCCAGATCGAACGCACCCTCAACGCCATGGGCATTCGCGGCATGGCGGCGATGAATGGCCGGCAGGCCTGGGACGAATTGCTGAAGATTGCCAATTATGCCGATGCCACCGGGCGTCATGTCAAGGAGCTGGTGCAACTGGTGCTCACGGACGTCGAGATGCCCGAGATGGACGGCTATATTCTCACCAAGAACATCAAATCCGACCCGCGTTTTAACGGCATACCCGTGATCATGCATTCTTCGCTGTCGTCGACATCGAACCAGCAAATCGGCAGATCGGTGGGTGTCGATGACTATGTGCCCAAGTTTGAAGCGCAGCGCCTGGCCGAAACCCTGGGTCGCCTGCTGTTGAGAGATGAACCGACCGCCCAGGCCGCTTGAGGAGACGCTTAGATGAGCAACAATATCGCCGCGCTGATGACTGGCCAGACCTCGGCGTCGCTGATGGACAACGTCGATGCCCGTACCAAGCTGGCGGGGTCGAATCGCATGGAAATCCTGCTGTTTGGTCTCGGCACCCACGAAATCTTCGGTATCAACGTCTTCAAGGTGCGCGAAGTCAGCAAAACCCCGGCGATCACCAGGTCACCGCATATGCCTGATGGTGTCGAGGGCCTGATCAGCCTGCGCGGCAATGTGATTCCCGTGCTGTCGCTCGCGCGCGCCATGCAACTCGCCGATGCGCCTCCTGGCCGGGGCGGGTCGATGATGGTCACCGAATACAGTAAGCGCACCCTCGGCTTTCTGGTGCATGACGTCGATCGCATCATTCGTGTCGATTGGAACAGGGTGCGCGCGCCCGAGTCGGTGACCGGTGGTACGCATGCCTACATTACTGCCATCACCGAGCTCGACAATGGCAAGCTGGTGTCGATCGTCGATGTCGAGCAAATCATGGCCAATACCTTTGGCGAAGCCTTGGTGGGCCAGATCGAGAAAATGGGCGGCGAGGACGACTACAACATGTTCTTCGTCGATGACTCGTCTGTCGCCCGCAAGAAAATCATGGAAGTGCTCGACAAGCTTGGCGTCAAGCACAAGCACGCACAAAACGGCCTGGAGGCCTGGACGCGCCTGTCGGGCATGGCGGCCCACGCGCAACAGACTGGTCAAAGTCTGCGCGCTGAGGTGAATGTCATTCTCGTCGATGCCGAGATGCCCGAGATGGACGGTTATGTGCTGACCAAGAACATCAAGTCTGACAAACGCTTTAGCGGCATCCCGGTAGTAATGCACTCGTCGTTGTCGTCCGAAGCCAATCGTTCGATGGGGAAGAGTGTCGGTGTCGATGCCTACGTCGCCAAGTTCGACGCCGAGGCGCTGGCCGATACGTTGCGTCCGCTGTTGCTCAAGTCTCAGCGCGATTGATCGTCAAATAGAAAATCAACTCATTTGTAAAGCCTGACCCGGAGAACGTTGAATGCCCGCAGATCCCAGCAAAATCAAATTCCTTGTCGTCGATGATTTTTCGACGATGCGTCGAATTGTCCGCAACCTGCTGAAAGAACTTGGTTTTGTTACCGTTGAGGAGGCCGAGGACGGTGCGGTAGCCTGGCAAAAGATCCAGAGTACGGCTTTCGACTTCATCATTACCGACTGGAACATGCCCAACATGGACGGCCTGACGCTGCTCCAGACAATTCGCGGTGATGCCAACTACAAGGCGCTACCGGTGCTGATGATCACTGCCGAGGCAAAAAAGGAAAATATCATTGCTGCAGCGCAGGCCGGTGCTTCAGGTTATATCGTCAAGCCTTTCACTGCGGCGACACTTAATGAAAAGCTCGCCAAGATCTTCGAGAAGCTCGGCTGGTAAATCAACAGGGATCCGCCACGCGTTGTGCCGCGTGGTCCGGCTCCGGGGACGGAATCAAGCATGGCTAAACCGATAAATTTTGACGAATCCGGCGACTCGCAAGACTTGCAGTCGTTATTTGACACCATTGCTAATACGGCCGCACCCGCGCCGCCCGTGCCGGAATCCAGTGCCTCGGGTGATTCGGACGATCTGCAGTCGCTGTTCGACAGCGTGTCCGAGCAGGTGGCCGAATCCAGCGCTGCGACCGAACCCGCCGCCGCATTGCACGCCGCCGGACATGATGATGCCCCGGATGCCATGTTCAATCGCATCGGCCACCTGGCGCGCAAACTGCACGACAGCATGCGTGAACTGGGTTATGACAAGGCGCTCGAAGAGACCGCGCGGCAAATTCCCGATGCTCGCGAGCGCTTGAGCTATATCGCTAAAATGACTGAGGATGCTGCCTCGCGCGTTCTCAATGCCGCCGACATCGCCATGCCGGTGCAAAACGAACTCGAGCAGCGCACCAAGGCCCTCGGGTCGCGCTGGGACAAGATGTTCGCCAACCAGCTTTCGGTAGATGATTTCAAGGCACTGGCCGCCGATACGCGCGGTTTTTTTGCCCAGGCGCCTGCCAAGATTGCCATCACCAATGCTCAGCTGACTGAAATCATGCTGGCGCAGGATTTCCAGGACCTCACCGGCCAGGTGATCAAACGCGTGGTCGAGATGGTGCAGGGCTTTGAAGCGCAATTGTTGCAGGTACTGATCGAGGCCATGCCGGAAGAAAGAAAGGCCGAGGCGCCTGCCGGCCTGATGAATGGCCCGGTGATTAACGCAGCTGGTCGTGGCGACGTGGTGACCAGCCAGGCGCAGGTCGATGATTTGCTGGAAAGTTTGGGATTCTAGGAGAGCACCATGAGCGACTTTGCCGGAATGGAAGACCTGCTGCAGGATTTTTTGATCGAAGCCACCGATTTGTTGTCGAGTGTCGATAACAAGCTGGTCGATCTGGAAAAGAACCCGCAGGATCATGGCCTGCTGAATGATATTTTTCGCGGTTTTCACACCATCAAGGGGGGTGCGGGCTTTCTGAATGCGGCCGAACTGGTGACGCTCTGCCACCTGACGGAAAACCTCTTCGACAAGCTGCGCATCGGCGAATTGACGCTGACCAAGGAAATCATGGACAGCATCATGGCCGCCACCGGCACGGTGCGCGACATGTTTGGCCATCTCGAAAGTGGTGCTCAGCCGCCGGCGGCCGATGCTGCTCTGATCGCTAACCTCAAGGCCGCCCTGGCGGGCGAATTGGTCGCTCCGGCGGCCCCTGCACCGGCTTCACCGGTGGCGGTCCCCGCCGTATCTGCTGCGTCGGTACCCGCAGCGGGCCCGGACTGGGATCAGCTATTCGGCGCCGTTGCCGGTACCCCCGCCGCCGCCGTCTCGCCCGCGCCGACTTCTGCAGCCGGGCACCCAGCCCCGGCGGTGGTCGATCAGACGCCCGAAGTCATCATTCAGCACGCCGTCGGACGCCGTGCCGCCGACAAGCCGGGCGCGACTTCCACGCCGGTCGGTCGTCGCGATACCGAAAAGACGCGCGACAACTCGATCCGTGTCGATACCTCGCGTCTCGATCAGGTGCTCAACCTGTCCGGCGAAATCGGCCTGACCAAGAACCGCCTCAATTCGCTGCGCAGCGACATTCTCAACGGCCGCTCCGACACCGATACCATGCACGCCCTCGACCAGGCCGTGAGCCAGCTCGACCTGCTGGTCTCCGACCTGCAGAACGCGGTGATGAAGACGCGCATGCAGCCGATCGGCCGGCTGTTCCAGAAATATCCGCGCATCGCCCGCGATCTGGCGCGCAACCTCGGCAAGGATGTCGAGCTGCTGCTGGTTGGCGAAGACACCGAGATTGACAAGACCATGATCGAGGATTTGTCCGACCCGATCATCCACTTGATCCGCAATGCTGTCGACCATGGTGTCGAGATACCCGCCGAGCGTGTCGCCAATGGCAAGCCCGGGAAGTCACAGGTGCGTCTCGAAGCGCGTCAAGAAGGCGACCACATCGTGCTGATCGTCGCCGATGACGGCAAGGGCATGAGCCCCGAGAAATTGCGTGCCAAGGCACTCGAAAAGGGCGTCATCACCGACGAAGAAGCCAATACCATGGACGAGCGCCAGAGCCTGCATCTGGTGTTCCTGCCCGGCTTCTCAACCAAGGATGTTGCCTCCGATGTTTCCGGTCGTGGCGTCGGCATGGATGTGGTGAAGACCAACATCCAGAAGCTGAATGGCGACATCGAGATCAAGTCGGTAGTCGGCAAGGGCACGACCTTCATCATTTCGCTGCCGCTGACGCTGGCGATCCTGCCGGTGTTGCTGGTGCAACTGGGCGAACAGCCCTTCGCCGTGCCACTCTCGATGGTGCGTGAGATCCTGCCGATCCAGATCGAGCAGGTGCAGGAAGTCGGCGGTCGCGCCACGATGGTGGTACGCGGCGAAGTCATGCCGATCTATCCGATCGCCAATCTCATCGGCTGGACGTCCGAGCGGATCCCCGAGTATGGCGTGCTCATGCAAACGGCCGAGCAAACCTTCATCCTCGCCATCGATGGCTTCATGGGCCGCGAAGACGCGGTGATCAAGTCGCTCGAAGATTTCCGCCCGAAAGGCGTGGCCGGTGTCACCACACTCTCCAACGGCCAGATCGTGCTGATCCTCGACATGAAGGAACTCCTTGCCGACATGGGCGAAAACCGTGGCGTACCACGTTCTTCGCTCATCCCTGAGGCGCGCGCGGCAGCATAAGCGGTGCTGGCGCCGTCCCGCCAGCACCGACTTTTGATCGACCTGCGCGCTAACACCGGAACCCGCCATGTCTGCTCGCCTTGCCGTACTCCCGCAATACCTGATGCCGAAGCAGGCGCTCACCATACTGGCCGGCAAGCTGGCCGGGGCGCAGGGCGGGGCGCTGACGACGCGCGTGATTCGCTGGTTCGTCGGCCGCTACGGGGTGAATATGAGCGAGGCGGCTAATCCGGACATCGCCGCGTATCCAAGCTTCAACGAGTTCTTCACCCGCTCGCTCAAGCCTGGTGCGCGGCCCCTGGCGCAGGCGACACTGGTCTGCCCGGTCGACGGCGCGATCAGCCAGTTCGGGGCCATCGAGCGTGACCAGATTTTCCAGGCCAAGGGGCATACCTACTCAACCACCGCCCTGGTCGGCGGTGATGAGGCGCTGGCCCGGCAGTTCGACAACGGCAGCTTCGCTACGCTCTACCTCAGCCCGAAGGATTACCACCGCATCCACATGCCCTGCGCCGGCAAGCTGCTGCGCATGATCCACGTGCCGGGCGACCTGTTTTCAGTGAATCCGGCCACGGCGCGCGGCGTGCCCGGCCTGTTTGCGCGCAATGAGCGTGTGGTCTGCATGTTCGAGTCGGCGCACGGGCCTTTTGTCATGGTGCTGGTCGGCGCGACGATCGTCGGCAGCATGGCGACGGTCTGGCATGGCGTGGTGAATCCACCCCGCCCCGGCAATGTGCGTGACTGGCGCTATGAAACGCAGGACGTCCGTCTCGATCAAGGCGACGAGATGGGGCGCTTCCTGCTAGGCTCGACCGTGGTGCTGCTGTTTCCGCAGGGATTCCTGCAACAGGGCATTAACTTCAATCCGGACTGGGCGCCGGCGCGGCCGGTGCGCATGGGCGAGGCAATGGCATGAGTGGTATGCAGATTGCCGTCCTGCCAGCGCCGACTTTTATCGGTGGGTACCTGACTGATGGCAGGATCCGCTTAGCATGAAAAATATTCGAGTCTGGCCCCTTATTTCCTTCAGGAAAGCGTGGTCTATCCCGGTTTTGCTACTGGAGCTGATGGTGTTGCTAGCGGCGATGGCTCCAGCCAATGCCGCACTGATTTCTGCACGGTCTTCGTCATCGCAGGGGCGGGCTTCGGCCGCAGCGGGAGCCTTTACGCTCAATAAGCCGGCCGGTACCACCGTCGGTGATGTCATGATTGCCTCCATCGGCTACCGGCCATGCAGCAATAGCAGTGGTGGAGGGTGTACCACCTCGATTAACGCTCCAGCCGGATGGACCTTGATTCGCCTGGTCGAGCAGAAAACCGGAGGCGGCACCGGTGGCTATGGTCTGCGACTGGGTGTTTATCGCCGGGTGGTGACAGCCGCTGACAGTGCGGTGCCTAGTTACACTTGGACTATTGGCGGGGCGCCTGCCCACAACGGCGCGGCGGGGGTGCTGTCGAGCTTCATGAACGTCGATACCACGAATCCGATAGTTATCGATGCCGGTCAGGCCACCGCTTCCAGCCGCAGCCACACCACGCCGGATATTGGCCCGCTCGCCACCAACACCATGCTGGTCAGCACGCATGCCGCGCTCTCATCGGCGACCTGGACTCCCCAGGTGGGCATGACCGAAATTCTTGACTGGGCTTCCCAGGCCGTTCCAAACGATTTGGGCATGAGCCTGGAAATCAACAATGAACAACGCCCGGCGCCCGGCTTGGTCGGAACGCGTACCGCCACGTTCTCTAGCCCCCCCGCTGCTGACGCAGGTGCGACGCATATTCTGGCCCTGCGGCCGATTCAAGCTGATCCGACCATTAGCATGGCACGCAGCGGTAACCTGATCGTCGGCTCGACAGCGAGTTACGCCCTGACCATCGGCAACAATGGTCCAAACCCGATCAGCGCTGCCAACATCACCGTCACCGATACGCTGCCCGCCGGCCTGACCTACACTTCCCGAACCGGCACCGGTTGGACCTGCGGTGCGGCGGGTCAGGTGGTCACATGCACCTATAGCGGCGCCAGTCTGGTCAGCGGCGGCACCTTGCCTGTCCTGACCTTGAACGTCAATGTGGTCAGCGGCGCGCTGTGGACCAATACCGCCACCGTATCCTCCGGGTCCGACGGCGACAACGATATGACCAACAGCACTGCCACCGACACCTGGCCGACCAATACCACCACGCTGGCCACCGGCACCAACCCTGCGGCAACCACCATCGGGCCCAGTGACTTGGCCACCGACGTCAACCAATTTACCCTGAGAACCAATAACTCCACAGAACCCATCAGCTCGGTGACTGTCAATCTGTCATCGAATACTGGCATAGATACCCTGGCCATTACCGATAGCTTGAACAATGTGCTCGGTTCTGTCGCCTTTCCAGCCACCGGCGGTCCCATCACCATTCCGGTGATCGGCATGACGGCGACCACCACCTTGCAGACCTTCAAGGTGCGTGTTACGCCACTCGTGCATGTCAGCATGCCGGTGCCCCCCGGCGCTACCTACACCATTACAGCGCCCGTCACCGCCTGGGCCGGACCTGCGGGCCACGCCGGTTCGGATACTAATCCCAATGCTCTGACCATCGATAACCTGTCGCCCAATTCGGCGACGGCGACTAGCGCGACCCGCAGCGGTTCCAAAATCAATTTGAATTGGACTACCTCGTCTTCGAGTGACTTTTCAACCACCAGCGGCTCCGTGGTCTACCGCTGGGCCTCCAGCAGCGCAGGCAGCGAGGTACCTATCGAAGGGTCGTCACCTTTGAAGGATGAAGCCAATGGCACGGCCACCGTAGCCTGCGTGGTGTCCTCCTCGGCTTCAACAGCTTTGACCCTCACCGATGGGCCGAGCGGGAGCAGCAGTTGCACCAGTTCCCCGCTGTCACCCACCCAGGCCTTCACCTACAAAGTCTTCCAAAAGGATACCCGGGGAAATTTCGATGCCGGCGTCTTGATCAGCACGTCGGGTGGCTCGTCCACTCCGGGGAGTTTCAATGCCTTCGAGACCAGCACGGCGGCCGGCAGCGTGACCGGGGCGATCCGCACCAAGATTGCCAGTACCGCATTCAGCCTCGCTCTGGTTGCGCGCGACACGGCAGGGACGGCGGTATTGAGCAGTTTCAGCGACGACGTCGCGGTCGACCTGATCGCCAATACCAGCACCGGCGTGGCGCTGAGCGGAGGCTGCCCGGTATCCGGCACGACGCTAAGCGTCGGCACGCGCGCGATCAGCGCCGGTCGCAGCACGGTCAGTTTCCCGGCCGTGGCTAATTCCTGGCGCGATGTGCGGGTACGTATCCGCTATCCGGCGTCCGCGCCGACGATCACGAGCTGTTCCAATGACAACTTTGCCGCCAAGCCGGCTTCGTTGAGTGCTGTCGCCAGCGATGGCAACTGGGAGACGGCAGGTACGACCCAAACGCTGAATGCCGCGACCGCCACGGCGACGCCGATTCATAAGGCCGGCCGGCCCTTTACGCTCCGGGTGACCGGCTACAACTCGACTGGCACTGTCACCGGCAACTACGCCGGCAGCCCGACGGCGAGCAGTGCCTGCATATTGCCGGCCAGTGGCTGTACCCTTGGCAGTTTGTCCACCGGCACTTTCAGTTCCAGCGGCGGCACGGCGACCAGCACCGATGCCAGCTACAGCGAGGTGGGGGCGATTTCCGCCACGTTTGTCGATAGTAGCTACGCCAGTGTCGACAGTGCCGACACCGCCGCCGACTGTTCGGGCTATCACGTTTGCTCCGGCACTATCACGATCGGCCGCTTCGTACCGGATCATTTTGAGATCAGTTTGCCCGAAGTTACCAATTCATGCACGAGCGGGGCAGTGCCATTTACCTATTTCGGTCAAGATGGCTTCACGACCGTCTTTACGATTACGGCGCAAAATGCCGCCAACGATCTGACTTCAAACTACACGAGTGCCAGCAGTCTGGCCAAGCTGCCCCTGACAACATGGTCGGACTACGGATTTGCAGCCAGTACCTGGTCCCCGTCCCAGCCGAGTGGCGCAAGCTTGGCCGCGAGCAGTACCAGTCCCACTGCGACAAATTCAAATACCTGGGTGAGCGGGACGACGACCGTGACGGCAAAACACAAGATCGTATCCCCGACCTCTCCTGCCAAACAGACGACCGTGACCATCACGGTGCTGCCGGTC
>JAABQX010000029.1 GCA_011391215.1 Rhodocyclaceae bacterium
GGCAATGATGTAATTCTGCTCAAGGGAGCTGCCTATCTGCTTGCGGACCTGCCGGCGGCAAAGGGCCGGATGTTCACCGATATCGACATCCTTGTCCCGCGCCAGCGGCTGCCCGAGGTCGAGAGCGAGTTGATGCTGCATGGCTGGATCTCGACGCATCGCCACCCGTATGACCAGCGTTACTACCGCGAATGGATGCACGAACTGCCGCCGATGCAGCATATCGAACGCCAAACGGTGATCGACGTGCATCATGCCATCGTGCCCGCCACGGCCCGCCTCAAATCCGCTGCCGCTGCGATCATCGCGGCGGCGGTTCCCGTCGCAGACCAGCCGGGCGTGCGCGTGCTGGCGCCGACCGACATGGTGTTGCATAGCGCGACGCATCTCTTCTATAACGAAGAATTCAGCCACGGCATGCGCGATCTCTCGGACATGGATTTGCTGCTGCGGCATTTTGGCGTCGATGCGGATTTCTGGGTGCAATTGTTGCAGCGTGCGGAACAGCTAGGCCTGATGCGGCCGCTCTATTATTGTCTGCGCCATACAGTCAGGGTTTTCGTCACGCCGGTCCCCACAGAGGTGATGCAGGCCACGGTACGGGCAGCACCCGCGCGCTGGGTGGCCGGTTTGATGGATCGCCTGTGGACGGTCGCCCTGCGTCCGCCGCACCCTTCGCTGGCCGGGCCTTTCGATTCCGTCGTCGACAGCCTGCTGTATTTTCGTGCCCACTGGGTGAAGATGCCACTCCCCCTGCTGGCCTATCACATTTTCCACAAGGCTTTTCGTGGCAAGCAGGACGAGGCGGGTGATTCGCCTACGGTTTGATATTGGCCAGCAGATCGTTGAGGTACTGTGCCGGGATGGCGTAGCTGATGCCGGAGGGTTTCTCCAGTACGGCTTCCTTCGTCGATTTGACAAAGACCATATTGATGATGCCGAGGACTTCGCCGCTGTCCGCATCGAACAGCGGGCCGCCGCTGTTGCCGGGATAGGCAGTTCCGTCGAGTTGGAAAATTGGGAAGGCGCCGCTGCGCAGGCGGCGGATCGACTTGTCCTTGAGCTGTTGGGCATTGCCGATCGGGATGGCGATCGGCGTGATCGACGAAATGATGCCGCGGTGCGTGACGGGCGAGAAGCCGAGCGCTCCGCCAATCGGGAAGCCGCTGAAGGCAATGGATTGACCTTCGCGTACCGTGTCGGATGAACCGAGCGTGACGGCGGGAAGGGGCATGCCGGACAGGCGCAGAATCGCCAGATCGTGCTCCGGGTCGCGGGTTACCAGTTGCACCGGGATGGGGCGTGCTTCATTGCCATGTCGGGCCAGGATCATCAACGTGTCCTGGCCAGGGTCGATTCCGGTGGCTTCGGGAACGACATGGGCATTGGTGGCGATGAGCCGACCATTACCGATGACGAAACCGGAGCCGCGCATAGCGAAGGCGGGGCTTTTCAGCTTGTTGAAGGTGCCAACGACGACGAGCGACGGCTTGATGCGTGCGATGGTGTCGGCCAGGTCGGCCTGGGCCGGGCAGGCCAGCCACGTTGAAACGATCAGGCAGAAGACAAACCACAGTCCCTGCCGCTTGCTCATGACTTGATCCGGGACTTGCTCTGCAGGATTTTCGGCAGGTTCGGCGAGGGGTCCGTGACCGCCGCGTCGAACGGATGGTCGTCCCGGCGGAAGGTCTGGAGGATACGCTGGACATAGCCACGCGTTTCGGCGTAGGGCGGGATGCCAAGGTAGCGGTTGACCGCGCCTTCGCCGGCGTTATAGCCCGCAGCGACCAGTGTCACATCCCCACGGAAATAGGCGAGCAGCCAACGCAGGTAGGAAAGTCCGCCCCGCACGTTTTGTTCAGGATCGAAGGGTTTGCGGACGTTGAAGCGCTCAGAGGTTTCCGGGATCAACTGCATCAGCCCCTGCGCATTCTTGCTTGAGACGGCATTCGCATTGAGGTTCGATTCCGTGCGGGCGATGGCCAGGGCGAGGCGTGGTTCGATGCCGTATTCCGGGGCGAGACGACGGACCAGTTCGGCCAGTTGGCGTTGCTTTTCGCTGGTGTAGAGGAAGTCATCGGCATCGTCCGCCACCTTCTCGCGCATGCATTCCGGGATTTCGGTGGCTGGCGTGCCGACGAAGCGGAGCATGTTGCGCGAGGGTTCATGTCCCTGTTCGGCGGCGAGCTTGAAGAAGTAGGCTGCGATGCCATCATCGCGTGACACGCCACGGCCATTGGCATACATCCAGCCGATGCTGTAGCGCGCTTCCGGATCCCCGGCACGTGCGCCGTCGCAATAGAGCTTGATGGCCTGCGCAGGATCTTTCGGCACACCTTCCCCATGCTCGAAGGCGCGCGCCTCTTCACGCAGGGCACGCAGTTGCGCGGGGCTCAACTCCTCCGCTGCAAAAGTCGGCGCTGGCAGGACGGCGTAACAAGCCAGTGCGAACAGCAGGGCGGGATTGAGCAAGCGGGGAAGCATGGCGGCGAGCTTTCTACAAGCCTTTGAGGAGTGCCGCGACTTCGGTATGCGCCGGGAACTTGTCGCCGAGCTTGGCGAGGGTTTCCAGTTCCTGTTTGGCTTCAGCCTTCTTGCCAGCTTTGAGCAAGGCCCTGGCATGATTGAGCCGGATGTCATCCGCCTGGGGCGACAGCTGCAAGGCCTTGGCCAACAGCTCGAGGCCGCGTTCGGTATTGCCTTGCTCGACGAGCAGCACGCCTAGCGTATCCATGATCGCCGGTTGGTTGGGTGCCAGCTTGTAGGCTTGCTCGGCGTAACTTACCGCCTTGGGGTCCTTCATCTGGCCGAGCGACCAGGCGAGATTGTTGAGCACAGCCGGATTGTTGGGTTCCGCAGCGAGCAGGGTGCGGTATTGCGCGGCGGCAGCACCATAGTCCTTGCGCTTGTTTGCCGATTCGGCGAGGAACAGGCGGAAGGCATTGTCTTTGGGGTGCGACTTGAGCCAGGATTCGGAGAAACCGGCCGCTTCGCCGGACTTGCCATCGAGAAGCAGAACCGTGTACAGGCGCTCGGCAAGGTCGGTGGTCGGGGCGACCTTCAATCCGGCGCGGTAAGCGGTGGCAGCCTGATTCCATGCTTTGCCGATGACGTGAATATCACCTTCCAGCACATAGCCGGCATTCAGTTTCGGCTTGGACTTCTGGATATCGCGGGCTTTCGCCAATGCCGCATCGAATTTCTTGTCATCGACGTCAAGCATGATCAACGCACGTTGCATCGGCAGCGAATCGGGTTGCAGCGCGAGACCCTTGTGCAAACTGTTGCGGGCACCTTCCTTGTCCTTGGCTGCGACCTGGATTTCCGCCATGCGCAGATAGGGATGTGCTGCCGTGGGAAGGAGGTTGGAAAGTTTCCCATATGTCGCCAGTGCCTGGTTGGTGTCGCCGTTCAGTTGGTAAACCTGGCCCGCCACATCGAGGATTTCCGGTCGGTCGGGAACGGCTGCCAAGGCTTCCTGAACCGCAGTGAGCGCTTTCTTGTTTTCCTTGGCACGCACATGCAGGCCGATGAGGGCAAGCCGTGGCGCCGGCTCGGCGGGGGCAGCGGCGATCGCCTTGCCGATCACGCCGGCGATCTCGTCGGGCTTGGCACCGGTGCGGGCCTGTAGCTCGGCGATCGCCAGCATGGCCTGAACGTTCTGGGGTTCCTTCGCCAGGACCGACTCGTAGCGCTTGCGGGCGTCGTCGGGCTTTTTGGCGAGCAGGTCGAGCTGCGCGAGCGCACTCGCTGCCGGCAGGTAGGCCGGGTTGATGGCGAGCGCCTTCTCAAAACTCTTGCGTGCGCCTTCGCTGTCACCCTTGCCAAGCAGCGCGCCACCGCGTAGGTTATGCACGACCGGGTTATCCGGTTGCTTCTTCTCGAGATTGGCGATCGCCTTGAGCGCCTTGTCGAACTGCTTCTGCCGGATGCTGGTGGCGATCAGTGCCATGTCGGCGGATACGCCCTTGTCTTCTGCGGCGATCTGCTCGAGATCGGCGAAGGCTTCCTCGGCATGCCCCGTGCGCATGCGTGCCATGGCCAAGGCCGTCTGCGTCTGCTTGTTTTGCGGATCGACTTTGGCGGCACGCTGGAAATACTCTTCCGCCGTCTTGACGTCGCCGCTTTGCATGTAGGCGTTGCCGGCCAGCGCCAGCCAGGCCCCCCGGGTTTCGCTACCGTGAAGGACCGGTTGCAGCGTTTCCAGTGCCTTAGTTGGGTGACCACTGCGCAAATAGGACATCACCAGCGTACGCCTGCCGAAGTCGAGCCCCGGAGTCTTTTGCAGCGCCTTGCGCAGATATTCCTGCGCCTGGATGTCCGAGCGGTTTTCGTAGGCAATCAGGCCGGCCAACTGGAGACCTTGCGGATTCTCGGGCTGTACCTTCAGGAGGTTTTCGACCGCGGCACGTGCAGCGGGAATATCCTTGCGACCATAAGCCGTCAAGCTTTGCATGTAATACGTCAGGGGGTGCTTTGCGGCTACCTTCTGCATTGCTTCGAGCTGTTTGGTGGCGAGGTCCGGCTTGCGCTCGCGCAGGTGGATCATGATCAGCGCCGCATGGGCGGTGACTGCCTGCGGCCTGATTTCGATGGTCTTTTCGTATGCGGCAATCGCGTCCGCCATTTTCCCTTCCGCGCGCAGCAGATCGGCCTTGAAAAGCCAGGCATTGGCATTCCGGGCATCCTTGGCAAGGATTTCGTCGATCAAGGCACGCGCACCGGCGGCATCATTGGTAGCCAGCTTGAGGCGCGCGAGGCCCAGCAGCGCCGGCGCATAATCGCTCTTCGCGGCAACGGCTTCTTCGAAGGCGCTGCGCGCCGCATCCGGCTTGCCTTGCATGGCGAGGCTTTGCGCGATGGTTGTCTTGAGGTCGGCCAGGTCTTCCGGCGAGGCAATCGGGGTTTTCGCCAGTTCGTCAAGCTTCTTGAGCTGTCCTTGGGCGAGCAGGGCTCGCGCCAGTACGGGTGTCACCTGATCGGCGGGAAACTTGAGTTCGATGGCCTTGCGCAGCTCCACCTCGGCGGCTACCGCGTCACCGCTGTCGAGCAGTGCCCGTCCGAGCAGGAAACGCGCTTCCCCCGAGTTGGGATTCTTTGCCAGTGCGTTCTTGAGCTGGATGGTCGCCGCTGCATGATCGTTTTTGGCCAGATAGTCCTTGGCCGAGGCGAGCATGGCATCGGCAGAGTCGCCGCACCCGGCGGCGAATGCCAGGCTGAGGAGGAGGGCGACGGTACGCAATCTTGAATGGAGGGCTGGGGTCATGACGGGAACCTATGATTTGAGTCCGAATTTGTGCATCAGATCATACAGAGTCGGACGGCTGACTCCAAGCAGTTCCGCAGCGCGCACTACGTTGCCATTGCTGCGGCTCAAGGCGGAAAGAATGGCATTGCGCTCGGCATCTTCGCGAATCGTGCGGAGGTCGAGCGATGCAGGTTCGCCACTGTCAACATCGAGACCAATGTCTGCTGCCGTCAATGTGTTGCCATCCGCCATGATGACAGCGCGCTTGATGCAATTTTCCAGTTCGCGCACGTTACCCGGCCAGGGGAATGCGCTGATGCTGCTCAGTGCGTCATCTCCCAGGGCCAATGAGCGCTTCTGTTCCTCTGCAAATTTCCTGGCGAAGGCATGGGCGAGCAGGGCTGCATCGCCAACGCGATTGCGCAGGGGAGGGATGGTGATGACGATTTCGGCCAGGCGGTAATAGAGATCTTCGCGGAAGCGGCCTTCGCGAATCTGGGTTTTCAGGTCCTGATGTGTTGCGCAGACGATGCGTACATCGACGGGTATTTCCTGCCGGCCGCCGACGCGCTCGACGACGCGCTCCTGGAGAAAGCGCAGCAGCTTGGCTTGAAGGCTTAGTGGCAGGTCACCGATTTCATCGAGCATCAGCGTGCCATGGTTGGCCGACTCGATTTTGCCGGGAGTCGTCTTCGCAGCACCCGTAAATGCGCCCTTTTCGTAGCCGAAGAGTTCACTCTCGAGCAGATTCTCGGGAATGGCAGCGCAGTTGATGGCGACGAAGCGCTCATCGCTGCGTGGTGAAGCGGTGTGCAGACCGCGTGCCAGAAGTTCCTTGCCAGTACCGCTTTCACCGAGCAGCAGGATGGTGGCGTTACTCGGTGCGACCTTTTCGATGGTGCGACAGATACGCAGCATCTCGGGATCGCGCGTGATGAGACCGCCCAGCGCATCAGGCTGGCGCATCGCCTGCAGGCGGCGGTTTTCCTGTTGCAGCTCATGGAGGCGGAACGCCCGGTCGATGGTCAGGCCAAGGATCTCCGGCTCGAAGGGCTTGGCGAAAAAATCATAGGCACCCATGCTGATGGCACGCAGGGCATTGCTCTGGTCGTTCTGTCCGGTCAGCACGATGACTTTGGTATCCGGGGCGAGGGCAAGCAACTGTTCGAGCAGGCGGAATCCCTCCGATACCGAGTCGGCATCCGGGGGCAGGCCGAGGTCCATGGTCACGACGGCGGGAGCATGCCGGCGAATCTGGTTCAGGGCGCTCTCGCGGTCGTCGGCGACCAGGATTTCGTACTGGTCAAAGGACCAGCGAATCTGTTTCTGCAGTGCCGGGTCGTCTTCGACTATCAACAAGCTGCGGGGCTTTCCGGTTGTCATGGGGTTTCCAGTTGCTTCAGGTCGGACGCTTTCGATACTTCGATCAGCGGCAGTTTGATAAAAAACCGCGTACCGACATTTTCTTTGCTTTCCACGCGGATGTCACCTCCAAGTTCCTGCACGTAATGGCGACTTTCATAGGCACCGATCCCCATGCCGGCATGTTTGGTTGTCTGGAAGGGCTTGAACAGACGTTCGCGCAAGAAGTCGGGGGACATGCCACGCCCCGTATCCCCTACCTCCACGGTCGCCATGCTGCCTTCGCGACCGATGTTGATCCAGACCTTGCCGGCAGGCGGGGTGGCTTCGATCGCGTTCTGTACCAGATGGCCAATTACGCGTTCGATGCGCTCTTCGTGGCCGCGTGCCACGACGGAATCCTGGACGCTCAGGCTGACGGTCGGCAATTGCTGCGACTTTGATTTCCGGACGCGTTGGGCGATCGCTTCGAGATCGACGCCGCACGGACCAACGGCCGGAGTAGTGCCTTCGCGCAGTTGCATCATCAACTGCTTCATGCGATCGACCGAATGATTGACCGTTTCCAGCATGTCACGCTGGAACTCCGGGTTGTCGGCGTGTCGTTCGGCATTGTGTACCATCAGCGAAAGTTGCGTGACGATGTTCTTCAGGTCGTGGACCACGAAAGCGGACATGCGGTTGAAGGCTTCGAACTTGCGGGCATCGAGCAGGGCTTCGGTGGCCTGGACTTGGGCCAGGAACGTGGCGGCCTGGCGCCCGGCGGTACGCAGGAGATCATTGACTTCCCAGTTGATGTCGAGCGGCGCGCGCGAGGTGGCGAGGACGACGAAACCGACAATGTCGCTCGACGAGCTGAGGGGTACGACCAGCCAGGCATTGGGCAGGTCAGTCAGCCATTCGGGGAGCATCAGGTCCTGATAGCGTCCCGGCCGGTGACGGTACTCTTCAAGATTCACGACCCAGCCGGTGACATTCAAAAAGTTGAGCAGGGAACTGCTGGCGCTTTCCTTGACGTCGCATACGGGCAGATTCCAGCGCGCGCTCTGGGAATAATGTTGCCCTTCGGCATCGCGCAACCACAGGGTACCTGCCGGGCTCTCTACCATATCCGCCAGCCCACGGATAACCTGCTGGCCAACCTGTTTAGCGTCGTCCCCGGAAGACAGGGTGCGCGTAAACTTCAGCCACTCTTCCCGATAGTCGTAGCGATAACGGAAGAAGTGCTTGCCGATCAGCACCTTGAGGCGCGCGCGCATGGTGCCGGAAAACATGAATATCATCAACAGCAGCAAGGCGGTGAACAGCACCGCGACCTCCAGGGCGCCACCCCAGCTGCCTCCAAGGTAGCGTACGTAGTAGCCGGCAGCGGAAGCGACAAGCAGATAGGTGCCGGCAACCGCCAGCGAGGTCGTCTGGAATGCGACCGCCTGGGAGATGGAAACACGCAGTTTGCGTGCCCGTGTCCGGTAGATGGTCAGGATGATCAGCGGCAACACAAGCGCATAGGCGAGTCCGCGAACCGTGAAGGTGTTGATGTCGACCTGGTTGAACAGCAGGGTAGTCGAATGAAAATACAGGTCGAAGCCGAAGACTGCTGTCAGTCCGATGCCCAGCGGTTTGATGTTCCAGCGCGAATCCGCCGAGGTATTGCGAAACAACTGCTCGATGAGGACGAGACCGTAGATGGTTTGGGCGAGCGCTGCATATTGGCTACTGCGGATGATTTCGGGTGAAGTCAGATTCGTGGCGAGCAGGGAGGGGAGTACTAGCCCGATGCAGACGATACTACCCCCGGCGTAGATCGGCCATCTTGTCCAGATAGGTACTGCGGTTTCTTTCTGAATGGTTGCGGTACGCAGCAGCAGGATGCTAAATCCATACCAGGCGCCATAGCGCAGGCTGTCGAAAATGCTTTGCGCGATCGCGATATGGGACGCCGGTTTCAGCACCAGCAAGAAGCCTGCAGCGGCCCAGAGGGTGGTTGCCGCCATCGCGAAGATGAGCGCCATGTCGACGGGGTCGCGCAGATTGCGGTGCCGCCAGCGCAGCAAATGCAAGGTAAAAGCCAGATGGCTGATGGCCGCGATGCCATAGCTCCAGACCGGTGCGGTAGAAAGATTTGTTTCCATCAGGCTGTTCTAGCGGCTTGCCAGTGGTGCATGAAGCTTGCACGGTTTCCGTACTGAGGACATTGGGATAACCAGAACTTGATGCGCGGGAGGGCATGCCAATAGCCTGCCTCGGCAATTTCACGCATGCTGTTCCAGTCGAGGAAATCGAAGTTGCTGAGTGGCGGATTCAGGTAGAGGTCGGCCTGTTTGCGGGCATTTTGTACTTCCTTGCGACTTGCCATGGTTGTGACCTGCAATATGATACGCGACAAAGTGGGGGCCTCCGTTGCCTGCCTCCCGGGTATCCACCGATCCCTGAGATATTCCAGGCTGCTTGGAATCGCCGCATGCTCCGTCCATTGAATGGCATCGACGGCCAGATCGACCGCAATAATCGGGCCGCGCATGCGCTCGCGCATGACATCGATAGGCAAATTGTTCAATACACCGCCATCGACCAGCAAATGACCATTTTCGATGATGGGGGGCAGGATTGCGGGCAGCGACACGCTGGCGCGGATGGCCTGCCACAGCGGGCCGCGATCATGCACGCGGACCTGGTTAGCGGAAAGATCGCTGGACACAGCAAAAAATGGCAACCAGAGGTCCTCGATATCCATCGGCAGATGTCGCTGCAATACCTGGTTCAGGTGTTCGCCGCGCACCAGGGACATGACCGGAATCGTGTAATCACCCAGCGGGTCCTCGAAGGTAAAGGCCAGCCGATGCTCGGCGAAACTGTCCGCGTCGCCCATTCCGCGGGCAAGTCCGGTTGCTGCCAGCGCCCCGAAACTGGCACCCCCGACGGCATCGATGGCAACACCGGCCTCGTGCAGGGCGCGAATGACACCGAGGTGGGCGAAGCCACGGGCTCCTCCTCCAGCCAGCGTCAAGGCTACTGCATTACCTGAGAGAAAGCGGGCTACCCGCCCCACATCCATGTCGTTGCCGTGACGGATATGGTGATGTCTGACCACCTTGCGGGCGGCAAGCCAGTTGCGGGTCTGGCTGGGCACGGCATCATTTCGGTGGATGAGTACCAGTTCGATATCGGCATGTTGCCCCTTCGCTCCGGTCTTGGTAAATAGCCAGCGCTCCAGTTCCGTGGCTGCGGGCTCCATGGCTGCATTGGCCAGCAATACGATCTTGTCGGCATAACCCTGGCTGATGCGGTTCCAGATACTTGGCGCCGGATCAGCCTCGAGCAACAGGTAGTCATAGTCATGCTCACAAGCGTCGAGGGCACGACCATAGTGATCGTTGGCCAGACTCCCGAAGCGCTGCAGGGCCGATGGTGCATCGAGATGAAGCACGGAACCGAAGCGCAGCAATTGTCTTCCCAGCGACTGGCAAAAGTCGCGGGAATCGGAACTTTGATGGAGCGGCACGATCATCAGGGTCCGCGCGCCGGTCCGCCGCGCGATATGTCCGCTATTGCCGGTCAGGCGTGTAATGATCATGTGCGCAATGTTGGAAAACACCAGTGGCTGTTGCGCGATGAGTTCCTCTATGTCCTTGCGCGCGATCGCACCGAGCGTGGTGTCGCGCACCGCGCTGATGGTGGCGGCTCTTCCCGCACCGGAAAAAAGTGCAATTTCTCCGACCACATCGCCCGGTTGTGGGTAGGCGACGATGTGCTCCTTGCCTTCCTTGTCGGCGACCCGAACCTGCAGGCGACCGGTCAGTACGACATGCAGGCAATCCCCTACTTCGCCTTGACGATACAGTGTGTCGCCGACCTGAATGCGTACCCATTCGGTGCGAGACAGGAGGGACGCCATGGTCCCGTCGTCCAGCGCGCCGCAAAGGCGAGTCAAAGCTTCCGCCACTATGTTCTGGTAGTTGTCGGATCTGTCGATTACAGCAAGCTGTTTCGGACTCATGAGACTTGGTCAGGCCAGTACTGGTAGCGGGAACTGCCTGGCTGAGTCGGGACGAAATCCGCCAGATTGTGTAATTTGCGATAAGCGTCGGTTGACACGATCAATGCGGGTATCTGCCGATTTTCTGATTCCGCAGCTAGCTCAGTAAGTTCATCCACGGCTTCACCGAACAGGTCAAGATTCAGGCGTTCAGGCTGGACCAGCCCGATTGTCACCGTGCCTAGATGCAATCTGCCGCGCAGCGAGAACTGTGCGGATTTCGCAGTCATCTGGCTACGATGATTCCTGAAAAAGTTGTCGATTTCCAGAAAGGCCTTGAAGGCGTCATCGGGGCCGCTGTCTTTTCGGCTGAATGCAATGGCCTGACTTCCAAAGGTCTTGACCAGTTCGGCACCGTGGCGTGCCAGGATCATGGCGCAGGCATGAAATGCATCCTTCAGAACATCCAGCGCAGGTGAGGAGCCGTCGTCGGAGGTGAAATCGAGCAGCAGCAAGGTGGCATCTTGGACAACCTCGGCTGGGAGATCTCCTTTGTCTGCCATTTTCTGGGCGGCGCTGACGGGCAGGACCGCCAACAAGGCTTGCTCAGCCATGGTTCTTGCCGAGCTCGCGGAATCGGAGCGCGTTTGGAATTCAACTTGCTGCAGGCGCAATTCGCCGACCAGTCGATGGATGATACGGGCGACGATCAGGAAGTAGCCAATCGCAATGATGATCGCCAGCCAGCTGGCGGCAGAACACGCGATGGCTGAACCTGTCGCAAGAAAAGTAGGACTCGCGCCTGTTGTCAGTGCACCTCCGAGCAGGAAGGTAATCCCGAGCGCGACCAGCATGGGTCCGCCCACAACCATCCAGTTGAACAGGCTGATGACGACCAGAACCAGACTGGGCAACAGTGCGAATTCGAGTACGCCGATGACTGCGCCGACAAACATGCCATCGGCCAAGAACAGTACATGCCCCCTTCTGCGACTGATATCGAGGCGGCCCAATAGCAGATGACCGATATGGGGGTAAAGTAGACCGCCAACCAACAGCCACAGGTGATCGCCCGGCTGTCCTCGACAGAGCGCATCGTTTATGATCAACAGTACCAAGGTGGTTACGCACAGCAATACCCTTAGAATGTAAATCTTTCCCTGCAGTGTCATACCCTGTCGCGCTGCCTTGTCAAGAGGATTGAGCAAATCAGCGTGAGATTGCGGTGATGATTTGGACATTGGTCACTTTACCGTAGAAATTCAAATGATTATGTTATGCTCTTAAAGTATAATCAGATTTATCCGTTAATGAACAATCGTGTAGGGCTGATTCTGGAAAATTGTGATTTCTTGTCAAGGATTTGAGGAGAATGGTGATGATTGAAAATAGTCAAAATGTGTGGCGGTCCTGGGCAGCCGTGTTGCGCCTGCTTTTCATCGCCATCATGGGCGTCCTCGTGGTTGGCTGTGCCTCCAGTTTTCCGCCGGCTCCGACAAAGGCGGCCTCGAGCGACTATAACTACCGCATCGGTCCGGGTGATACGGTCAATATTGTCGTCTGGCGCAATCCTGAACTCTCGATGTCCGTTCCCGTACGACCGGATGGCATGTTGGCCTCTCCGCTGATCGAGGATCTCCCCGCCATCGGCAAAAACCCGACCACCCTGGCACGCGACATTGAGCAGGCGCTCGCCAAGTTCATCCGCGATCCGGTCGTCACCGTTATCGTGACCCAGTTCGTCGGGCCTTACAGCGAGCAGATTCGTGTCGTCGGCGAAGCGGCGAAGCCTCAGGTACTGGCCTACAAGCAGAATATGACCTTGCTTGATGTCATGATTGCAGTGGGGGGCATAACCGATTTCGCCGATGGCAACGCGGCTTCTATCGTGCGCCCGGCAGACGACAAACAGCAATACGGTGTCCGCCTCAAGGACCTCCTCAAACGTGGTGACGTTACGGCTAACGTCGAGATGAAACCGGGCGATGTCCTGATCATCCCGCGAAGCTGGTTCTGAAGACCCAGTTAATTACGCGGAAAATCATTAATGGAAGAATTGCTTCGCCAAGCCCGGCTCGTGCTGCGCGGAATGTGGCGGCATCACTGGCTGGGTTTGCTGGTTGCCTGGGGCGTCGGACTGGCCGCAGGCTTAGCGATTTTCGTGATGCCTGACAAATACGAGGCCTCGGCACGGGTCTTCGTCGATACGGATTCGGTTCTCAAGCCATTGATGGCGGGGTTGACCATTCAGGCCAACACGGAGCAGCAGATCGCCATGCTGAGCCGGACGCTGATCAGTCGTCCCAATGTGGAAAAGCTAATCCGCATGGCAGATCTTGACCTGGAAGTGAACTCCCCTGGCCAGAAGGAAGCCTTGATCGAGAAAATGACGAGCGCGCTCAACATCAAGAGTGTCGGGCGCGACAATCTATATACGCTCGGTTACCGGGACACCGACCCCGAGCGGGCACGCAAGGTCGTGCAATCCTTGACGACGATATTCGTGGAGTCGAGCCTGGGTGACAAGCGCAGCGATACCGATTCAGCGCGCAAGTTCATCGATGAACAGATTAGTGTTTATCAGAAAAAGCTGGAAGAGGCAGAAAACCGCTTGAAGCAGTTCAAGTTGAAGAACATTGAAATGGGCCTCGACAAGGATGGCGGCGCCGGTGGCCGCCTGACGGAGCTGAGTACCCAGTTGGCCCAGGCAAGACTCGAGTTGCGCGAGGCCGAAAACAGTCGGGATGCCATCAAGCGGCAACTGGTCGGCGAAGAACCGGTCTTATTGCCGGATACGCCGGGTAGCGAGTCGGCGGTTTCGATTCCGGATATCGATGGGCGCATCGATGCACAAAAACGGAACCTGGATGCGATGCTGCAGCGTTTTACCGAGCAACATCCCGATGTTCTCAACTCACGACGCATCATCAAAGAGCTCGAAGAACAGAAGCACCAGGAGATTGCCTTGCGCAAGAAAGCCGCCGCAGCCAATCCGATGGCGGCTTCCGTCAATGCCAATCCGGCGTACCAGCAGATGAAGGTATCCCTGACGGAAGCCGAGGCCACCGTTGCCGCGCTGCGCGTGCGCGTGGCCGAATACGATTCGCGTTATGCCAAGGGGATTGGCAACATCAAGCTGTTGCCCGAAGTCGAAGCCGAATATACCCAGCTCAACCGGGATTACGATGTCAACAAGAAGAATTACGACAACCTGGTCCAGCGACGGGAATCCGCCTCGATCTCCGAGGGCATGACCGATGTATCCAGCGTCGCCGATTTCCGCCTGATCGACCCACCGCGTGCCTCGCGTACGCCGGTGGGACCCAACCGCGTCGTCCTGCTTTCGCTCGCATTGGTGGCATCCCTGGCGGTCGGCCTGGCGGTAAGCTTTGCCGCCAGCCAGTTGCGCCCGACCTTCTTCGATGCGCGTACCTTGCGTGAGGTGACCGAGCTGCCCTTGCTAGGAACGGTTTCACGCAACATCACCCCGGCTGACCAACAGAAGGAGCGCAAGGACAAATTGCGTTTCTTCACCGGGCTGGGCGGCTTTGGCGCACTCTATGGTTTGGCCATTGCGGTGGCGGCCATCATCATTTTCCGAGCGGGTTGAGGCACGCAATGGACATTATTGAACAAGCCGCCAAACGTCTCGAGGAACTTCGCCGTGCCGGCGTCGAGGTGGTTCATGAGGTAACCGCCACGGATGCGCAAGTCGGCGCTGGCGGGATGCCAGTGCAGGAGCCTGCCCAGCCGTCGATATCCCGGCCGGTACCGCCGGCGCCAGTTGGCGATGCCCCGGTATCCCGGCGCATCAATCTTGATCTTTCGGTGTTGTCCGCCCACGGAATCGTGACTGGAGATAGTGCGCGATCCCAGCTTGCCGATGAGTTGCGCGTGCTCAAGCGTCCATTGCTCCACAATGCCAGCGGCAAAAGCGCGGCGCCGATCAAGGATGCCAACCTGATCATGATCACCAGCGCGATGCCCGGGGAGGGGAAGACCTACCTGGCGACGAACCTGGCCATCAGTATCGCCATGGAGTTCGACCATACTGTATTGCTCGTCGATGCCGATGTGGCGCGTCCTTCGGTGCCCGGTGCGCTCGGGTTCGGCCAGGAGAAGGGTCTGCTCGACGTCCTGACGGACAGTTCGATCGACTTGAGCCAGGTCATGCTCCGCACCAACATCGAAAAGCTGTCGATACTGCCGGCGGGTACGCAGCATCCTCGGGCGACCGAATTGCTCGCCAGCGATGCCATGAATCACCTGCTGGATGACATGGCGAAGCGTTATCCCGACCGGATCATCATTTTCGATTCACCCCCGCTATTGGTGACCACCGAAGCGCGCGTGCTGGCTAGCCACATGGGACAGGTCGTGTTGGTGGTCAGGGCGGAAAGCACCTCGCATGCCGAGGTGAGGAACGCGGTTGCCGCCATCGAAGCCTCTCCGGTCAAGATGGTTGTCCTGAACCGGGCTTCCGGTCATCTGGATGGTCATGGTTATGGGTACGGCTATGGGTACGGCTACGGGTATCGCAGGAAACCGGCGGCAGAAACGGCCGAAAAAACTTAACTCAGGCGCAAAGAAGGCGAATCAGTGATCAAGCGATACCGAATCCTCTGCGAACTCCCCGGACCCGGCAACCGAATGGGCCTGACAGGGTGCGTCATCGGACTCATGGCGTTAGTCACGATGGCGCATGCGCAGGAAGATCCAGCGGCGATATCCGGCAAGCCAAGCTGGTACATCACCCCGAGCATCACGGGCATGATGACCATGACCGACAACGTCAATCCGGGCGGGTCAGGCGAAAAGCAAAGCGATTTCATCACCAGCGTAGCGCCGGCGATCCGCATCGACGGGAAGGGCGGGCGCGTCAGCGGCAGTATGTTCTTCAGTTGGCAGAAAAATTTCTATGCCGACGAGAACAGCTATAACAACGACCAGAAATTCCTTAACGCGACCGGCAAGGCCGAATTGGTCGAGCAGTGGTTGTTCCTCGATGCGAGCGCGAACATTTCCCAGCAGCCCGAGTCGATTTTCGGCACGCAGAGCGTGGGCAATGAACTCGTCAATGACAATCTCACCGAGACCACATCGTACCAATGGTCGCCCTATATCCAGGGAGTTCTCGGTGGGGCAGCCGAATATGAGTTGCGCTACAGCAATGCCCACACGAGTTCCACTACCGGCCTGTATTCCAGCGGTTCCGGTGTCGATAACCAGCTCTGGTCCGGACGCCTGGCCGGTGCGACGCGCTTCGCGCCGCTCGGCTGGACGCTCAGTGCCGAGGATCAGCGTAACGAAGGCGATCAGCAGCGCGATATCCTGGACACCCGGCTGACCGGCACTCTCGAGTACCAGATCGATCCGCAAGTGAAAGTCAGCCTCCTCACGGGGTGGGAGTCCGAAAATTACAGCAGCATTGACAAGGAAGACAGTACATTCAACGGTTACGGTATCAACTGGGCGCCTACCGAGCGCACCAGCGTGTCCATCCGGAATGAAAAACGCCGCTACGGTGATGTCTACACCTTCGATTTCAGCCATCGAACCGCGCTGACGGCCTGGAGATACACCGACAGCCAAAATGTGGTTTTGCCCGGAGAGCAGTACTACAACACTTCGCCCATAACCACTAACTATGACATGATCTACTTGCAGCTGGCTTCCGACCCCAGGTATGCCAACGACCCGCTCGGGCGAGCACAGGCCACCAACGACTTGCTGACATTGCTGGGGATACCCGCGAACAGTCCGATCACCGGCAACATCATGAATGCGCAGCCCTACCTGCAGCATCAAAGGCAGGCATCCGTGTCCCTGATCGGGGCCAACAATACGGTGACTTTTTCCGTGCAGAGCAGCAGCAACGAAGCCATCCAGACAGGCGCGAGTACGCTGGACGACTTCGCGCTTTCGCAGAACATTTCTCAGTCAGGTGCCAGTGCTAGCTGGGCGCGCAAGCTGACACCGGATACTTCCCTGACCCTGAACCTGCTGACTTCGCACAGCAGCGGAGACAATTCCGACGATGACTCGCGTTTGCGTTCCTGGTCCTTGCAAATGACTTCGCGACTCGGTGTGCGCACGACGGCAGGGCTGGGGATACGGCACAATGACTACGAGAGCACAGGCCTCTATGGTTCCGACTACACCGAAAACGCCATAATCGGTACGCTGTCCGCTTCCTTCTGAGACGCTCATGTACGAAGCCTATTTCGGCTTGAAGGTCAAGCCATTCCAGCTGAACCCCGACCCGACGTTCTATTTCGACAGCAAACAGCACCGCCGCGCCACTGCCTATCTCGAATACGGCCTGCACCAGAACGAAGGTTTTATCGTTGTTACCGGCGAGATCGGTGCCGGCAAGACAACCATCGTACGTGGTCTGCTGGAGGGCCTCGACAAGGACAAGGTGATTGCGGCGCAGCTGGTCAGTACCCAGCTCGATGCCGACGATACTTTGCGCATGGTTGCCGCGGCTTTCGGCGTGCGCTTCAAGGACATGGCGAAAGCAGATATCCTGCTCTCGATCGAGGCTTTCCTCGTTGACCTGGCGCGGCGCGGCAAGCGTTGCCTGCTGGTCGTCGATGAGGCGCAAAACCTGACACCGCGTGCCGTCGAGGAATTGCGCATGCTCTCGAATTTCCAGTTCGAATCGCACGCCCTGCTGCAGAGTTTCCTGGTGGGGCAGCCCGAATTCCGCGCCATCATGCTCAGCCCGCAAATGGAACAGTTGCGCCAGCGGGTGATCGCCGCCTGCCACATCGGCCCGCTTGATGCCACCGAAACACGCGAATACATCCTGCATCGGCTCAAGTGCGCCGGTGCCAAAGACGAGCCCCGGTTTGAAGATTCCGCCTTCGAGTCGATCTACCGTGCCAGCGGTGGAATTCCACGGCGCATCAACGCCATCTGCGATCGCCTGCTGCTGGCGGGTTTCCTCAGTGACAAGAAGGTGTTCGGCAAGGCTGAAGTGGACGAGGTTGCCTCGGAAATTGGTGGTGGCTCAGTGACTGCCGGTGCTGCCAGCACTGCCAGTGTTCCTGGCTTGATGGCGCCGCCTGCCATGGGCTTCGATTTTTCCTCCATTGAGTTTAGCGAACTCGAGCTCGATGCTGCTTCTGCCGCCGAAATCGACCGCATGCTCAACGGGGCGAACAACCGTCGTGTCGTCGATCGGCTGATGCGACTCGAACGCAGCCTGCTCCGGCTCGAGCTCAGCAACTCGATGATCTTGCGCATCCTGCAGAAGCTGGTCGACGCCGCGCGTCCGCACACCGAGGAAAAGGCCAAGGCTGCAAAGAAATGATCACCAATGCGCTGACCATCGACGTCGAGGATTATTTCCAGGTTTCGGCTTTCGCCCCGCATATTGATCGTGCCGATTGGGATAGCTGTGAATGCCGTGTCGAGCGCAACGTGGCGCGCATCCTCGCCATGCTCGAGGAACACGGCGTCAAGGCCACGTTCTTTACCCTCGGCTGGATCGCCGAGCGTTACCCCGGCGTCGTGCGCGACATTGTCGCCGGCGGCCATGAACTCGCCAGCCACGGCTATGGCCACCAACGTGCCAGCGACCTGAAACCCGATTCCTTCTCCGAGGACATCAGGAGCGCGAAGGCCCTGCTCGAGGATCTGGGCGGAACCGAAGTCAAGGGCTACCGTGCGCCCAGTTTTTCCATCGGTGCGCACAACCGGCACTGGGCCTTCGAATGCCTCGCCCGTGCCGGATACCGTTACAGTTCCAGCGTTTATCCGGTCAAGCATGATCACTACGGCATGCCCGATGCGCCACGGTTTGCCCATGTCTCACATGCGCCGCTGCTCGAGGTGCCGCCCACTACCGTCCGTGCCTTCAATCGAAACTGGCCGGCCAGCGGCGGGGGGTACTTTCGCCTGATGCCTTACATTCTTTCGCGCCATCTGATCACCCGTGTCAATCGGCGTGACGGCGAGGCTGCAGTGTTCTACTTCCACCCCTGGGAAATCGATGTCGCCCAGCCACGCGTGGCCGGCATCAACGCCAAGACCCGGTTTCGTCACTACGTCAATATCCACCGCATGGAAAAACGGCTTGTGCGCCTGCTCAAGGATTTTCGCTGGGGGCGGATGGACAGCATTTTTCTCCCGTGATGAGCTCTGCACAGACGGCAAACGCTGCGGTCGGCTTGTTCGTCAGGCAACTAGACAGCCGCGACGCTACCGCCGTCGCCTGCTGGGAAGCCTTCGTCGCCGCGGCACCGGACGCGACATTCTTTCATCGTGCCGGCTGGCAGAACTTGTTGCGCGATGTGTTCGGACATCGCACCTGTTTTCTCTACGCCGAACGTGACGGCGCCATCGAAGGTCTGCTGCCGCTGGCCCAGGTCAAGAGCCTGCTGTTCGGCAACTCGCTGGTCGCCTTGCCGTTCGCCGTCTATGGCGGCGTAGTCGCCAACAATCCTGAAGCCGCTGGCGCACTCGAAGCCGAGGCCGAGCGTCTGGCGCAGGAGTTCGGCGTCGCCCATCTCGAATATCGCAATGTCGACGCGCATCATCCGGATTGGCCGACGCAGGATCTCTACGTCACCTTCCGCAAGGCAATCCTGCCTGACGAAGAAGCCAACATGAACGCCATCCCGCGCAAACAGCGCGCCATGGTGCGCAAAAGCATCAAGAACGGGCTCAGTGCCGAGCTCGATGCCAACGCCGACCGCTTCTTTGCGCTCTATGCAGACAACGTGCATCGTCATGGCACCCCAGCGATGCCCAAGCGTTACTTCGACAGCCTGCTGCGTGAATTTGGCCAGGACTGCGAGGTGCTGACTGTCCTTGCCGCCGATGGCTCGCCACTCAGCAGCGTCATGAGCTTCTACTTCCGTGACGAAGTGCTGCCGTACTACGCCGGCGATGCGGTGCGCGCCCGCGAGCTGGCCGCCAATGACTTCAAGTACTGGGAGTTGATGCGCCGTGCCTGCCAGCGCGGGCTCAAGGTTTTCGACTATGGTCGCAGCAAGGTCGGCTCCGGTTCGTATTCGTTCAAGAAGAACTGGGGCTTCGAGCCGCGCCCGCTGCACTACGAATATCGTCTCTACAAGCGAGAGGGCATTCCGCAGAACAACCCCAACAACCCCAAATACAAGCTGATGATCGAAACGTGGCGGCGCATGCCCATCGCGCTGGCCAATTTCCTCGGCCCCTTCATCATCCGCAACCTCGGCTAACGCGCACGTGGCAAATCTGCTTTACCTCGTCCACCGCCTGCCCTATCCGCCCAACAAGGGCGACAAGGTGCGCTCCTTCAACCTGTTGAAGCACCTGGCACTCAAGCATCGCATCTATCTTGGCACTTTCATCGACGATCCGGATGACGAGGTCCATCTCAAGGCGCTACGCGCTTACTGTGCCGGCTTGTATGTCGCCCGGCTGTCGCCGCGTACCGCCAAGCTCCGCAGCCTCACTGGTCTGCTGACCGGCGAGGCGTTGTCCCTGCCTTATTACCGCAACGTCGGTCTGCGTGCCTGGATCAAGCGTACCTGCGCCACCGTGCCCATCGATACCGCCGTCGTGTTCTCTTCGGTGATGGCTGACTACATTCCGGATATGGCGCGGCTGCCCACCCTGGTCGATTTCGTCGACTTGGATTCGGCCAAATGGCGCCAGTACGCCACCACGCATCGCTGGCCGCTGTCCTGGCTTTATCGTCGCGAAGGTGAAAGGCTGCTGGCCTTCGAGCGTGACGTGGCTGCTCGCGCCAAACATTCATTCTTCGTCACCGCAGAGGAGTGCGACCTGTTTCGCAAGGCTGCGCCCGAATGTGCCGGACGTATCGACGCCATGTGCAATGGTGTCGACGCCGAATTTTTCGCGCCCGTCCATGCGATGTCCTCGCCATTCACCGCTGATGAAATTCCCATCGTCTTTACCGGCGCCATGGACTACTGGCCCAACATCGACGCCGCCGTCTGGTTTGCCGGCGAAGTTCTGCCACGCCTGTGCCGGCGGTATCCCGGCATCCGCTTCTACATCGTCGGTCGCAGCCCCGATCCCACCGTACAGGCGCTGGCGGGGGATACAGTCGTCGTCACCGGCACGGTGGACGACGTGCGGCCTTACCTCGCCCATGCGGCTGTCGTCGTCGCGCCGCTGCGCATCGCGCGCGGTATCCAGAACAAGGTACTCGAAGCCATGGCCATGGCGCGGCCCGTTGTCGCCTCCGCCGCCTGTGCCGGCCCCATCGACGCCGAGCGCGGCACGGAACTGCTGGTGGCCGACAGTGCCGACGATTACCTTGCCCACATCGAAAGCCTGCTTGCCAACTGGATACGTGCCGATACCATTGGGCAGGCCGCGCGCCGGCGTGTGCTGGCAAGCTATAGCTGGGACGCCCACCTTTCCCTGATCGACCGTTACCTGGAAGAACCTGCCCCATGAAGACCGTCCCCATGCCACAAGACGGTCCGGCTGCTGCCGTCCCCGTGTTACAAGTCGGCCCGGCTGTTGCCGTCCCGCCCGCGCCGACTTTTCACTGGCGGCATGCACTTGCCGCCATCGTCCTCGTTGAGCTCGGACTCATCGGCCTCTATTTCGACACTGCGTTCGCCATGGTCGGCATCTGGTGGCGCTCCGAGACCTTCAACCACGCCTTCCTGGTGCCGCCCATCGTCATCTGGCTGGTCTGGGAAAAGCGCCATGCGCTGGCGCGGCAGCATCCCCACCCCAGCCCGTGGCTGGCCTTGCCGCTCGCCGGGCTGGCCTGTGTCTGGCTGCTCGGCGAACTCGCCGCCGTGAATGCCGTCACCCAGCTGGCCTTTACCGCCATGCTGGTGCTGGCCGTGCCGCTGGTCATCGGCATCCCCGCCGCACGGCAGATCGCCTTTCCCCTGGCCTTCCTCTTCTTCGCCGTGCCCATCGGCGAGTTCGTCATGCCGAAACTGATGGACTGGACGGCCACCTTCACCGTTCTCGGCCTGCGTGCCTCGGGCATTCCCGTCTACCAGGAAGGCCTGCACTTCGTCATCCCCTCCGGCCGCTGGTCGGTGGTCGAGGCCTGCAGCGGTGTGCGCTACCTCATCGCCTCCATCGTCGTCGGTACGCTCTACGCCTACCTCAACTACCGTTCGCTGAAACGTCGGCTCATCTTCATCGGCGTCTCGATCCTCGTCCCGGTATTTGCCAACTGGGCGCGTGCCTACATCATCGTCATGCTCGGCCATCTCTCCGGCAACGAGCTGGCCACCGGCGCCGACCACCTGATCTACGGCTGGGTGTTCTTTGGCTTCGTCATCATGATCATGTTCGCCATCGGCATGCGCTGGCGCGAACCCGAAGCCGAGCTGCCGCCCGTCGTGGTGGCCTCCGGTAGTGGCCTGATGGCCAGCGGGAGTGTCGCCGGGCTGTCGATCGCCGCCGGGCTCACACTGGTGATCGCCCTGGCACCGCGCGTTGCCCTCAAGGCACTGGAGAGTGGTCCGCTCCTGCCGCCACCGGTGCTGGCGGCGGAGCCACTCGCTACCAGTGGCTGGCAAATCGTCGAAACGCGCCTGAGCGATTGGCAACCGGCTTTCGCCAATCCTTCCGCCACCATGAACGCAGTTCTTGCCAAGGGTGACCGGCGTGTCGGTGTCTTCATCGCCTACTACCGGCAGCAAAACTACGATCGCAAGGTCATCAGTTCCAGCAACGTGCTGGTGCAAAGCGGAGACAAAAGCTGGGCGCAGGTCGGTCGCGATGCGCGCCAGATCACCCTGGCAGGGCAAGCCTTATATGTTAACAGTGGCAGCCTGCGCAGTAATCTTGTCAGCGTTGGTGCCGAACCATTCCGGCTGCGCGTCTGGCACTGGTACTGGATCGGTGGGCGGTTGATCACCAGCGATCATTTCGGCAAGCTCTGGCTGGCCCTTTCGCGCTTGATGGGGCAGGGCGATGATTCCGCCGCCATCTTCGTCTATGCGCCCGAGCCGGATGGCGAAGCTGCGCTGGCGGATTATCTTTCTACCGGCGGCGGCAGCATTTCCACCGTGCTTGACCAAGCCGCTGCACAGCATTAGAAACGGCAGGATTAAAATGTCCAAAATATATGAAAGGGAGAGTCATGGCGTCCAAGTCGTCCATCAGTAAAACCTGTGTTGCCGTTGTCGGCTTGGGTTACGTGGGGCTACCCCTCGCGGTCGAATTCGGAAAAAAATTCAAAACCATCGGCTACGATTTGTCCACTGCCAAGATCGATAACTACAAAAACTTCTGCGATCCAACGGGCGAAGTCAGTAGCGCAGATCTGAAGGCCGCGACTCACCTCACGGTCAGCACCGATCCCTCCAGCATTGCGCTGGCCGATTTCATCATCGTGGCAGTGCCCACACCCGTCGATGAAGCGCATATCCCCGATTTCTCGCCCCTGGTCGGTTCCTCCACCACGGTTGGCAAGCACATGAAAAAGGGTGCCACGGTGGTCTATGAATCAACCGTCTATCCCGGGGCGACCGAGGAAGTCTGCATTCCGCTGCTGGAAAAGCATTCTGGCATGAAGTGGCTTGAGGATTTTCACGTCGGCTACTCCCCGGAGCGTGTCAATCCGGGCGACAAGGAACGCACCATCACCAAGATCGTCAAGGTCGTTTCCGGTGATGATGGCCCGACTTCAGAGGCCGTCGCGGCTCTTTACGCCTCTGTGATTACTGCCGGCGTGCATCGCGCCAGCAGCATCAAGGTAGCCGAGGCCGCCAAGGTCATCGAAAATACCCAGCGCGACCTCAACATCGCGCTGATGAATGAACTGGCGCTGATCTTCGACAAGATCGGCATCGATACCACGGAAGTCCTGCAAGCCGCCGGCACCAAGTGGAATTTCCTCCCCTTCCGCCCCGGCCTGGTCGGTGGGCACTGCATCGGCGTCGATCCGTACTACCTGACCCATAAAGCCGAAATGCTCGGTTACCATCCGCAAGTGATCCTCGCCGGCCGCCGCATCAACGACGGCATGGCTGCCTACGTGGCTCAGCAGACGGTAAAGCAGATGATCAACAATGGCAGTTCCGTCAAGGGCGCCAAGGTCATCGTGCTCGGCCTGACCTTTAAGGAAAACTGCCCCGACCTGCGCAATTCAAAAATAGCCGATCTGGTCAAGGAACTGCTCTCCTTCGGCTGCGACGTTTCCGTCCATGACCCCATCGCCGAGTCGGCCGAAGCCGAGCATGAATACGGCATCGCGCTTACTGCCTGGGACGCCTTGCCCAGCGGCACCGAAGCCATCGTCGCCGCCGTTTCCCATCGCGAATACCTGGCCATGCCCCTGGCCGACCTGACCCGCAAGCTCAAGCCGCATGGCGTCTTCATCGATGTCAAGGCCGCCTACAACGCGCAGGACATTACTGGCGCCGGTTACCAGCTCTGGCGCCTGTAAGCAGATCAATCAAGCCAAGAACACATTGCGGGGTTAGCCGATGCCGACAGCAAACCATTACGAAACACTGAAGGCGCATCTTCTCGCTGCGCCGCGTACCTGGTTGGTGACAGGCGTTGCCGGTTTCATTGGCAGCAACCTGCTCGAAACCCTGCTCAGCCTCAATCAGCGGGTTGTCGGTCTCGACAATTTCGCCACGGGCCATCGTCACAACCTGCAAGCGGCCCTGGACGACGCGAGCCAGACCCCGGCGTGGCTTGGAAAGCCGAGGACCGAGCTTGCGGCGCAATTCCACTTCATCGAAGGCGATATCAGGAATCTTGACGCCTGTCGTCAGGCCATGACCTGGAAGTCCGGCGAGACCACTTGTCCCGTCGATTATGTGCTGCATCAGGCTGCGCTCGGCAGCGTGCCCCGTTCCATCGAGGACCCCATCACCACCAACCAGGCGAACATCGATGGCTTTCTCAACATGCTGGTTGCTGCCCGTGATGCGCAAGTCAGTCGTTTCGTTTACGCGGCGAGCAGTTCCACCTACGGCGATCACCCCGGGTTGCCCAAGGTCGAAGACCGCATTGGCAAGCCCCTGTCGCCGTATGCCGTCACGAAGTATGTAAACGAGCTATATGCCGACGTATTCGCGCGCACCTATGGCTTCAAGACCATCGGCCTGCGTTACTTCAATATCTTTGGCAAGCGGCAGGATCCCGAAGGCGCCTACGCGGCAGTCATACCGAAGTGGATTTCCGCCATGATCAATAACCAGCCGGTGTATATCAACGGCGATGGCGAGACCAGTCGGGACTTTTGCTACATCGCCAACACCATCCAGGTCAATCTGCTCGCCGCCACGACCGACAACCCTGAAGCCGTCAATCAAGTCTACAACGTCGCCGTCGGTGATCGAACCACGCTCAACCAGTTGTGCGACTCCCTTTCCGGTAACCTTGGTGCGCGTTTCCCGCATCTCAAGGGCTTCAAGCCGAGCTACCGGGACTTTCGCGCGGGCGACGTGCGCCACTCGCTGGCCGACATCGGCAAGGCGGCCAGCCTGCTAGGTTATGCCCCCAGTCACCGCATCGATGCCGGCCTGCAAGAATCGATGGCATGGTATGTCGGCTATTTGACGACGCCGCAGGCCCAGTGACCCTGTGATCCTGTGACCCAATGATTCAGGCGTCCGACACCCGGCCACTGGTCATCCACGTTCTCTATCGCTTTGATGTTGGTGGACTGGAAAACGGGGTCGTCAATCTCATCAACCACATGCCGATGGATTCCTACCGGCATGCGATCATGGCACTCACTGAAATCACTGATTTCCGCAAGCGCATCAAGCGGGACGATGTCCAGTTCATCAGCTTGCGCAAGTCGGCCGGGCATTTGTTTTCACTTTACCCGCGGATTTTCCGGATTTTTCGCGAATTGAAGCCCGCCATCGTTCACAGCCGCAACTTGGCAGCGCTGGAAGTGGCTGTCCCGGCCTGGGCGGCCGGTGTGCCGGTGCGCATCCACGGCGAGCATGGGCGCGACGTCGGCGACCTTGACGGTTCCAATCGCAAGTACCAGTGGGTGCGGCGTGCCTATAACCCGTTCGTCAGCCACTGGATCGCACTCTCGCGTGATCTGGAAGGCTATCTGACCGATCGTGTCGGCATCGTGCCGCGCAAGGTGACCCAGATTTACAACGGCGTCGATGCAGAACGCTTCCATCCTGCCGTCCCGCCCGCGCCGATTTTTGGTTGTCCGTTCAACCGGCGGGAACACTGGCTGGTCGGCACCGTCGGACGCATGCAGACGGTCAAGGATCAGACGATGCTGGCGCGTGCCTTCATCCGCGCGCTCGAACTGGCGCCTGAATTGAAGAGCAAGCTGCGCCTCGTCATGGTCGGAGATGGCCCCCTGCGTGCGGAAGCGCAAGCGCTTCTCGATAGCGCGGGTATCGCTGACCTCGGCTGGCTGCCCGGCGAGCGCCACGACGTACCGGACATCCTGCGCGGCCTCGACTGCTTCGTGTTGCCCTCGCTGGCCGAGGGCATCTCCAACACCATCCTCGAAGCCATGGCGAGCGGGCTGCCGGTGATCGCCACCCGCGTCGGCGGCAATCCCGAACTCGTGACCGAAGGCCGCAGCGGGAAACTGGTGCCGGCCAGCGATCCCGAGGCGATGGCCCGGGCCATCATCGACTACACCGTCAATCCGGATCAGGCTCGTGCGGCTGGTCAGGCGGGCAGGGCAGCCGTCGAGCACCGTTTCAGCATGGAAGCGATGATGGGGGCCTATCGCAGCCTCTATGATCAGTTACTATTCGCGACGCCTCAGTAGAACCGAGAGAAATAGACCATGTGCGGCATTACCGGCATTTTTGATACCCGAGGCAAGCGCGAGATCGATCGTGCCGTGCTGCACCGGATGAATGAATCGCAGTTCCATCGCGGGCCTGATGAGGGCGGCGTGCATGTCGAACCAGGCGTCGGCCTAGGCCATCGCCGCCTCTCGATCATCGATCTCTCCACCGGCCAGCAGCCGCTCTACAACGAAGACAGCAGCGTTTGCGTCGTCTTCAACGGCGAGATCTACAACTACCAGGAATTGATCCCCGAGCTGCAAGCCCTGGGCCACGTCTTCCATACGCGCAGCGACACCGAAGTCATTGTCCATGCCTGGGAAGCATGGGGCGCTGCATGCGTCGACCGCTTTCGCGGCATGTTTGCTTTTGCACTGTGGGATCGCAACCGCACCACATTGTTTCTCGCGCGCGACCGGCTTGGCGTCAAGCCGCTGTTTTATGCGCTGCTCGACGATGGCACTTTCCTCTTCGGCTCCGAACTGAAATCCATCCTTGCTCACGGCGGCTTTCCGCACGCCATGTGCGACATCGACCCGCTCGCCGTCGAGGAATACTTTGCCCTCGGCTACGTCGCCGAGCCGCGCTGCATCTTCCGCCAGGCGAAAAAGCTGCCACCGGCGCACACACTCGTCATCCGTCGTGGTCAGCCACTGCCCGAGCCGCGCGAATACTGGGATGTGCGTTTCACGCTCGATGCGAAGATCGGTGATGAGGAAGCCTGTCACGAGCTCGAAAAACGGCTCACCGAATCTATCCGCCTGCGCATGATTTCCGAAGTGCCGCTCGGCGCCTTCCTCTCGGGTGGTGTCGATTCCAGTGCCGTGGTCGCGATGATGGCGGGGCTTTCGGCCGACCCGGTGAACACCTGTTCGATCTCATTCTCGGATCCGGCCTACGATGAGGCGGCTTTTGCTCAGAAGGTTGCCGACCGTTACAAGACAAAGCACTTCGTCGACACGGTAGAAAGCGACGACTTCGATCTTATCGATACGCTGGCGAAACTTTACGACGAGCCCTACGCTGACAGCTCGGCGATTCCTACCTACCGGGTGTGCCAGCTGGCGCGCAAGCACGTTACCGTGGCGCTTTCCGGCGACGGTGGTGACGAAAGTTTCGGCGGCTATCGGCGTTATTTCCTGCACCTGATGGAAGAGAAAATGCGCTCAGCGCTGCCGCTGGGGCTGCGCCGGCCGCTGTTCGGCATGCTCGGGCGGCTTTATCCCAAGGCCGACTGGGCACCGCGCGTCTTCCGCGCCAAGACCACCTTCGAAGGTCTGGCGCGCACCTCGGTCGAGGCCTACTTCCACAGCATCTCGGTGATCCGCAGCGCCCAGCGCGACCAGATCTACAGTGACGCCTTCAAAGCCGAACTGGGCGGCTACAGTGCGCAGCAGGTCTTCGAACGTCATGCGGCGAAGGCGGGTACCGACGACCCGCTTGGACTGATCCAGTACATCGATCTGCACACCTATCTGATTGGCGACATCAACACCAAGGTGGACCGGGCCAGCATGGCCCATTCGCTGGAAGTGCGCGAGCCGCTGATGGACCACCCGCTGGTCGAGTGGTTGGCTACCCTGCCGACATCGCTGAAGATGCGCGGCGCCGAAAGCAAATATCTGCTCAAGAAAGCCATGGAGCCGCATCTGCCGCTCGACATCATGTACCGGCCAAAAATGGGCTTCGCCGTGCCGCTGGCGCGCTGGTTTCGTGGCCCGCTGCGCCAGCGCGTGCGCGACGAACTGCTCGGCGGCCCCATGCTCGAAACCGGCTGGTTCAACCGCGACGCCATCCGCCAGATCGTTGAGCAACACGAATCCGGCAGGCGCGACCACAGCACGCCGATCTGGGTATTGCTGATGTTCGATGCGTTTCTCAGAAACAACGTCGAATCAACCCAGGCGTAGGTGAAAAGGAGAAATGGGGTCAGACCACGATTATCTCCCCCCCCCCTAATAACTCCCCGTTTGCTTTAACCCGCGCAAAGTCGGTGCTGGCGGGACGGCATTTGTGATGGTAGAAATCGGTAAAGCAAGTAAGGATACTCATTGAAAGGTGGAGCCATGCGAACGGTGACTGCAACTGATGATTCGGGTCGGCCCCCAAATAGATTTATCGAAAAATGTTGACTCAAATCACCTGTGTCATATAAAGTGGTCTAGACCAACTAACTAAGTGTAACTCGCCATGAGACAGCTAAATCTTTACGAGGCAAAAACTCATCTTTCCCAGTTAGTCCAGGCGGCCCTCGATGGGGAAGAGGTGTATATCGCGCGCGCTGGCAAGTCGGCGGTTCGGCTGGTGCCGGTTAGTGATACCGAGCCAGCTACGGGGGGATACGGTTGTATCGCTCTTTCAGACGACGCATTAGCCGATGCCTTTACGGCGGAAACCGATGCGGTCGTGGCTGCACTATTTTTGGGCAAAATGGGCGAATGAAACCCGGGTTGTTACTGGACACCCACATTGCGTTGTGGTGGTTTACTGCCAGCCCGCGATTGAAGAAAGCGGATCGGGAGTTGATCCAGACAAGCCGTTGCTGGATCAGTGCAGCAAGCATTTGGGAAATTGCCATCAAATACAAACTTGGGAAGCTTCCCGTCGCACCGGAAACGGTTTTGCAGGCCGCCGATCAGTCATCGATCATTCTTCTATCCATTACGCCGGCACAGGCAGCCGCAACGCAGGACCTGCCCTTGCTGCATCATGACCCGTTTGATCGTCTATTGATTGCGCAATCCCGTATGGAAAAACTTACTCTGCTCACATCAGATGTTGCTCTGGGTGATTACGGCGCAGGAATCAAAGTCGCCTCTTGACCCGGCGTAAAAACTACAAATAGGGGTCAGACCACGATTACTTCCGCGCTCGCCCGCGCCGGCCTTGCATCACTCATTCAAGTCGACGATTCGAGCTTGGTCAGTCGACCGGACGCACCCCGCGCCTCCTTGAGCAGCGTATCCCAATCATCGGGCGGATGACCCGTGTCGATCATCTTGCGAAACACCCGATACGCATCATCGCTGCTTTCGTCGGCGCGCTTGGTGTCGTCGTCATTGACCCACGCAAAGACGATGATGCGTTGTGCGCCATGGTAACGGAAGAACAGGCGGTACTGCTGGTAGAACTTGGCACGGAACCAGTGCTTGCGGTCGGCCCCGAGGCTTACTCCCTGGCGATAATCAGGACGCGTCGGATCATCGGGAATGTCTTCGAAGACAAGCTTCGTGATGGCGGCCAGACGCTTCGC
>JAABQX010000030.1 GCA_011391215.1 Rhodocyclaceae bacterium
ACCCGCGCCATTTCATCTGCAGGTAGCAGCTTGGGTTGCCCGAGTTGCAGTACGCGCCAATATTGCTCGCAAAGGGATTCGAGCTCGATCGCCAGGGCTAGCGCTTCCTTGAGATCGGCGCCGAAGACCACCATGCCGTGATGGGCCATCAGGCAGGCGCGGCGCTCGCGCAGCGCAATAACCATCGCGTCGGAGAGTTCCTGCGTGCCGAAGGTGGCATAAGCCGCGCAGCGCACGGAATCGCCGCCAAAACGGGCGATCATGTAATGGAAAGGGGGGATTTCGATTTGCTGGCAGGCCAGTGCGGTAGCAAAGGGTGAGTGGGCATGGATGATCGCCCCCGCCTCGGGCCGCACAGCGTAGATGTCATGGTGAAAACGCCATTCCGAGGAGGGCTTGCGGTGTCCGTGCGCCGTCCCCGTGCTGGCGCTGGCCGGCACTGCCGTCCCGCCGGCGCCGACTTTTACCATGTCGTCCGGCGTGCAGTCATCGTAAGCCATGCCGGTGGGGGTGATGAAGAATCCCCCTTCGCAACCTGGACAGCGCGCGCTGACGTTGCCGGCCGTCCCGCGATTCAGGCCACAGGCGTTCATCGCGCGGGCGGTGGCGAGGACGGCGGCGGCCAGGTCAGTCATGGTTTGACGGTTGCCAACTGATAGGACGGGATGATGCCTCGCTCGGTGATAATGCCGGCGATCAGCCCGGCTGGCGTGACATCGAAGGCCGGATTGGCAATCGCCGTCCCCATGCCGGCTGATGAGGCGCCGAGTTCTGCGGGATCACGTTCCTCGATGGGAATGTGCGCCCCGTCCGGGCAGGCGAAGTCGATGGTCGAGACCGGCGCAGCGACATGAAACGGCACGCCATGCGCCCGTGCCGCCAGCGCCTTCAGGTAGGTGCCGACCTTGTTAGCGGTGTCACCGTTGGCGGCGATGCGGTCGGCGCCAACGATGACGCAATCGACCTTGCTCTGTATCAGCAGCAGGCCGGCAGCGTTATCGACGATCAGCGTGTGCGGCACGCCGGCCTGGGCCAGTTCCCACGCGGTGAGCAGACCCTGGTTGCGCGGACGGGTTTCCGAGACCCAGACATGCACGGTCAGCCCGGCGTTATGTGCCGCGTAGATGGGTGCGAGTGCGGTACCGTGGGCGACGGTGGCGAGCCAGCCGGCGTTGCAATGGGTCATGACGTTGATTTTGCCCTGGCGCGCGGCAATGGCTTGCAGGAGCGGCAACCCGTGTTGGCCGATGGCGGCGTTGGCGGCGGCATCTTCGCGGGCGATGGCGCGGGCTTCTTCCCATGCCAACTGTTGCCGTCCTGCCAGCGCCGACTTTTCTAGCACACGTTCCATCCGTGCCAGCGCCCAGTGCAGATTGACCGCAGTCGGCCGCGTGGCCGCCAGCGTTGCAAGGATCAGGTCGAGCGACTGGCCTTCCGCGAGGCCCAGCGCCACGCCGTAGGCCGCCGTCGCACCGATCAGCGGTGCGCCACGCACCTGCATGACGCGGATGGCGTGGGCAGCATCACTTAGCGTATTGAGCCTGACGAAGGCCGTCTCGTGCGGCAGACGGTTCTGGTCGAGAATCATGACGGCCCCACCGCCGTCCACCTCGGCGATGGTCGCCAGCACGCTCAAACCAGCTTGCCGTGGCAGTGCTTGTACTTTTTACCGCTGCCACAGGGGCAGGGATCGTTGCGGCCGACCTTGGGCAAGGCGCGTTCCTGCGGTTGCGGCTTTTTCTCGGGCGCGGCAGCATTCGCCAGGGCTTCTTCGTAGTCGGCGTGGTGATACTGCACATTTTCAACTTGCGGATGAATCTGCTCGGCGGCTTCGATCTGCGCTTCGCTGCGAATTTCCACGGTGGTCAGGATGCGCGTGACTTCCTGCCGGATGGTATTGAGCAGCGTCTCGAAAAGCTCGAAGGATTCGCGCTTGTATTCCTGCTTCGGGTTCTTCTGGGCATAGCCACGCAGGTGGATGCCCTGGCGCAGGTGATCGAGGGCGGCGAGATGCTCGCGCCAGTGGGTATCGAGGCTTTGCAACATGACGCTGCGCTCGAAGCCACGCCATGCCGCCAGATCGACCCGTGACACCTTTTCTTCATAGGCGGCGTCGGCGGCATCAAGAATGCGCTTGAGCAGGTCGTCGTCGTTGAGTTTCGGGTCGTCCTTGACCCATTGCGCGACGGGCAGCTTGAGTGTCAGATCGGCATTCAGCGCCACTTCCAACCCGGCGAGGTGCCATTGCTCTTCAACGCTCTCGGCCGGCACATATTCGCGGAACAGGTCGTGGATTACGCCCTGGCGCATCGCGGCGATGGTGTCGGCAATGTCGGCAGCATCGAGCAATTCGTTGCGCTGCTGGTAGATCACCTTGCGCTGGTCGTTGGCGACGTCGTCATATTCGAGCAGTTGTTTGCGGATGTCAAAGTTGCGCTGTTCGACCTTGCGCTGCGCCGATTCGAGCGAGCGGGTTACCAGCGGATGTTCGATGGCTTCGCCTTCGGGCATCTTGAGGCGCACCATGATGCTGTTGAGACGTTCGCCGGCGAAAATCTTGAGCAGCGGATCTTCAAGCGACAAATAGAAACGCGAAGAGCCGGCATCGCCCTGCCGGCCGGCGCGACCGCGCAGCTGGTTGTCGATGCGGCGCGACTCATGGCGTTCGGAACCGATGATGTGCAGGCCGCCGGCGGCCAGCACCTGATTATGGAGTATCTGCCATTCGGCCTTGAGCGCGGCGAGGCGCTGCTGCTTCTCTGCCGCCGCGAGCGCCACATCACTTTCGATAGCGGCGATCGGCTTGTCGACGTTGCCGCCCAGCACGATATCGGTGCCGCGCCCGGCCATGTTGGTGGCGATGGTGATCATGCCCGGCCGGCCGGCCTGCACCACGATCTCGGCCTCACGCGCGTGCTGCTTGGCGTTGAGCACCTGGTGCGCAAGTTTTTCCCGGGTCAGAATGTCGGAGAGCAGTTCGGAGCTTTCGATCGACGTGGTACCGACCAGCACCGGCTGGCCGCGCTGGTGGCAGTCGCGGACGTCGGCGACGATCGCGGTATATTTTTCCGGCGCGGTGCGATAGATCTGGTCGTTGTTGTCGATGCGCACCATCGGGCGGTTGGTGGGAATCACCACCGTCTCAAGACCGTAAATCTGCTGGAATTCGTAGGCTTCGGTATCCGCCGTGCCGGTCATGCCCGACAACTTGTTGTACATGCGGAAGTAGTTCTGGAAGGTGATCGAGGCGAGTGTCTGGTTTTCCGACTGGATCGCTACGCCCTCCTTCGCCTCGACAGCCTGGTGCAGGCCGTCCGACCAGCGCCGGCCGGACATCAGGCGGCCGGTGAATTCGTCGACGATGACGACTTCATCGTTCTGGACGACGTACTGCTGGTCGCGGTGGAACAGGTTGTGGGCGCGCAGTGCCGCATAGAGGTGATGCATCAGCAGGATGTTGGCGGGGTCGTAGAGGCTGCTGCCGGCGGCGAGCATGCCCAGCCGCGCGAGGATTTCCTCGGCTTTCTCATGGCCTTCCTCGGTGAGCAGGACGGAATGCGCCTTGAGATCGACGACGTAGTCGCCGGTATCCGTTTCCTCCTGGCTTTGCGCGCCAACGCCCTTTTCGAGCAGCGGCGGCACCGCGTTCATCTTGATATAGAGCTCGGTATGCTGCTCGGCCTGGCCCGAAATGATCAGCGGGGTGCGCGCCTCGTCGATGAGGATCGAATCGACCTCGTCGACGATGGCGTAGTTGAGCTTGCGCTGCACACGTTCATGGGAGGCATACACCATGTTGTCGCGCAGGTAATCGAAACCGAACTCGCCATTGGTGCCGTAGGTAATATCGGCAGCGTAGGCGACCTGCTTGGCCTCATGGTCCATGTTCGGCAGGTTGCAGCCGACCGTCAGGCCGAGGAAGTTGTAGATACGCCCCATCCAGGCAGCGTCGCGACTGGCCAGGTAGTCGTTGACCGTGACGATATGCACACCCTTGCCGGACAGCGCATTCAGGTAGGCCGGCAGGGTAGACATCAGCGTCTTGCCCTCGCCGGTGCGCATTTCGGCGATCTTGTTGTTGTGCAGCACCATGCCGCCGATCAACTGCACATCGAAGTGGCGCAAGCCCAGCACGCGGCGCGCCGCTTCGCGCACTACGGCGAAGGCTTCGGGCAGCAGATCGTCGAGGCTTTCCCCGTTTGCCACGCGCGCCCTGAAGGCGGGGGTCTGCCCGGCCAACTCGGCATCGGAGAGCGCTTCCATTTGGGGTTCGAGCGCGTTGATACGGCCGATATTGGCGGAATACTGGCGCAGCAAACGGTCGTTGCGGCTACCGAAAATCTTCTTTAAAAAGCCGGAAATCATGGGGAGATCATGCCTTGAAAACAGAGAGGGCGGCTTGCGCCGGAGGGCGGCATATTAGCACGGGGGTCTCAGCCCACAGCCCTGAAAGCCACTCGGGCAGGCCGTAGCAGATACGGCCTGCTGCTGCAAAAGCGTCTAGTTTCGCGCCAACCGGGTGACGCCCTGCGCCAGGAAGCGCGCAGGGTTCTGCGCCACACCGTTGATGCGCACTTCGAAATGAAGGTGCGACCCGGTCGAGCGACCGGTCGAACCGACGGCGGCAATCCGCTGGGTGCTCCTGACGAGTTCACCCGCTTTGACGAACACTTGCGACGCGTGGGCATAGCGCGTGACCAGGCCGTCGCCGTGATCAATCTCGACCAGATTGCCATATTCCGGATGGCGTTCGACATTCCGCACAATTCCGGCACCGGCTGCCAGGATCGGCGTGCCGACCTCGGCCATGAAATCGATGCCTTCGTGCATGGCCGTCTGGCCGGTGAAGGGGTCGGAGCGCCAGCCGAAGCCGGACGCGCGCGCATCGGAATCCACGGGCTTGGAAGTTGGCAGCAACTGTTTGCGGGTGCGCTCTTCGAACAGGCGATCGTCCAGGATGGCCAGCGTCTGGCTGCGCACTTCGATCTGCTGCGCCAGTTCGTTGAGGGCGCGTTGCATTTCAACCTCGGTCAGGTTATCCGGCCGTATCAGCGGACCACCAGCGCTATTTTCGGCGGGCTTGGCCGGTGCGGCCTTCCGTTCCGGTTTCTTCACGCCCGCCAGACCGGCCAGGCGTTCACCCAGGGTATCGAGTTGCATCAACTGCCCCTGCATCTGGCCCAGGCGCACCGCCATGGAGGACAGGCTGTCGCGCAGGAGTTCGCGCGACTTGCCTACTTCTTCCAGATGGTTTGTCCGCAGCAATTCCTGCAGGAAGGGCAGACGGATTTCCGCCGCATGGCGGACCGTCAAATAGGAGAAAGCCGAAGACAAGGCCAACACCACCATGACCAGTGCCGTCGCGAAGAATGCCAGATGGCCGCCGGTGATCGTAATACTGCGGGCAGTTGCCATCCGGTCGGAGACCAGAATAATATGCACTAACTTACCTCCATTACAGCCACCCCGGTCCGCCGACATGACGTCGATCCCAAGAACACGCAAAACTCCCGGCGCATTCCCATCCGGACGTGGCACATTGATGAACCACCTCGCTGCCGCCGATGCCTTTGCTCGTTTGTCCGAGCAGGCCAATCGTCTGCAGCGCCTGCAAACCTTGCTTGAATCCGCTCTGCCCGCTTATCTGCTACCGGGCACCCATGTTGCCAATCTGAAACGGGGCAAGGTCGTTATCCACACCGACAGCGGCGCGGTCGCGGTCAAGTTGCGGCAGCTTGCGCCACGACTTGCCGAGGGTTTTATTCAACAGGGACAGGAGGTTACCGGAATCGAGGTGAAGGTGCAAGCACGGCGGCGCGCAAGTGCCAACGCACGCACCAAACCCCTGAAAGTCATAGGGATACGGCCGAAGCAGGCACTAACTTCACTCGCCAGCGGACTGGAAGATGATTCGCCCGTCAAGCTTGCATTGCTGAAACTGCTGCGCAATACGTAAAAGTCGGCGCCGACAGGACGGCTAGAGAATCACGATCAGGCGCTCGAAAGCCAGCAGGGCGAACAGCGCCAGCGCGAAGATCAAGGCATATTTAGCGATACGCCAAGCCAACCCGAGATAGCGCCGTTCCCCGGTAAATAGAAAGGCCGCTATCCCGACACCCACGGCGATCGCTGTCAGGAGGCCGACAATCCGCAGCAGAAACATGGAGGTTCAGGCGAACTGCAGATCGGGGTAGAGATGCGCCACACGCGCTGGCGTAGTTTCGGGCAGTTCGAAACTGGCCCATTCCCAGGCATCGGCATCGGCCAGCAGGGCGCGCAATAATTTGTTATTCATGGCGTGGCCGGATTTATGGGCGCTGAACAATGCCAGCAGGGGCGCCCCGACAAGGTAGAGATCACCGATTGCATCCAGCACCTTGTGACGCACGAACTCATCCGGCACGCGCAGACCGTCGGCATTCAGGACGCGATATTCGTCCATCACGATGGCGTTTTCCAGGCTGCCGCCGAGGGCCAGACCCTGGGAGCGCATGGCCTCGACATCCTGCGTAAAGCCGAAGGTACGGGCGCGCGAAATATCGCGAATGTAGGACTGGTCGGCGAAATCAACCGCAACCTTGGTGCCGGAACGATCCACCGCCGGGTGGTTGAACTGGATCGAAAACTCCAGGCGGAAACCTTCATAAGGTGACAGCCGCGCCCACTTGTCACCCTCCTTGACCTCTACGGTCTTTTTCACCCGCAGGAATCGCTTGGCGGCATTTTGTTCTTCGATACCCGCCGATTGCAGCAGGAACACAAAGGGTGACGCCGAGCCATCCAGAATCGGAATTTCCTCGGCATCCACATCGACATGGAGGTTGTCGATGCCCAGACCGGCCAGCGCCGACATCAGGTGCTCCACGGTGCCGAGTTTCGCCCCGTCCTTTTCCAGACAGGAGGCCATGCGCGTATCGCCGACGGCGTAGGGATCAGCCTTCATATCAACCGGTGGCGTCAGATCGACGCGATGAAACACGATGCCGGTGCCGGGCGGGGCGGGACGCAATACCAGCGTCACTTTGTCGCCGGAATGCAAGCCTACGCCGGTGGCGCGAATCAAGGTCTTTAAGGTGCGTTGTTTGAGCATGTGGCAAAACCCGAAGTTTATGTTGCCATTTTATCTCAACAGCCGGAGGGAGCCCTGAGGTGGTCAGAGCCCCAATTGCACCTTTACTTGCGGCCATTGCCGGCGGCTGACGGGCAGATGCTCGGGTACGCCATACAAACGCAAAGCCCAGTACGCCTCGCCGGCTTCGCCCGCTCCATCGGACTCGCGGACCACCCCCGCCACGGCGTCAGTCGCCACCAGACAGTTGCGGTGGATGCGCACGAAGCGCGCGGCAAATTCGGTTTCCAGATGGGCGAGCGATTCTTCGAGCAGATATTCGCGCTCGACGGTGCGCGCGGTCACGTATTTCTGTTCAGCGCGCAGATACAGGACAGCGGAAACGGGTACCAGGAGGATGGTGCCGCGTTCGACGACACGCAGGCGCGTGCGGCCGGCCGGCGCCAGCGTCTGCAACAGGGAATCGTTGGGCGCCAGGCGCCGGGCTTTTTTCAACGCTTCCAGCAGGCGCGGGGCACGCGCCGGTTTCATCAGGTAATCGGCCACCGCGAGCTCGAAGGCCTGCAGTGCAAATTCGTCGTGCGCGGTGACGAACACCACGGCCGGCGCATGGGGCAGCGCGGCCAGTTGCTGCGCCAGTTCAATGCCATCCATGCGCGGCATGCGGATATCGACCAGGGCAATGTCTGCAGGGGTACGCGCCAGCAGTTCCAGCGCCGACAGCCCGTCACCGGCCTCGCCGACAATACGATGCGGGAAATCATCCGCGATGTCGTCCAGCAATTGCCGCAAGCGCGCCCGCGCCAGCGGTTCGTCGTCGACGATGAGGATACGGGGGGGGTCAGCCATGGCGACGCTTGTGCTGTTTGGGCAGGCTGACGCGAACGTGATAGCGGCCATTCTCGATGCGGGTATCGAGCCGCGCTTCGAGATCATAGAAAAGCATCAGGCGCTCACGCAGGTTGGCGAGCGCCATGCCATTGCCGGCGGAATGCTGGTTTTCCCCCAGCCAGGGATTGTCGATCTCGATTGCCACGCCGTCGCGGGTAGTCGTCAGGCGCACGCCGATCTCGCCCGGCGCCACCGCCGGCTCAATACCATGATGTATGGCATTCTCCAGCAAGGGTTGCAACAGTAGTGGGGGCGCCAGTGCATCAACCGGGCAGTCATCCACGGCCCAAGTCACCTGAAGACGCTCTCCCAGGCGCAAGCGTTCAATATCCAGGTATTTGCGTGCCAGAACAATTTCGTCCGACAACGGGACCAGCTCACGGTTGTCCTGCATCAGGGCGCGGAACAACTCGGCGAGCTCCTCCAGCGCTACCTCGGCGCGTTGCGGATCGATGCGGATCATCCCCAGCACGGCATTCAGGCTGTTGAACAAAAAGTGCGGACGGATCCGCGCCGTCAGGGCCTGCAAGCGTGCTTCGGCGAGCGCGGGCGTCTGCGCGCGGGCACGCAGGTCGAACCAGGCCAGGATCATGGCTGCGCATACCCCCGCCGCAATGGGAACACGCCAGCCGCTGCGGTTGCCAAATACCTGTGCCAGCAAGTCGCCCACACCGACCACTACCCCGACCGTCAGCATCACCACCAGCACCGCCGCAAGACGCGCCGGCAACCACTGCAAGACGGGCGAGATGATGAATAATAGCGTCAAGGTCAGCAGCAATGCCGGCTCGACCCAAGCCGCCAGCTCGGTGATTTCCCCCAGCAAATTAGCCGATACGGGATTGCCCGCAACGACCATTGCCAGAAAGAAAGCATTCGCCGCCAGCAATACACGCAGCCAAATACCCTGGTTGCGGAAATCAGGCAGACGGAAGGCGGACGAACGCAAGGGTATACTCATGATCCTCGAGGAATTTATCCAGCATGTTCACGCCCATTATGTCAGATCGCTCACCCGATAGCAGCACCGCCAAGGCCTGGTCCGGCCGTTTTTCCGAACCCGTTTCCGATCTGGTCAAGCGCTATACCGCCTCGGTTTTCTTTGACCAGCGCATGGCGGCCCAGGATATCCGTGGCTCGCTGGCCCATGCCCGCATGCTGGCGCGGCAGGGCATCATTGCGCAGGAGGATTTTGCCGCCATCGAGCGCGGCATGGCGCAGATTGCCGACGAAATCGCGACCGACACCTTTGCCTGGAATCTCGACGATGAGGATGTGCATCTCAACATCGAAAAGCGCCTCACCGCGCTGGTCGGCGACGCGGGCAAGCGCCTGCACACCGGACGCTCGCGCAACGACCAGGTGGCTACCGACATCCGTCTCTGGCTGCGCGACAGCATCGACACCATTGATATGCTGCTCACCGATTTCATGCGCGCCCTGCTCTGGGTTGCCGAACAACACGCCGACACACCGCTGCCCGGATTCACTCACTTGCAGGTGGCGCAGCCGGTCACCTTCGGCCATCACCTGCTCGCCTACGTCGAGATGTTGCGCCGCGACCGCGAGCGCTTTGCCGACTGCCGGAAGCGCGTGAATCGTCTGCCACTCGGTGCTGCCGCATTGGCGGGCACCACTTTCCCCATAGACCGCGAATTCGTTGCGCAGGAACTCGGTTTCGAAGCGGTCTGCGAAAACTCGCTCGACGCCGTTTCCGATCGTGATTTCGCCATCGAATTCTGCGCTGCCGCGTCGCTGGTGATGGTGCACCTGTCGCGCCTCTCGGAAGAACTGATCCTCTGGATGAGCCCCCGCGTCGGCTTCATCGACCTGGCCGACCGCTTCTGCACCGGCTCGTCGATCATGCCGCAGAAAAAGAACCCCGACGTGCCGGAGCTCGCCCGAGGCAAGAGCGGCCGCGTCTTCGGCCACCTGATAGGCCTGCTGACCTTGATGAAGGGCCAGCCGCTCGCCTACAACAAGGACAACCAGGAAGACAAGGAACCGCTGTTCGACACGGCGGATACCCTGATCGACACCTTGCGTATTTTTGCTGACATGGCGACCGGAATTCTCGTCAAGCCGGAAGCAATGGCTGCCGCGCTGCGCCAAGGTTTTGCCACTGCGACCGACCTGGCCGATTACCTGGTGAAGCGCGGGCTGCCGTTTCGCGATGCCCATGAGGCCGTGGCAAGGGCGGTGCGGGCCGCAGAAACGAAGGGCTGTGATCTTCCCGACCTGTCGCTGGAAGAACTTCAAGGCTTTTCCGACCTGATCGGCGCCGATGTTTTTGCCGTCCTCACGGTGGCCGGTTCTCTGGCCGCCCGCGACCATATCGGCGGCACCGCGCCGAATCAGGTCAGGGCGGCGATCAGCCGTCTGCGCACTGCGCTGTAATCGCTGATGGAAAAAATTGGCGGTAAATACGAAGTCATTCGCAAGCTTGGCGAAGGGGCGACCTCCACCGTCTTCCTTTCTTTCGACCCGTTCGCCGAGCGTGAAGTCGCTATCAAGCGCATCTTCCCGGACATGCTTAAGGATCGCGAGCGCGGCAAGCTGTATCGCCACCTCCTGATCAACGAGGCCTCGCTGGCCGGCAAGCTGATTCATCCGCATATCGTGCAAATTTACGATGCCGTGGTAGGCGAGGATGAAAGCTATATCGTCATGGAGTATGCCCCTGGAGGCACGCTGGAGCCCTTCTGCAATCCCGACACGCTGCTGCCGATCGAGCGCGTTGTCGAAATCATTTTCAAATGCACGCGCGCTCTCGAATATGCCAACCGTCTCGGCATCACGCATCGCGACATCAAGCCGGCCAACATCCTGCTGTCCCAGGCCATCAACATGGGCGATCAGGCGGATGTCGATATCAAGATTTCGGATTTCGGCGCCTGCATCCAGACCGGTGATGAGCATACGCAGACCCAGGTAACGGGAGTCGGCTCTCCGGCCTACATGTCACCGGAACAGGTGCGCGAACTGACGCTCAACCACCAGACCGACATCTATGCCCTAGGTGTCGTCATGTATCAACTGCTCGCCGGTCGCCTGCCGTTCCAGGCCAGCAGTAATTACGGCATGATCTACCAGATTTGCAATATTGACCCGCCGCCGCCTTCGACCTTCCGCAACGATATACCGGCCGCCATCGATACCATCGTGGCGCGGGCCATGCAGAAGGAGATCAAGGACCGCTATGCCACCTGGGCCGAGTTCGCCCACGATTTGGCTCAGGCCTTCCGCAACCGCGAGCTTGCGGCCCGCCAGCAGGAAGTACCGGACAGCGAGAAATTCGAAACACTGCGTGCACTGCATTTCTTCAACGATTTTTCCGATGTCGAAATCTGGGAAATCGTGCGTTTTGCCGAGTGGGAAGCGGTAGGTGCCACCACCCGGTTGATGAAGGATGGTGAACTCGGCGATTATTTCTGTTTCGTTCTCGAAGGCGAGGTACAGGTCTCGAAAGAAGGTCGCCCGCTCGGCATTCTGGGGCGCGGAGAGGTGATCGGTGAAATTGCCGTCATCGACCGCCGCCATCCGCGCCGCGTTGCCGAGGTGGTCACCCTCACCGATGCGCGCATCGTCGTCATTCACGGCCACTCGCTACGTCAGGCTTCGGATGCCTGCCAAATGCACTTCTATCAGGGCTTCCTGCTCGTCCTTTCCGAACGTCTGGGGCGCACCAACGTACTACTCGCACATACCTGATGACGCTGTCTGCCCGGCTTGTTGCGGCCATCGAAGCCGCCATCACGCAGGTGGCTGGGCAAGATTTTCACAGCGCCACAGCGCAAGCAATGGGTGGTGGCTGCATCCACCAATCCTGGCTGTTCACTGACGGGGCGCAGCGCTATTTTGTCAAGACCAACGACATTCGTGTAAAAGCCATGTTCGAGGCCGAAGCGGATGGACTTGCGGCGCTCGCTGCTGCTAATACCATCCGCGTACCAAAAGTCGGCGCTGGCGGGATGAAATGCCCCGCATGGGGTACGGCAGATGGGCAAGCATTTCTGGTCATGGAACATCTCGACCTGCACAATCTCGATCACCAAGGGGCTGCCGCATTGGGCGGGGCACTTGCGGAGCTGCATCGCCGCACCGGAAACGAAGAAAACGCCACCTACGGCTGGCCACGCGACAACTTCATCGGAGGCACACCACAATCCAACCAGAGTCACCGCACCTGGGCCGGATTTTTTGCGGTGGAACGTCTGCGTCCGCAACTCGCACTGGCCAGCCGCAATGGCATGGAACCCGCCCTGCGCGACAAAGGCGAGCGCGTCGCGGAACGGCTTGCCGCATTCTTTCTCGATTACCGTCCTGCGCCCAGTCTGCTGCACGGCGACCTGTGGTCGGGTAATGCGGCGCAATTACCCGATGGCACACCGGTGATTTTCGATCCCGCTGTCTATCGCGGCGACCGGGAAACCGACCTGGCAATGTCGGAGCTGTTCGGTGGGTATCCCGTCGACTTCTACGCTGCCTATCGCGCGACCTGGCCACTCGATCCGGGCTATGAAACGCGCAAAACGCTCTACAACCTGTATCACATCCTCAACCACTTCAACCTGTTCGGCGCCAGCTATCTCGGCCAGGCGCGGCGCATGATCGAGAAGCTGCTGGCCGAACTGCGTTAGTGCTTGGCAAGACCTGCGAGCTTTTGTTGCAGTTCGCCGGCCTGATACATCTCGGTCATGATGTCGCAACCGCCGATGAATTCGCCCTTGATGTAAAGCACCGGAATCGTCGGCCAGTCGGCGTACTCGCGCAGCGCCGGCACAGTTTCGGCATCTGCCAGCACATTCACATCGACGAAATCGACTGCACAAGCCTTGAGAATCTGTGCGGCACGGTTCGAAAAACCGCACTGGGGAAACTGCTTCGTGCCCTTCATGTAAAGCACGACGGGGTTATCGGTGATGGTCTGGTGAATTTTCTCTTTGGCATCCATGATGGCCTCCTAGCTAAATAGTTGACGGATTCTATCAGGTAAAAACTTCAGCGATGGTTTTCTGCACCGCCAGCGCGGCGGCACGCGGATCAGCGGCCTGGCGGATCGGCCGGCCGACCACGATGTAGTCGGCGCCATTGCGGAAGGCCTGCGCGACATCGACCGTGCGCTTCTGGTCATCCGCCGGCTTGTTCTCGACCGGGCGAATACCTGGGGTAACGACGAGCAACTTCTGGCCCAGTTCACTGCGAATCAGCGGCGCTTCCAGACCTGAGGAGACGATGCCATCTACCCCTGTTTGCAGGGCACGGCGCGCGCGCGACAGCACAAGTTTTTCGACATCGCAGGCGAACCCCAGGTCATCGAGGTCGCCACGATCCAGGCTGGTCAGCACCGTCACGGCAAGGATTTTCAGGGCACCCTTGTCGCGCACTGCCGCCTCCATGATGGCCTGGTTGCCATGCACGGTGGCGAAGGTCGCGCCGGTGGCAGCAAGCGCCTTGACGGCAGAGCGCACGGTTTCGGGCACATCAAAAAACTTCAGGTCGACAAACACCTTCTTGTTGCGCGCCACCAACCAGTCGAGCAACTCGAAGTAACCACCCGCCATGAAGAGCTCCAGGCCGATCTTGTAGAACTGCACGGCATCGCCGAGTTGTTCGACGAACGCCTTGGCCGCTTCCACCTGCGGCACATCAAGCGCGACGATCAGACGTTCGGCGGAGGGGATCGGCTTGTCGGAAATCATGGTTTGCTCCGGAATTGATCGAAAGTCATCTTATGCCAATGGCCGTCCGCGACAAAATGGCCGAGCGCCATGAACTCATCCACCCCCTTGGTCGCGCCGGTGTAGCGCGCCATTTCTTTGCCGTCGGGTGCAATGAAGAGAAAGGTCGGTGTGCCGCGTATCTTCAGCGTGCGGGCAAATGTCTTCTCGGTGACTTCCTTGCCGGTAAAGTCGGTGACGGGCACGCTGCCCAGCATATCGAGGCTGAAGCTGTTGAAATGCTTCTTGAAATACTGTTGGACGGCAGGCTGGCTCAACACCTGCTCGCGCATGCGCCGGCAATATGGGCAACCTTCCGCCTCGACCATCAGCAGGACACCGACTTTGCTCTGCTGATGGGCTGCCTTGATCTCGGCCGCAAAGTCGCCCAGCGAAGTTTCGAAAAATGCGTCTGCAGGAGCGGCTTGCGCACTGACGGCAAGCCAGGGCAGACAGAACAGCCAAAACCAGGCCGACTGGACGATTTTTCGCATCAGCATCCCGGTCATCGCTCATCCCTTTTGAGTTTTTCAGCCACAATTTTACTCGAACCGCCATGCCCTCCGGATCGTCCACGCGGCGTCAAACGGGGCAGTTCTGCCGTCAGCAAAGCGCCCAGTAGAATCACTGTCCAGGACAGGTAAAGCCACAACAAGAAGATCGGGATCGCGGAAAACGCGCCGAAGAGCAGAGTATAGGTGGGCAATTTGACGACATACAGCGCAAACAACCGCTGCATGCCGACAAAGGCCAGCGCGGCAAGCACGCCGGATAATGCGGCATGCCGATGCAAAACCTGTCGATTCGGCAAGACCGAATACATCAGGCTGAAGAGTACGGCCAGGAAGATCAACGGCGTTGCCTGCGAAAATGCGACCCGCAACCAGCGCGGCTCATCGACCAGGCCGAACGAAACACTGGCAAGGAAGGTAATGCTGGCAAGTGCCCCGCCAAACACCAGCGGCCCTGCCAGCAATGCCAGCAAGTGCAGGGCCAGCCGCCGCAACCACGGGCGCCGTTTTTTCACCTGCCAGATGGCGTTGAAGGCATGCTCGATGGTCAGCATTTGCAACAGGGCTGTCAGAGCCAGCATAAACAAGCCGATCCAGGTGACCTGATCGGCGCGATGGGCGAATTGTCCGAGATACTTGACGATCACCGTACCGGCTTTATCCGGCAGCAAGGTGGCGAGCAAGAAACTTTCGAGCGCGGCGGAAAGCTTGATACCAAAGGGCAGCTTTTCGAGCAACACCGCGCCCACCACCAGCATCGGCACCAGACCAAGCAAGGTAGCAAAGGAAAGCGCCGCCGCCGTCTGGGCATAGCGTTCGGCATGGAAGCGTCGCACGACACTGGCGACGAGGCGGAAAGGGGTGAGCAACATATAATCCGGGCCATTCTAACGAATCAATTCCCGCCATGCTCCCTGCGCGCCGCCGTCCCGCCAGCGCCGACTTTCCGCCGCGTGCCCGCCAGGCCAACCTTGCCGCCAGCATCAGCCTGATTGCCCTCATTGCACTCTGTCTGGCGTGGGAACTGTGGCTGGCGCCGTTGCGTCCTGGCGGCTCGTGGCTGGCCCTGAAAGCCCTGCCCCTCCTTCTCCCACTGTTCGGCATCCTGCATGGCCGGCGCTACACCCACCAGTGGTCGACGCTGTTCATTCAGATTTACTTGCTTGAAGGTCTGGTGCGCGCCACGTCCGACAACGGCATGATGCAGCTGTTGGCCATTACCGAAGTGCTGCTAGCACTGGTCTTTTTCGTCGCGACGCTGTCCTACTCACGACTGACTGCGCCATCACGCCTCAAAGCTGCGGATTGACCCGTTCCGGCCCGGCGTGCAGCTTGTTCAAGGCATTCAGGTAGGCCTTGGCGGAAGCGACGATGATGTCGGTGTCCGCGCCCTGTCCATTGACAATTCGACCGTCCTTGGAAAGACGCACGGTTACCTCGCCCTGGGCGTCAGTGCCGGTCGTGATGGCATTCACCGAGTAGAGCAAGAGGTTGGAACCGCTGCCGGCAACGCTTTCGATGGCGCGGAACGATGCATCGACCGGGCCACTGCCCGTTTCCTGGGCCCGCTTTTCGACACCACCGATTGACAGAGTCAGTTCGGCGCGCGGCTCCTCACCGGTCTCGGAGTGGAATTTCGAGGAAATCAGTTTGTAGTGCTCGACCTCAGGCGGGCCCATTTCGTCAGAAACGATGGCGTGCAGGTCTTCGTCGAAAATCTCGCGTTTCTTGTCGGCAAGCTCCTTGAAGCGGGCAAAAGCCGTGTTGAGGGCTTCTTCGCTCGCCAGTTCGATGCCCAGTTCGGCCAGTTTGGTCTTGAAAGCGTTACGGCCGGAAAGCTTGCCCAGCGAAATCTTGTTGGCGTTCCAGCCGACATCCTCGGCGCGCATGATCTCGTAGGTTTCGCGGTGCTTCAAAACACCGTCCTGATGGATGCCCGATTCATGCGCGAACGCATTGGCGCCCACCACCGCCTTGTTCGGCTGCACAACATAGCCGGTAATCTGCGACACCAGTCGCGAAGCCGGCACGATCTGCGTCGTATCGATGCGCGTCTCGACCGGGAACAAATCCTTGCGCGTGCGCACCGCCATGACGATTTCCTCGAGCGCGGCATTGCCGGCACGCTCGCCGAGTCCGTTGATGGTGCACTCGACCTGGCGCGCGCCATTCAGCACGGCGGCCAGCGAATTGGCCGAAGCCATGCCGAGATCGTTGTGGCAGTGGGTGGACCAGATCACCTTGTTCGAGTTCGGCACATGTTCGATGAGGGCGCGCATGCGCTCACCCCACTGCACGGGAATACTGTAACCGACGGTATCGGGCACGTTGATGGTCCTGGCGCCAGCCTGGATCACGGCATCGAAGACGCGGCAGAGAAAATCGAACTCCGAGCGCACCGCATCCTCGGCCGAGAATTCGACATCATCGGTATATTCCAGTGCCCACTTCACCGCCTTGACGGCTGCCTCGACCACCTGGTCGGGCGCCATGCGCAGCTTTTTTTCCATGTGAATCGGCGAAGTGGCGATGAAGGTGTGAATGCGCCCGGAACGCGCCGGGGTGATCGCCTCACCGGCCCGTCGCACATCCTTTTCATTGGCGCGCGCCAGACCGCAGACGGTCGATTCCTTGATCGTTTCGGCTACCGCTTTTACGGCATCGAAATCCCCGGTCGACGCCGCAGGAAATCCGGCTTCGATGATATCCACGCGCATGCGTTCGAGTTGGCGGGCTATCCGCAGTTTCTCCTCGCGCGTCATCGCTGCGCCCGGGCTTTGCTCGCCGTCACGCAGGGTCGTATCAAAAATCAACAAGGTCTCTTTGTTCATGCTCATCTCCAGATGTTCCGCCCCATCGTAAACTATCGATTACTCAGGGGTCATGCGCCTTTTACGGCGCTTCAACCAGTCATTCGCTCCGAGGACATACCCCGACAGCGCATAGACCAGAAACAGGGCAAACAGGACGCCGGGCGGATAACTCGACACCAGGGCAAAGCCCAGGGCAAATGCCGCCACCACCATGAACGGAACACTCTTGCGCAAGTTGATATTTTTGCCGGAGTAGTAGCGTAGGTTGCTGACCATGGTGATGCCGGCAAAAATGGTCAGGATGCAGGCATACCAGCGGGCCTCCTCGCCCGTCCAGTCGTTATCGATCATCACCCAGACCAGTCCGGCCACCAGCGCCGCTGCCGCCGGACTTGGCAAACCCTGGAAATAGCGCTTGTCGATCACCTCGATATTGGTATTGAAGCGTGCCAGGCGCAACGCTGCACACGCGCAGTAGATGAATGCGGCGATCCAGCCCAGCTTGCCCATGCCTTTCAGCGCCCAGACATATACCACCAGCGCCGGCGCCGCACCGAAGGACACCATGTCGGACAACGAGTCGTATTCGGCGCCGAAAGCGCTCTGCGTGCGGGTCAGTCGTGCCACGCGCCCGTCAAGTCCGTCGAACACCATGGCGATGAAGATGGCAACCGCTGCGACTTCGAACTTGCCGTTCATCGCCTGCACGATGGCAAAAAATCCCGAAAACAGTGCGACCGTCGTCAGCAGGTTGGGCAGGATGTAAATGCCGCGACGGCGCAATTCCGGGTTGAACAGGGTTTTGCGGGGACGGTAGTCAGGCATGGTGATGAGTTACACGGTCAGAGATAAAAAAGGCACAGCGCGGGCTGTGCCTTCGGCTAACGATCAGGCCATCATCAGTTCTTGCTCTGATCCACCAGCTTGTTTTTCTTGATCCACGGCATCATGGCGCGCAGTTGCTCACCGACCTGTTCGATCGGATGGGCGGCGGTCAGGCGACGGCGCGCGGTCATGCTCGGGTAGTTGGTCTTGCCTTCAAGAATAAACATCTTGGCGTAATCGCCGTTCTGGATGCGCTTGAGCGCATTGGCCATCGCGGCACGCGACTGGTCGTTGATGACCTCGGGGCCGGTGACGTATTCGCCATACTCGGCATTGTTCGAGATCGAGTAGTTCATGTTGGCGATGCCGCCCTCGAAGATCAGGTCGACGATCAGCTTCACCTCGTGCAGGCACTCGAAATAAGCCATCTCGGGCGCATAGCCAGCATCGGTCAAGGTCTCGTAACCGGCCTTGATCAGCTCAACCAGGCCACCGCACAGTACGGCCTGCTCGCCGAACAGGTCAGTTTCGGTTTCTTCACGGAAGTTGGTCTCGATGACGCCACCCTTGGTGCCGCCGTTGGCCGCCGCATACGACAGCGCGATGTCCTTGGCCTTGCCGGAGTTGTCCTGATGAATGGCGATCAGCGAGGGTACGCCGCCGCCACGCAGGTATTCGGAACGCACCGTATGACCAGGGCCCTTGGGCGCGATCATGATGACATCGACGTCGGTACGCGGCACCACCTGGTTGTAATGCACGTTGAAGCCATGGGCAAAGGCCAACGCGGCGCCTTTCTTCATGTTGGGTTCGACATCGGCGTAATAGACAGCCGGGATGTTCTCGTCGGGCAACAGCATCATGACCACATCGGCGCCCTTGACGGCCTTGGCGATTTCCTCAACCTTCAGCCCGGCAGTTTCGGCCTTCTTCCACGAGGCGCCGTTCTTGCGCAAGCCAACGGTGACCTTGACACCCGAATCCTTGAGATTCTGGGCATGGGCATGGCCCTGCGAGCCATAGCCAACGATGGTGACTTTCTTGCCCTTGATGAGGGAGATGTCGGCATCCTTGTCGTAATAAACTTTCATGACTTTCCTTTAGTAATAGCGGTAATCAAACTTTGAGGATACGGTCGCCGCGGCCGATGCCGCAGGTGCCGGTGCGAACGGTTTCGAGAATCAGCGAACGGTCGATGGCATCGAGGAAGGCACTCATCTTGGCCGTGTTGCCGGTCAGCTCGACGACATAGGTCGATTCGGTGACATCGATGATGCGGCCACGGAAAATATCCGCGATACGCTTCATCTCGTCGCGATCCTTGCCGGTGGCGCGCACCTTGACGAGCATCAGTTCGCGTTCGATATGCGCGGCTTCGGACAAATCGACCACCTTGACGACATCGATCAGCTTGTTGAGCTGTTTGGTGATCTGCTCGATGATTTCTTCAGAGCCGATGCTGATGATGGTCATGCGCGAGAGTGAAGGATCTTCGGTCGGAGCAACGGTCAGCGACTCAATGTTGTAGCCGCGCGCCGAGAACAGGCCGGAAACCCTTGAGAGTGCGCCTGATTCGTTTTCGATGAGAATGGAAATGATGTGGCGCATGATCAGAGTTCCTCCGCCAGAATCATTTCCGAGAGGCCCTTGCCGGCGGCCACCATCGGGAATACGTTGGCGGTCTTGTCGGTGAGGAAATCGAGGAAGACCAGCTCATTCTTGTGCTTGACAAAGGCTTCGCGGATTGCCGGTTCGACATCGGCCGGCTTGGTGACGCGAATGCCGACATGGCCGTAGGCCTCGGCCAGCTTGACGAAGTCCGGCAAGGCATCGACGTAGGATTCGGCATAGCGGTTGCCGTGGAACATCTGCTGCCACTGCCGCACCATGCCGAGGTAACCGTTATTGAGGCAGAGAATCTTGACGGGCAGATGGAACTGCTTGCAGGTCGACAACTCCTGGATGTTCATCTGAATGGAACCTTCACCGGTGATGCAGGCGACGGTGGCTTTCGGATGGACAAAACGCACGCCCATCGCCGCCGGCAAACCAAAACCCATCGTACCGAGGCCACCGGAATTGATCCAGCGCCGCGGCTTGTCAAACTTGTAGTACTGGGCCGCCCACATCTGGTGCTGGCCGACGTCGGAGCAGACAAAGGCATCGCCGCCGGTAACTTCATAAAGCTTCTCGACCACGTATTGCGGCATGATGATGTCGCTGCCCATCTTGTACTTGAGTGAATCGACTTTGCGCCATTCCTCGATCTGCTTCCACCAGGCCGCCAGATGCTTCTCGACAGGCTTGCCTTCGGCCGCCTCGATCTGCTTGATGATTTCGTCGAGCACGTCGGGCACATTGCCGACGATCGGCACATCGACGCGCACGCGCTTGGAAATCGAAGACGGGTCGATATCGATATGGATGATCTTGCGCGCCACCTGGCAGAAGTGATCGGGATTGCCGATCACGCGGTCATCGAAACGCGCACCGATAGCCAGCAACACGTCGCAATCCTGCATCGCCATGTTGGCTTCGTAGGTGCCGTGCATGCCGAGCATGCCGAGAAACTGGCGGTCGGTGGCCGGGTAGGCGCCCAGGCCCATCAAGGTCTGCGTGATCGGGTAGCCGAGCATGCGCGTCAGCTTGGTCAGCTTGTCGGAGGCATCCGACAGAATCACGCCGCCGCCGGTGTAAATGACCGGTCGCTTGGCTTCAAGCAGCAGTTGTACCGCTTTCTTGATCTGCCCCGTGTGACCCTTGACCACCGGGTTGTAGGAACGCATCGAAATCGACTTGGGATAGTGGAATTCGCACTTCTGGACAGTGATGTCCTTGGGAATATCCACCAGCACAGGACCGGGACGCCCGGTCTTCGCCAGGTAAAACGCCTTCTTGATCGTGGTGGCCAGATCCTTGACGTCCTTGACGAGGAAATTGTGCTTGACGCAGGGGCGCGTGATACCCACCGTATCAGCCTCCTGGAAGGCATCCTGGCCGATATAGGCGGTTGGTACCTGGCCGGAAATCACCACCATGGGGATCGAGTCCATGTAGGCGGTGGCAATCCCGGTCACGGCATTGGTGGCGCCGGGACCGGAGGTGACCAGGGCCACGCCAATCTTGGTGGACGAGCGCGAGTATCCGTCTGCTGCATGGATAGCCGCCTGCTCATGCCTGACCAGGATGTGCTTGACCTGATCCTGCTTAAACAGTTCATCGTAAATGAACAAAACCGAGCCGCCAGGGTAGCCGAAGACATGTTCGACCTTTTCTTCCTGGAGGCACCTGATTACAATCTCTGCGCCCGTCAGTTGCATTTTCTTTAGTCCAATCAAAACCGGGCAAAGCCCGAAACACGCAACAATACTTGACAGTCACGTTTCAGGTCAAGGCTTCCCGCCAATCAACCCGCAAAAACCTCAGCCATCTTGGCCTCACGTTCAGAGCTTTCCGACTTTCTCGCCAGTGTCGAGCGCCGGGCCTTCAAACAGGCCCTGTTTGCCGTGCGCGATGAGGATGCCGCGCTCGACATCGTGCAGGACAGCATGATGCGGCTGGCAGAAAAGTATGCGGGCCACCCCACGGACGAATTGCCCCTGCTGTTTCAGCGTATCCTGCAAAACGCCATCCGCGATTACTATCGCCGCTCTCGGACCAGAATGGCGCGTTTTGTACAATTATCTTCTTTCGAGTCGGCGGATGATGACACCGGTGATCCCCTCGAAGCCATTGAAATAGATGAGGAACTTAGTCCATTTGCCACCCCTCATGCGGCCTTGCTGCAAGCCGAGACGTTAGAACTGGTGGAGGAAGCTTTGCAAAATCTCCCCGCACGTCAACGCGAAGCCTTCCTGTTGCGTTATTGGGAAGGATTGGATATCGCCGAAACTGCTGCCGCCATGAACTGCAGTGAAGGCAGCGTTAAAACCCACTGTTCGCGCGCCACCCATACCTTGGCGACCGCGCTGGCGGCGAAAGGAATCCGGCCATGAAAAATGAAGCGTTATTTGCCCGACAAATCTGCCGTGTGCTTGACCACGGCACCCGCGACATCGACCCGAGTATCGCTGAAAGGCTGCGGGCCGGGCGTGAACGCGCCCTGCAGCATCGGGCTGTGGCCGTGGAGTCGCTGGAAATAGTCGGCGCTGGCGGGACGGCAGCGTGGGGCGGCGGTCATGATTCCAGGAGTCATCCGATCCGCACCCTGTTTGCCATCCTGGCACTCTTGCTGGGCGTCAGCTTCGCGTATTACTGGAACGGCTTCGACCAAGCCAGCGAAAACGAGGAAATCGACAGCGCCCTGCTGGCAGACGATCTGCCGCCCAATGCTTATCTTGACCAAGGCTTTCAGGCATGGCTGGAAAAACGTTCGTCCGCTGGGGAGTAGCCTGCTGGCTGCTCCTCGGTGCTCTGTTCGGGAATGCCCATGCCGTCGTGCCGCCGCTCTACCAGCCTGACTGGGCGACGCTTGCCCCCGAACAAAAGGCAATTCTGGCCCCTCTGTCCCGCGAATGGGATGCGCTGGATGCATTCCAGCGCAAGAAATGGCTGGGCATCGCCCAACGCTATCCTGCCATGTCTCCCGCAGAGCAGGCCAGCACGCAACGCAACATGCGGGAGTGGGCACGCCTGGCGCCCGAGGAGCGCAAGGCGGTCCGGGAAAAATATAAAACCCTGAAAAAGGTCGGCCCCGAAGAAAAACAGACCGTCATCCAGCAATGGGAGGAATACCGCGCCCTGCCGCAAGAGGAAAGAGACGAATTACGCGCCGGCGCGGTCCGACGCCCGCAAGTCAAGACACCCACCAAGCCACCCACCACGAATCCCGTGGCCAAGCCGAGTGTTGTTCCCGCTGTCAGCGCCCAACGGATACCTGCCAGTCCGCCTCGCTCTCCGCTGTCGCCACTGAAACCCCCGCAGAGTCCCCTGGTTCCCAAGGCGGGCAAACCCCCGACACCTGCAGCACCTGCAGCACCCGCAGCCCCCGCAGCATCCCAGGAATAAACCGTTTGGCCATCGCAACTTCCCCATTGGCGGGACTTCCGTTGGCGGGCATCCGCCGCCGTCTTGCCAGCATGCTTTATGAATCGCTGCTGTTGCTGGGTGTCTGGTCGGTCGGCTTCATGCTGCCGCACCTGGCGCTGGGCATGGGCCTCGGCATCGTGCTGCCTGGCCCCGCGTTGCTGATCCACGTATTTGTAATTTTCGGGATTTACTTTATCTGGTACTGGCGCAACGGCGGGCAAACCCTGGCGATGCAAACCTGGAAACTGAAAATAGTGACTGCCGATAGCTTGCCGCCAGGCAAGCGGCAACTTTATCTGCGTTATTTTCTCAGCTGGCTCAGCTTGCTTTTTTTCGGTGTGGGTCTGGTCTGGGTAGTATTCGACCGTGACCGCCAGTTCCTGCACGACCGGCTGGCCGGCACCCGGATCATCTTCGTTCCACCCACCACAACATCGACCCCGCCGCCAGCAGAAACATGACGCTCGGCGTCACGGCGGAAAACAGGGGCTGCCAGCTGTTGATGACGCCAAGATTTGAAAACAGGCCATTCAGCATATTGAACACAATGCCGAGCATGACTCCGGCAAACACCTTGACGCTCACCGCGCTCATGCGGTCGTGAGAATAGGCGAAGGGCAGTGCAAGCGCCATCATCACCAGCGTCGCAAACGGGTAGATGAGCTTTTTCCATAGTGCGATCTCGTAGCGCTGGGTCTTTTGCCGGTTGTCGCTCAGGTACTGGACGTAGTCATAAAGATTGCTAATCGACATCCGCTCAGGCACTACCAGCAACACGGACAAAATGTCCGGGTTGAGTGCTGACGCCCATTTCACTTCATCCTGGTGCAACACGCGCGCCCGCTCGCCCTCGAATACAGTCTGTGCCACGTTGGTTAGCCGCCAATGCCCGGCGGGCACATAGCGGCCCTCCTCTGCCGCGCTGATCGACTGCAGGCGGTAGCCTGCATCGAAAGCAAACACGCGCACCCCGCGCAGGCTGGCATCCGGCAGGACATCCCGCACGTTGATGAACGAGAGACCGTCCTTCACCCATAGCCCGGAACGGAATTCCTTGACCACCATGTGGCTTTGGACGGTTAGCCGCAACTGCTGTGCCGCACGCTCGGCCGGCGGCACAATGAACTCGCCAACCACAAAGGACAAGAACACGAATGCAGCACCGATTTTCCCCAGGGTCAGCAACAACTCTCCCGTCGACAACCCCGCTGTACGCAGCACGGTAATCTCCGAGTGGCGCGCCAGCAGGGTCAGCGCATAAAGGGAGCCGATCAGTACGGCAATCGGCAGGATTTCGTATACCCGACCGGGCAGAGTCAGGGCCACGTAGGCCAGCGCATGCCGCAATTCGTAGCCCTCTTTGCCGACATCATCCAGTTCGGTAATGAGATCGAAAAAAGCGAACAGCGCCAGAAAGGCCGCCAGTACCAACAGAGTTGCGCCATAGATTTCGCGCCCCAGGTGGCGTTCATAAACCTTCAACGCCATAGCCGCCAAACCGAAAACACCGCCAACCGACGCCAGAACAGGACGATCAGGGCTACACACATGAACATATGGACAGCCCAAATGCCGACCTCAAACGGCAGGCGACCCTGGGCTACCCAAGTTTTGCTCACAGACAGCAGGTTGCTGTAAATCATGAAGGTCAGCAAGGCAAAGAGCAGGTTATTGGTACGCCCCGCGCGCGGATTGACAAAAGACAGCGGTATGGCAAGCAAAGCCAGGATCAATGCGGAGAACGGCACACCGAAGCGCCACAAAAACTCCGCCTTGTTCTGGGTAGTCCGATTGCGCAACAACTCCAAAGTTGACAGGTTTTTCGCCGATTGATCGATACCGAGATTCTCCGCCGTTTCCATCCGAATGGCATAGCGCTGAAACTCCATGCTACGAAACTCCGCCGATCCCGCCTCACCCTCGTAGCGTCGCCCGTTCGACAAGACGACGAATTTGTCGCCATTTTCCGCCATCTCGGTGTGTCCTTGCGACGACACGATAACGCCCTCCCGGCCGTGCTGGACGGAACTGATGAACACATTCCTGACCCGATCATCCGCACCATTCTCATGCCCGACGGATTCCACGAAAAATACCCGGTCTCCCCGCGCGGATTCCTGAAAGGCGCCCGGGCTCATGCGCGCCACATCGCTGCGGTTATCCATTCGTTTCAGGTATTCGTCACGCTTGGTCGTCGACCAGGGTGTCAAAAACAAGGTCAGCGCCGCGATGGCTAGCACTATCGGCACGGCAAAGCGCAATACCGGATCAACCCAGGCAGTCAGCGGCACACCGGAGGAAAACCAGATGGCCATTTCCGAATCGCGATAGACCCGGGACAGGGAAAGCAAAATGGCAATAAACAACGTCAGCGACAGCAATACCGGCAGATAGTTGAGGGAAGCAAATCCCATCAATGTGGCGACCCCTTCGGCGGCGGTTGCGCCTCTGGCCGCCTGGCCCAGGAGACGAATCATTTGCGTCGTCAGCAGAATCGCAAACAGGGCGACAAACACCGCTGCGGCAGTCTGCGCGAATTCACGCTGGGCGGCACGCTGAAAAATCTTCATTGGGGGCGGTGTGAAAAGATGGGAATATTGACGCCAGAATGCAGACAAAACGTAAAATTTGCTTAAACTTCACGTTTTCCCCAAATCAAGCCAAGGAGTGTGCGGTGGAATTTAGCATAAAGAGCGGCAGCCCGGAAAAGCAGCGCAGCGCCTGTGTCGTGGTCGGCGTTTTCGAATCCCGCAAACTCTCCTTGCCTGCGGAATTGCTCGACAACGCTGCGCATGGCTACCTTTCAGACCTGCTGCGGCGCGGTGACATGGAAGGCAAGGCCGGCAGCACGCTGCTGCTGCACAAAGTGCCCGGCACCGAGGCCGAACGCATCCTGCTCGTCGGTTTGGGCAAGGAACGTGAATTCCGCGAAAAGGAATTTCGTGCTGCCATCGGCACGACAGTGCGCACCTTAAATGAGACCGGCGGTTTCGACGGCACGATCTACCTCACCGAGTTGTCGGTAAAAAAACGTGATGTCGCCTGGCGCGTCCGTCAGGCCGTGCTGATGGTCGAGGAAACGCTCTACCGCTTCGACCAGATGAAGTCGAAAAAAGACGAGGTGCGTCGCCCCTTGCGCAAGCTGATCTTCTGTGTCGAACGGCGCAACGAACTGGCCACCGCCGAGCAGGCGCTGCAACAAGGCCAGGCCATCGCTGCCGGCATAGATTTCATGAAAAACCTGGCAAATCTGCCCGGTAACATCTGCACGCCGACTTACCTCGCTGAACAAGCCAAAGCCATCGGTCAGGAGCACGGACTGCAAACCGAGGTGCTCGGTCGCGCCGAGATGGCACAACTCGGCATGCATTCGCTGCTGGCCGTTGCACAGGGCTCGCACCAGCCGCCCCATCTGATCGTCGTCAAGTATCAGGGCGGCAAGTCGGGTGAAAAACCCATCGTGCTGGTCGGCAAGGGCGTCACCTTCGACACCGGGGGCATTTCCATCAAGCCCGCCCCCGATATGGACGAAATGAAGTTCGACATGTCGGGAGCCGCCAGCGTGCTGGCGACCATCAAGGCGGCCGCGTTGATGAAGCTGCCGCTCAACGTCATCGCCGTCGTGCCGACGGTTGAGAACATGCCGGGCGGCGGCGCCGCACGACCGGGTGACATCGTGACCTCGATGTCGGGACAAACCATCGAGATCCTCAATACGGACGCCGAAGGCCGGCTGATCCTGTGTGATGCACTCACCTATGTCGAGCGCTTCGATCCCGCCTGCGTCGTCGATGTGGCCACGCTGACCGGCGCCTGCGTGATCGCGCTGGGGCATGTCGTCAGCGGTCTGCTCGCCAACGATGACGGCCTGGCCCGTGAGTTGCTTGACGCCGGTCAGGCAAGCTGGGACCGCGCCTGGCAGATGCCATTGCTGGACGACTATCAGGAGCAGCTCAACAGTAACTTCGCCGACATGGGCAACATCGGCGGTCGCGCCGCCGGCACGATCACTGCCGCCTGCTTCCTGTCGCGCTTCACCAAGAAGTACGACTGGGCGCATCTGGATATTGCTGGCACAGCCAATCGATCCGGGAAGGAAAAGGGTTCAACCGGCCGCCCCGTACCGCTGCTCACCCATTTCCTGTTGGCGCGGGCCGCCAGGCTTTCTGCCTGACGCGCGCCCCGGCATGACACGCATTTCCTTCCTGCACGGCGCTGCCGACCGCACCCAGTCGGCAGCGCTGTGGCTGCAGCAGGCCTGGGGCCGGCGCGAAGCCGTTCTTGTGTATGTGCCGGACAGCGAGCAGGCCGCGCGTCTCGATCGCGTGTTGTGGACGCAACCTGCCTTGTCCTTTTTGCCCCACTGCCGCGCCGATGCCCCTCTTGCCGGCGAAACCCCGATTCTGCTGACCGACCGGCTGGATAATCCCCCCCAGGAAAGCTGCCTGCTCAACCTGAGCAATAATCTGCCGCCGACGTTTTCACGCTTCGAACATCTGGTCGAAATCGTCAGTACCGACGATGGCGACCGACTGCCGGCGCGCGAACGTTTCAAGTTCTATCGTGATCGCGGCTATGCCATCGACAGCCGCGACATCTCCGGAGGAGTGTCATAGTGTCGCGTGAGGATGTCTTCAACCAGGCGGATGCATTGATGCGCCGCCACCGCAGTTTTGTCGCCCGCGCCCCCCAGGACCTGGCCGCAAACGACGCCGAAAATCGCGCCGCGCCAGATGCCGAGATTCCCCTGCTCACCGAGGTTGTCGAGACGGCCGACCTGACGCCTGCCAGCATCGACGACATATTGATTGCCGTACAGGAAGACATCCAGAACGAGCTGTCGTCCTGGCTGGTGGAAATGTTGCCGGCCGCCGTGGCGAGCGCCAGCCAGCACATCCTGACCGAACTGGATATCCGCGCGCGCAACACCTTGCTGCCGCGTCTCCTCGCCGCGCTCGACGCCAGGCGTGACGGGGCCTGAGCCAGCTCCAACCAGCCCCTTCGGTATAATCGCCGGCTTCCGTTTTACCCCACAGCACAGCTGAATCCTTCCCATGGAACTCGCCAAAAGTTTCGAGCCCGCCGATATCGAGCGGCGCTGGTATCCCGTCTGGGAGTCGCGCGGCCATTTCGCCGCCGGCCTCGACACAGATAAAACAGACAACTTCTGCATCCTGCTGCCGCCGCCCAATGTCACCGGCACGCTGCACATGGGCCACGGCTTCAACCAGGCCATCATGGATGCACTCACCCGCTATCACCGCATGCGCGGCGCCAACACGCTCTGGCAGCCGGGTACCGACCATGCCGGCATCGCCACGCAGATCGTTGTCGAACGCCAGCTGGATGCCCTGGGTATTTCACGCCATGAACTCGGCCGCGAAAAGTTCCTCGAAAAAGTCTGGGAGTGGAAGGAATATTCCGGCAATACCATCACGCGCCAGATGCGCCGCCTCGGCACCAGTCCGGACTGGTCGCGCGAGCGCTTCACCATGGATGCCGGCCTGTCGAAAATTGTCACCGAAACTTTCGTCCGACTGTTCAGGGAAGGCCTGATCTATCGCGGCAAGCGCCTGGTGAATTGGGACCCGAAGCTGCTCACCGCCGTTTCCGATCTCGAAGTCGTCAGCGAGGAAGAAGATGGCTTCATGTGGGAAATCAGCTACCCGTTCGCCTGCGGCAATGGTTCTTTGACTGTTGCTACGACGCGCCCTGAAACGCTGCTGGGCGACATCGCGGTGGCCGTCAATCCTGAGGATGAGCGTTATGCGCACCTGATCGGCAAACACGTCCATCTGCCGCTGTGCGACCGCACCATTCCGGTCATCGCCGATACGTATGTCGACAAGGAATTCGGTACCGGCTGCGTCAAGATCACGCCGGCGCACGATTTCAATGACTGGCAGGTCGGCCATCGCCATGGCCTGACGCCGATTTCCATCTTCACGCTCGATGCGCGCATCAATGAACACGGCCCGGAAAAATATCGCGGCATGGACCGTTACGAGGCCCGCAAGGCTATCGTCGCCGACCTCGACGCGGCAGGACTACTCGTTTCGACCAAGCCGCACAAGCTGATGGTTCCGCGTGGCGATCGCACCGGCGTGGCCATCGAACCGATGCTCACTGACCAGTGGTTCGTTGCCATGAGCAAGCCCTCATCCAGCCCAAATGCAAACGGCAAGTCGATTGCCGGTCAGGCGCTGGAGTGCGTGGCAACGGGCGAGATCAAGTTCTACCCGGAAAACTGGGTAAACACTTACAACCAGTGGCTCAACAATATCCAGGACTGGTGTATCTCGCGCCAGCTCTGGTGGGGGCATCAGATTCCAGCGTGGTATAGCGACGACGGACGCTTCTATGTGGCGCACGACGAAGCCGAAGCGTATGCGCAGGCCAGGCTCGACGGATATACCGGCGGCTTGGCGCGCGACCCGGACGTCCTCGACACCTGGTATTCCTCCGCGCTCTGGCCATTCTCGACGCTGGACTGGACGCCTGAGTGGCCAGCCAAGTCAAATCCGGCGCTGGATCTCTACCTGCCATCCACCGTATTGGTCACCGGATTCGACATCATCTTCTTCTGGGTAGCGCGCATGGTGATGATGACCAAGCACATCACCGGCAAGATCCCCTTCAATCATGTCTATGT
>JAABQX010000031.1 GCA_011391215.1 Rhodocyclaceae bacterium
GCCAGCGGCTCGGCTTGTTCTCCGGTTCAGGTGTCGGCAAGAGCGTGCTCCTGGGCATGATGGCACGCTACACGGCGGCAGATGTCATCGTCGTCGGCCTGATCGGCGAACGCGGCCGCGAGGTCAAGGAATTCATCGAACAGAATCTCGGCGGCGCCGGCTTGCGCCGCTCGGTGGTCGTTGCCGCACCGGCTGATGTGAGCCCCCTGATGCGCCTGCAAGGGGCGGCCTATGCCACCTCCATCGCTGAACAATTTCGCGAGGAAGGCAAGCAGGTTTTGCTCATCATGGATTCGCTCACCCGCTACGCCATGGCGCAGCGCGAGATCGCCCTGGCGATCGGCGAACCGCCGGTGACGCGCGGCTATCCGCCCAGCGTCTTCGCCCGCCTGCCCCAACTCGTCGAGCGCGCCGGCAACGGCCCGGCCGGCGGCGGATCGATCACTGCCTTCTATACCGTGCTGGCCGAAGGGGACGACCAGCAGGATCCCATCGCCGATGCCGCCCGCGCCATCCTCGATGGCCATATCGTCCTCAGCCGGGGGCTCGCTGATGCGGGCCATTATCCTGCCATCGACATCGAGCAATCGATTTCGCGCGCGATGACCAACCTCATCCCGCCCGACCACCTCGAGCGCGTCCGTCGCTTCAAGCAGTTGTACTCACGTTACCAGCGCGCCCGCGACCTGTTGGCCGTCGGCGCCTATGCACCGGGCTCGGACCCGCTGCTCGATCGGGCGATCGCACTGTACCCGCAACTGGAGACTTTCCTGCAGCAGGGCATCGAGGAACATGCTGATGCGGTGCAAAGCCTCGGCGCCTTGAATGGCCTGTTCCCGGACATCAAGTAACCCTGTCGCGGATATACTCAACCGATGAACAAGCCGTTTCACTTGCAGCCCCTGCTGGATCTTTCGAATTTGCGACTCGACGAAGCGTCACGCCAGCTAGGCAAGCTGATTGCCGGCGAACAGGAGGCCAGCCAGCGTCTTGAATTGCTGACGCAATACCGCGACGAATATCAGGCGCGCTTTATTGCCGCTGCCGGCCAGGGGCTCGGGCCGGATGCCTGGCGCAACTACCAGCATTTTCTCGGTCGTCTCGATGCAGCCATCGATCAGGCGCACACGATGGTCACGGCGTCGAAGCAACGGACTGTCGCAGGCCAGCAGAACTGGCTCGACAAACGCGGCAAGGTCAAGGCCTTCGACACCTTGGCGCTGCGCCATCAGTTGCGTGTCACCTATGCCGAAGCCCGCATCGAACAGAAACAATCGGACGAACATACCGCGCGTCGCTTCGGCGTTGTCACTGAGGACGAGTAAGCATCAATTTGTGGCATGGTCCTTGCAGCACCCAGTCGTGATGTGATTACTGCAAGGATTAGCTTATGTCGGCCACGATCAACTCTGCTCCAAGCCCTGCCGCAACGGCGGCACAGATCGCCGTGCAAGGCGCTTCCGATACCGCGACGGCTGCTACCGATACCGGCACAGCGGATTCCGGCGTCGGGTCGTTTGGCGCCCTGTTCCAGCAACTGCTGGGCAAACAGCCTCTTGTCGTTGCGGATCCAGTCATGCCTGTCACGCTTGCACTATCCGCAGATGCCACATCAGCAGCCGAGGTCAATCCGGCGGGCACGCTTGCCGCACTGATGCCCTTTCTGGAAGGCCTGGGCCTTATAAAAACGGAGGCGGCGGATGCCGGCAAAAATATTGAGGATCCGGCAATGCAGGATACGGATGACGTCGATGCTGCAACGTTGGCAGGAATTGCCCCTGCGTTGACGCCGCAGCTGGTGGCCGCTGCGGCAATAACTGCCGCCCAAGCCACTTCGGGCAACACTACACAGGCATCTACAGCATTCACAGATGGGCAATCGAGCTTGCAAGCACAGATAGCAAGCCTGGCTTCAAGAGATAATACAAACAGTCAGGGTTCGACACCTTCATCGAATTCCGACCTGCAAGTTCAAACACCAAATTTGATTGCCGGAAACAAAACAGAGGGGCAAGTATCTGAACTTTCCTCCAAGTTTTCAGCAGCCCTGGAAGCCGCCGCAGACAAGGTTGCGGGAACATCAACGACAAGCAATCCTGCCGGACTGATATCCCAGCCAATCGGTTCACTTCTTGCCAGTAACCAGATGTCGTCTGTGCCAACCCTGCCAGTCGACCAGCATGTCGGTGCTGCCGGATGGGGCCAGGAAGTTGGCAACCGGCTGGTCTGGATGTCCAGCAGCACCAACAGTCACGCGGAACTCGTGCTGACGCCCCCACAGATGGGCCGCGTCGAGGTCAGCCTGTCAGTCACAGGCGATCAGGCTACCGCAACATTCGTTTCCACAAATCCGCTCGTCCGAGAGGCTCTGGAAGCCGCCATGCCACGCTTGCGCGAGATACTTGCGGACGCAGGCATTCAACTCGGACAAACGCAAGTAGGCGCCGAGAACGCGCGCCAGTCGGCACAACAGGAGAAAAACGGGGATAATTTTGCATTTGGCCGCAATGCTCACCCCGAGGCGGGGGCATCGCAGACGATCGCAACAGCACCCCAGCCAGCCTCTCCAGGGCTCAAGGTCGGGCGTGGACTTGTCGATGTATTCGCGTAACCCTGAATAGTCAGGAAAACCGGACAGGAGTTAATTATGGCTGATGCCAAGAAAACCGAAGCCCCCGCCGAGGGCGAAGAAGCCCCGAAAAAGAAAAGCAAGCTGCTGATCATCATCATCGCTGCGGTGCTGGTGGTGGTGCTCGGCGGGGGTTCAGCTTTTTTCTTGCTGAAGAAAAAAGCGCCGGCTGATGATGAAGAAGGCGCCGATGGCGAGGATCCTCCGGCCAAGGTATCCAAGGCCAAGAAGAAGAAACAGGATGCGCACGCGGCAGCGCCAGTTTTTGCCAAGCTGGAACCCTTTGTCGTCAAACTGCAGTCCGACCAGCAGGATGCCTATGTCCAAGCAGTCCCGGAACTCAAACTGCTCGATCCCGCTGTCTCGGAGCAGATCAAACAGTTCATGCCGGAGATTCGCCACAAGTTGCTGCTGATCCTGGCGGGCAAGAAAGCAACCGACCTGTCTACCCCGGAAGGCATGCAGATGCTGGCCAATCAATTCCGGGTATCGATCAACGCCATACTGACAGGAGAGAAACCGGATCTGGCGCAGGAGAAACAAGACCAAGCCGACCCTGAAGCACCGGTTCAGGCAGTATTTTTCTCTTCATTGATCATTCAGTGATTCAGTCTAATTCGACCAGATGAGCCAGGATTTTCTCTCCCAGGAAGAAGTTGATGCCCTGCTCAAAGGCGTCACCGGGGAGACTGACGAAGCGCCGGCGGAAGAGGAAGCCGGCGGCGTCAAGTCATATGACCTGGGCCGGCAGGAACGCATCGTGCGCGGTCGCATGCCGACGATGGAGCTCATCAACGAGCGCTTCGCCCGCTACCTGCGCATCGGCCTGTTCAACTTCATGCACCGCAGTACCGAAATCTCGGTGGGACCCGTCAGGGTACAGAAATACAGTGATTTCATCCGCAATCTGGTCGTGCCGACCAACCTCAACCTGGTGCAGATGAAGCCGTTGCGCGGCACCGGCCTTGTGGTGCTCGACCCCAACCTGGTATTTCTCATCGTCGACAACATGTTCGGCAGCGACGGGCGTTTCCATACGCGTGTCGAAGGCCGCGACTTCACGCCGACCGAGCAACGCATCATCATCGGCATCCTGAATGTCGTGTTCGCTGAATACGAGAAGGCCTGGAAGCCGGTTTATGAGGTGGAATTCGAATACGTCCGCTCCGAGATGAACACCCAGTTTGCCAATATTGCCACGCCCTCGGAAATCGTCGTCGCCTTTACCTTCACCATCGAGCTTTCCGGCAATTCGGCGGAAATGCACCTGTGTCTGCCCTACTCGATGATCGAGCCAATCCGCGACGTGCTCTACAGCACCATGCACAGCGAACAGGCCGGCAGCGACCAACGCTGGACAGGCATGCTGCGCCGCCAACTGCTCGCAGCGGAGGTGGAACTGACGGCGCCGCTGGGCGGCACGCAAATCAAGCTGGGCGAGGTGGCAAAGCTCAAGGTGGGGGATGTCGTCCCCTTCAACCTCGAAGATTTGCTGAGTGTCAAGGTGGATGGCGTTCCGCTGCTGGAATGCCGCTACGGTATCAACAACGGCCAGTATGCTTTGAAGATAGAAAATTTTGTGGCGCCGGAAGCCACTGAGTAGAGGTCAGACATGAGCGATGAAGCGAAAGAAGCACAGGTTTCCGAGGATGATTGGGCTGCCGCCATGGGCGAACAGGCGGCCACCGAGGAAGGCGCATCCGCCGAGGATGACTGGGCTGCCGCGATGGGCGAACAGGCGGCCGTCGAAAAGGCGGTCGTACCGGCCGCCAAGGTTTTCGAACAGTTTTCCGGCAGTGAGGCTCCCAACGCCAACCACGGACTCGAGCTGATCCTCGACATTCCCGTCAGTCTGACGGTTGAACTCGGCCGTACCAAGATTTCGATCAGGAACCTGCTGCAACTGGCCCACGGCTCGGTCGTCGAGCTTGATGGCCTCGCCGGCGAACCGATGGATGTGCTGGTGAATGGCACGTTAATCGCGCAGGGCGAAGTCGTGGTCGTCAATGACAAGTTCGGCATCCGCCTGACCGACATCATCACGCCCCAGGAGCGCATGCGCAAACTCAACAAGTAGTTAGCGTCGCTTTTCCCTTGTAATCCTGCCTTTGCCCACCGCCAGACGGGCTAATCTGCGTGGCCATGCCGCCACGTATTTACATCATCGCCGCCACTTTTACTGCATCCATCGCGCAGGCTGCAGAAGTCGGCGCTGGCGGGACGGCACCGGATCTCGGCTCCAGCGCCCTGCAAATGGTCTTCGGCCTGATCCTCGTCCTGGCCTTGCTGCTCGGGACCTTGTGGCTGTTAAAACGCATCAGCCAACCACGCGGCGCAGCCGCCGGCCTAATGCGCGTGGTTGCCGGTGTGGCGGTCGGCACACGCGAGCGCGTGGTGATTCTCGAACTCGGCAACAGTTGGCTGGTGCTCGGCGTCGCCCCCGGCCAGGTCACCACACTGGCCGAAATCCCGCGCCAGGAAGTGCCCACTATCGCGACAACGCCTGCCGCAAAAGACTTCCCGGCCTGGCTGAAGCAGATCATCGAGCGCCGTGAAGGTTAGCCGCCGCCTCCTTACCGCACTGCTGCTGATCGCGCCGGCAATGGTGCCCGAGTTGGCGCTGGCCCAGGCTCTGCCCGCAATTACCAGCACCCCTGCCGCCGGTGGCGGCACGCAATGGTCGCTGTCGATCCAGACGCTGCTACTGCTCACCGGCCTGAGCTTCCTGCCGGCCTTGCTGCTGATGATGACGGGATTCACCCGCATCATCATCGTGTTATCCCTGCTACGGCATGCGCTGGGAACGCAAACCTCGCCGCCCAACCAGGTGCTGGTGGGCCTCGCCCTATTCCTGACGTTTTTCATCATGGCGCCGGTGGGCGAGAAGATCTACGCCGATGCCTACCTGCCGCTGGCGGAGAACAAGATCACCTTCATGCAGGCGCTCGACCGCGCGGCGATTCCCTTGCGCGGCTTCATGCTGAAACAGACCCGCGATGCCGACGTCGCGCTGTTCACCAAGATTTCCCAAGCGCCCACCCCGGCCACGGTCGATGATGTGCCGATGCGCGTCCTGATCCCCGCTTTTGTCACCTCAGAACTCAAGACCGCTTTCCAGATCGGCTTTATCATCTTCATCCCCTTCCTCATCATCGACATGGTGGTTGCCTCGGTGCTGATGTCGATGGGCATGATGATGATGTCACCGGTGATCGTCGCGCTGCCGTTCAAGATCATGCTGTTCGTGCTGGTGGATGGCTGGACGCTGGTCGTCGGCTCGCTGGTGGCGAGCTTCGGATAAGGGAACACCACACATGACTCCCACCACCGTCATCGAAATCGGCCGGCAGGCCGTCGAAATCACCCTGTTGGTTTCAGCGCCACTGTTTATCGCCGCGCTCGTGACCGGCTTGCTGGTATCGATCTTTCAGGCCGCCACGCAGATCAACGAGGCGACGCTGTCGTTCGTGCCAAAGCTGATCGTCGTATTTTTCACGCTCATCATCGCCGGCCCCTGGATGATCACGCTGCTGACAGATTACATCCAGCGACTCTATAGCTCGATTCCCAACGTCATCGGCTAGAGCCGTTGGCTAGCACCGCCGCATGATCTCCTTCACCAGCGCACAACTCGATGCCTGGATCACCGCTTTCATGTTCCCGCTGGCGCGCATCATGGGCGTGCTGGCCAGCGCTCCGGTATTCAGCAATGCCGCGCAGCCGAAACGCATCCGCCTGGTGTCGGGTCTGATCATCACCATTGCCCTCGTACCGGTATTGCCGCCCATGCCGCCACTCTCACCCGGTTCATGGGTCGGGTTGGCGGTGCTGGCGCAGCAGATCATCATTGGCGTCCTGCTCGGTTTCACGCTGCGCATCGCCTTCGCCGCCATCGACCTGGCGGGCGAACTGATCGGCATGCAGATGAGTCTTTCCTTCGCCGTGTTCTACGATCCGCAAAACGCCGGCCAGACTCCCGTGCTTTCCGAATTTCTCGGCCTGCTGACCACACTGATTTTTCTCGCCATGAACGGCCACCTGCTCACCCTGCAGGTACTGGCCGAGAGCTTCAAGCTGTTGCCGGTCTCCGCTACACCCATGCATGCTGGCGGTTTCGCCAGCTTCATGGCCTGGTCATCCACGCTATTTTCCGCCGGACTGTTACTGGCGCTGCCGTTAATCGCCGCCCTGCTGATCGCCAACCTCGCGATGGGCGTACTGGCGCGCGTTGCCCCGCAGCTCAACATTTTCGCCGTCGGCTTTCCGGTCACGCTGATGTCCGGCTTTCTGGTGCTGATGTTTTCCATCCCCTACTTCGGTGCGGCGATGGAAACTCTGTTTGACAATGCGTTCCGCGCCATGGCGGAGATCATGCGTGCATCTGGTGCAGGCTGATCAACCTGGCATCTTGGTAAGACGGATCACGCCCTCGACGGTGCGCTGCGCACCGAGCACCGAAGACTCCATTCCCTCGGAATACTCGACGACCTCGTAACCAGCGAACCCGCCGGCACGCACCAACTCCTTGGCACGACGGTTGAATACCAGGCGCGCCTCACCTGCCCCACCCGAGTAATAGCGTTTCATGCTCATCAAGAAATGCACATGATTTTCCGGGAAGCGCGCTTCCTGGATTTCCCAGTTCGGCGCCCAGGGGTCCGTCACCAGATAGGCCACCGCCACCCAGGCACCCCAATAAACCGTCTTGTCGAGCGGATACATTACCGCTTCAACCAGCGTTTTGGTGACGCCAGAGCTTGTAAAGGGAGTGGGAGCGGATGTACCGTCTGCGGGCGGGCTACTGGAACAAGCGCTCAGCAGACTGGCAATTAACGCCGTGGCGAAAAGTCGGTGCTGGCAGGACGGCATCATCAGAGGTAATTGAACAGAGAAAGCTGCGACGTCTGTATGAAGGACTTCTGCGCCGCCTCCAGGTCGGTTTGCTTGCGCGTCATGTCGGAAATCGCCTTGGCGTAATCCAGATCCTGCAGGTTCGAGAGCGTCTGCTGGTATTGCAGGTTGAGATCCTGATTCACACTATCCAGAGATTCCAGTTCCGTCATGCGGCTGCCGATCATGGCACGCACGCGCAGGATGTTGTCGTTGGCCTTATCGAAATTATTGAGTGCGAAGCCGATTTCGTTTGAGTATTTGGCTTGGTCAGCTGGCAAGCTGGCATCCGACTCCAGCGTCTTGATCAGGTTGGCCAGTGTCTTGAAAACGCTTTGCGATGTGCTCGGCTTGATGGTGAAGCTGTCGCCGGTCGCTGGTGCGCCGGTCAGCGTGACACTGGCGCCACCGCCGGGGATGGCAATCGGCTGGCCGGACTGGTAGGTCCCGGAACCGATGACCGCCGCCGTCGCATCAACGATGTCGTAGGCGTCAGGCGAGGTGAACACAATCTGGAGCGGCTTGTTGGCCAGCGCATTCCACGCCGCCGGATCAGTCACGTTGCCGATATCGATGACGCCCGTACCGGTATTCGTTCCTACTCCGGCGAGATTTTTTGCGTAATCGGTCGCGAAATAGCCGTTGCCGTTCTTGATGCGGCTAAACACATCGTTACCCGAGTCGCTGATCTCGATCTGGCGAGTTGCCGATACCTGTAGCCGGCGCTGGCCGTCGTCGCCAGCGTAGGAGATTTCACTGCCTGGGGCTGGTGGTGGTAGTGCGGCATTCATTGCATCGACATTGCCACCGAAAGGTTTGGTCGATCCCATGTAGCCGGAGAAAATGTATTGGCCCTGACCATCAGCGGCATTGGCGATGCCAAGCAGTTCGTCGAAGCGGCCGCGCAATTCAAAAGCGATGGACTTCCGATCACTCGCCGACAACGTCGCATTGCCTGCCTGTACCGTCAGTTCCTTGATGCGGGCAAACATGTCGTTGACGCTGGTCAGCTGCGCCTCTTCAAGCCCCAGCGCGGAATTGGCGTTGTCCTGGTTGGTCGAGTATTGCGCGAGGATATCTTTCGATTGCGTCACCTCGAGCGCACGCGCGGCAGCCACCGGATCATCGGCTGGCGTCAGGATGCGCCGCCCAGTCGCCACCTGCTGTTGAAGATGTAGCAGAGAAGCCGTCTGTTTATTGATGGCGGCGACGCCGGCATCGAAGATCATGCTTGTTGCGACTCTCATTCAATCTCTCCTTCAGCGGCCGAGCGCGAGAATTTCGTCGAAGAGGGTATTCGCGATACCCATCATTTTCGCCGCCGCCTGATAGGCCTGCTGGTAGCGCAGCAGATTGGCGGCTTCTTCGTCCAGATTCACGCCGGATAATTGGGCGCGGGTAGTTTCGGCCTGCTCGTAAAGCGTTTGCTGCGCCTTGCCGGTGATCTCGACTTCGCGTGCCTTGTTGCCGATCTCGGAAACTATGGAGGAATAGGACGACTGATAGGTTGCCGTGCCGCCCTCCATCGTGCTCTGTGTCTGCAAACTGCCCAACAGAACGCCATTGCGGTTATCAGAAACACCACTGGAGTTATTACCGATGGTAAAAGTATCGTTATCTGCTGGTGCGCCGCTGATGGTAACGGTCATGCCGCTAAAACTAATCGGCTGACCGGCAGTGTAAGCAAATGGCCCTGCGGTTATTCCACCGGTTGCCGAAAATGTGTCAGTGGTCAAGTCATAGGTAAGTGTCACCGGACCGGATAAAGGCAGGCTGGCTGTCGAACTAACACTACCGGCATCAATGCTTGCCGTCCCCGTGTTCGTCAGCGGGGTACCTGTGCGAATCGGCGCCGCTGCAGCGATGGCACGCGGATCGGTAATCGCCATGGCAAGACCGCTGGCACCATTTCGCGTCGGCTGGATCAGGAAGCTATCTCCTGCCTGGGGCGTTCCGCTGCTTAAAGTGATATTGATCCCATCGACCGTAGTACCCAACGTGTATGCCTGAGATGTATTGTCCGACAGACGCAACAGCGTGTAATTCGTGCCGTCATAATTCAGCCGGTAATCGCTGGTTGTCAGGTTGCCAATATCCCCGACAGTGGCGGCGATAACTCCCGTACCGGTATTGTTGCCATTCGCCTGCACCGCCGGCCCCGCATTGGTGAGATCGAAGTAATCGCCGCCCAGATCACCGTTCAGATCCTGTCCCAGCAGATGCTGTGCGTTGAAGTTGGTCGCCAGGGTCAAGGCAATGCGACCGAGGGCATTCTGCACCGGGTCGAGCGAATCATTGCGGAAGGCGATCAAGCCGCCGAGCGTGCCCCCGGTGAGCAGCGAATCCGGCATGTTGACCGTGTTGCCGTTCGGTGACTTGATCGCAACAATGATCCGCTCGGGATCATCCGGTGCGGCAACCGCCGCGAGGCCGTAGGCCAGCGTGCCGACAACGATCGGCTGGCCGTTGCCAATGAAAACGCTGTAGGTGCCGTCATTTTGGGTAATCGTGCTGACACGAATGACTTTGTTGAGATCGGCAACCAATTGATCGCGCTGATCGAGCAGATCATTCGGCGGTTGATTGGGGCCTGCCGCCTGCGCGTAGATAATCCTTTGGTTGATATCGGCAAGCTGCTGCGCATAAGAATTGATCGCAGCGACTTCGCTGCTGATCATGGCGTTTACGCCGGTGCGAACTTCTGTCATGCGCTGGTCAATAGACTGGATGCGCGCAACAAGGGACTCGCTGGCAGACAACGCTGCCTGACGTGCCGGGATCGACGCCGGATTGGCCGCCATTTCCTGCACGCCTTTGAAGAAATCGGACATGGCGGGCGACAGTCCCGCATCGGGATCGGCCATCAGATTGCTGATCTGGTTGATCTGGCTCAGATAGCTATCCATTTCGGCGCTGCCGGTCTGGGCCGACAACACCTGCTCGCTCAGTTGCTGGCTGTAGATGCGCCGGATCGTCTCGACATTGGTGCCCTGCCCGAGATAGCCCGCGCCAGTGAACATCGGCTGATTGGTGGTCTGGAAAATCTGCTGACGGTTGTAACCAGGCGTCGATGCATTGGCGATGTTGTGACTGGTAGTGAGAATGCCATTCTGTGCCGCATTCAGGCCACTGACACCAACATTAAAGATAGACATGCTCTTGCTCCGAGTTATGCACTCTTAACGGCAGAGACTGCCAGGGATTGAGTGCTCAGGCGAATAAAAGCAACTGACGTGCCATATGCGACAAAAATCGGCGCTGGCGGGACGGCATCAGCCGGCCCGAGGTCATTATGGGGAGTGCGGGAGGGGTGAAGAAAGTGCGGAGACGCTAGCCGATCAGCGCCTGGCGCAGCGTCGGGCCGGTGATGATGCGCTCCAGCTTGGCTGCGTAGGCCGGATCGGTGGCATAGCCGGATCGCTGTAGCCCTTGGGCAAAGCTGGCCGCGTCGCGACTTCCGAGTACCGCCGCATAACGCGGTGATTGCGCCAGCAATTGCGCATAGTCCTCGAAGGCTGCGGCATACGAAGTGTAGGCGCGGAAACGCTCGACCCTTTGTTCGGCAGCACCATTGACATACTCAGCAGTGGTTGCTTCCACCACCGCACCATGCCAGTTGCTGCCGGCTTTGATGCCGAAAAGATTATGGCTGGGGCTGCCATCGGCAAAGCGCGGCTCGGAACGCCCCCAGCCACTTTCGAGGGCGGCATGCGCTACCAGGAAATGGGGCGGAATGCCCGTCTGCCGGCCTGCTGCGAGGGCATGCGGTAGCACGTTCGTAACAAACGTCTGGGCATCGCCCGGCACAGATGAAACCGCAGGTGGTACGCTAGCCGGGCGCACCGGGCTGCCTTCCAGCGGCACGGCTGGTGTCACCTTGTTATCAGGCAGGGGGATGCTGCGTTGCCACTTCTCGACCGGCAACGCACGGGTGGCTGGCATCATGGGAATACCGTCCGCGTTGTCGGGGGGCATGACGGCATCCGCACGCGACAATTGGCGCTCGATCATCGCCGCCAGCCCGGTGCCGCCCTTGGCGGACATGACCTGGGAGAGTTGGGAGTCGAGCAGATCCTGATAGAAACGCGACTGGTCGCTATCGAACATGCTTTCCTGCGGGGCGGCGGCGCGCATCGATTTCAGCACCATCTGCAGGAACACCGCTTCGAATTGCTGGGCGGCCGCCTTTAGCGCCTGCGGATCGGCCTTGCGCAGATCTCCCTTCAGCGCGGTCAGTGATTGCGTATCGAAAATCGAAGGGATGGGCGTCGCGGTATTCATCACTGTCTAGATTGCCTTGGCGTGGCCGCCGCAGTCGGCGGAATATGCCGGCAATTCATGCCGTAATTAAATGATTTCGAGCTCGGCGCGCAGTGATCCGGACATCTTCATGGCCTGCAGTATGGCCACCAGGTCCTGGGGCTTGGCGCCAACCGCATTCAAGGCCTTGACGACATCCGCCAGATTGGCGCCCGCGCTGACTTCTACCAGACCGCCGCCGCTCTGCCGGATGTCGACCGTGGAATTGGTAATGCCGGTGGTTTGCCCACTCGACATGACCCCTGGCTGGCTGACCGTATTGTCGGAGGTCACGGAAACGGCAAGGTTGCCATGGGCGACGGCACAGGCGTCAATCGTTACCGACTGGTTGATGACGATCGAGCCGCTGCGTGCATTGATGATCACTTTGGCAGGCATCTGTATCGGCGTGACGCTGAGATTTTCGACAGCACCGAGGAAGGCGACACGCTCATCCGCGTTGCCAGGCAGCTTGACCAGTACCTGGCGACCATCTGCGGCGCTGGCAGTGCCTGCACCCATCGCCTTGTTGATGACATCGACGACCCGTTTGGCGGTACCAAAATCAGTGCGGCGCAACTCGAAACTGGCGATGTCACCCTGGCCCAACGTCACCGGCACTTCCCGCTCTACCGTTGCACCATTGGCGATACGGCCCACGGAAAGGTGGTTGACGACCGTTTTTGAGCCCCCACCTTCGGCGCCGGCGCCACTCACGACGAGGTTGCCTTGCGCCATGGCGTAAGTCTGCCCGTCCGCGCCCTTGAGCGGCGTCATGATCAGGGTGCCACCACGCAAGGATTTGGCGCTGCCCACGGAAGATACCGTTACATCAATGGGTTGACCAATGCGGGCAAAGGGCGGCAGATCGGTCGTCACCATGACCGCCGCAACATTCTTCACCTGCATCGCCTGCCCCGGGGGAAGCGAGACACCCATACGCGACAGCATGTTGATCATGCTCTGCGTCGTGAAGGCGGTGCTCTCGCCGGTACCATCAAGACCCACGACAATCCCGTAACCGACCAGCTGGTTGTTGCGCACACCGGCAATAGAGGCGATTTCCTTGATGCGTTCGGCGCGTGCCGCATCGCTCACCAGCAGGGCGGCAAACAGCCACATCAGGCCAATCAGAAACTTATGCACGGTGCTCATGATGGAATCTTCTTAGAAGGGTAGGACAGTCAGGAAGAATCGCCCAAGCCAACCCATCACCTGGGCCGAATCAATGAAACCATTTGCCTTGTATTCGATGCGTGCGTCGGCGACTTGTGTGGACTGCACGGTGTTGCCGGCCGTGATGTTGTTCGGGTTGACGACACCGGAGAAGCGGACGAATTCCTCGCCTTCCTTCAGCCCGATCTGTTTCTCCCCCGACACCAGCAAGTTGCCGTTCGGATAGACATCGATCACGGTCACCGTCAGCGTACCGGTAAAGTTGTTCGACGAGGTATTCTCGCCCGTGCTGTCGAACTTGGTTTCGCTGTTCGTCGCCAGCTTCGCGCCCTGGAAACTGGCAAATGGCAGCCCCGAAAGCGTCGGGACACCCATAGTCCGGTCATCGGTACGCTCGGCCTTGGTATCGGATTTCTTCGCCGCCGCAGTCTTTTCGGCGATGTTGATGGTAATCGTGTCGCCAATGAAACGCGCGCGGCGATCTTCGAACAGCGGACGGGCGCTGGCGACGTTATAGATGCTGCCATTGGCCGGGGTAATCGCGTTACGTAACTCTGGCCGGACCGTCATGGGCTGATGCACCGCAGTCGACGGCGTCATCGTCACGCAACCGGCAAGCAATGCGCTCAATAACATCAGCAAAGCGTTAAAGGTTTTCATGACAGTTCTCACATTTGCGTCAGCTTGGCGAGCATCTGATCGGAGGTCGAGACAACCTTGGAATTCATCTCGTAGGCACGCTGGGTCTGGATCATCGTCACCAGCTCTTCCGCCACGTTGACATTCGAGGTCTCGACCATGCCCTGGTTGATCAGGCCGGTGCCATTCAGGCCCGGCGTGTTCGGCGTCGGCGCCCCGGATGAGGCGGTTTCGATGTAGAGGTTTTCACCGGTACTCTGCAGGCCGCCGTTGTTGATGAAGGTTGCCAGTTGAATATTGCCGACTTGCGTAGGTGTCGCATTGCCGGCCTGGGTCACCGAGACGATGCCATCGCGGCTGATGGTGATGCTGATTGCATCCTGGGGAATGGTGATGGTCGGCGATAACAGATAACCGCTCGAGGTGACAATCTGGCCGGTGCTGTCGCGCTGCATGGCGCCATCGCGCGTGTAAGCCAGCGTGCCGTCGGGCATCTGGATCTGCAAGAAGCCCTGGCCATTGATCGCCATGTCCAGCGGGTTCTCGGTACGCTGCAGACTGCCCTGGGTATGAATGTGTTCGGTGGCAACCGTGCGCACCCCTACGCCGAGCATCAGGCCGGAAGGCACCTGAGTCTGCTGGGTCGATTGCGCACCCGGCTGGCGCATGTTCTGGTAGAGCAGATCCTCGAACACAGCGCGTTGACGCTTGAAGCCGTTGGTGCTGACGTTGGCAAGGTTGTGCGAGATAACGTCAAGGTTCGTCTGCTGGGCATCGAGACCGGTCTTGGCAACCCAGAGGGAGCGGATCATTGCTTTATCCTTTTATTATTGGCGCGCAAGTATCTGTGTGGCGGCGCGGTCATTGGCTTCCGCCGTGGTGATCATGCGCATCTGCATCTCGAACTGGCGCGATAAAGAGATCATCGCCACCATCTGTTCGACCGGATTGACGTTGCTGTTTTCGATGTAGCCGGAGGCAATCTTGACGCTATCGTCCTGTTCGGCCTCATTACCCCCGCCCATGCGGAAGTATCCATCGGGGCCGCGCAGCAGATCGGTTTCCGGCGGGTTCACCAGCTTGAGGCGGCCGACAACCGTCACCACATTCTGCGCGCCGTTTTGCGGCACCGTGGAGATCGTGCCGTCGCGCTCGATGGACACACGCGAATCCGGCGGGATGGTGATCGGCCCGCCGTCACCCTGCACCGGAATACCGGTGTGCGTCTGCAGAATGCCGTTTTCGGAGGTTTCGAAACTACCGGCGCGCGTGTAAGCCTCGCCGCCGTCTGGCAGTGCCAGTGCAAACCAGCCTTTACCCTTTACGGCAACATCGTACTGACCACCGGTGTAATTCAACGCACCTTCGCTGAAATCGTTGTGGGTGCTGGCATCCACGGCAAAGGCGCGCGTCGGCAGGGCAGCCGGGGTTCTGTTATGCGTCATCACCTGAACTGCTCGCAGGCGATGCTCTTCCGCGCGATACCCTTGAGTCGTGACGTTGGCGAGGTTGTGTGCCACCGACGCCTGCCGCGACATGGTGCCGCTGGCGCCGGTCATTGCGGTGTAGATCAGTCTGTCCATGTCTCGTGTGTCGCTCAGTTTGCCATCTTGTCAGCGCCGACTTTTTATGATGATCAGCGGATGTTGACGATCGTCTGCAAGATCTGGTCTTGCGTTTTGATGGTCTGCGAGTTGGCCTGGTAGGCTCGCTGGAAGGTGATCATGTTCACCAACTCGGCGGTCAGGTCAACGTTCGATTCCTCGATCGCCGCAGACTGAATCACGCCCAGGGAACCCGAGCCTGGCTGACCGATCAACGGCTGACCGGAGTCGGCCGTTTCCGCCCACTGGTTGTTACCCAGAGAATTCAGACCGTTCGGGTTGGTGAAGTTGCCGAGCACCACCTGCGCGAGATCGCGCGTCTGACCGTTACTGTAGCGGCCTTGCACCGTACCGTCGGCGGCAACACTCAGGCCGGAGAGACGACCCGAGGTATAGCCATCCTGGCTGATGCTATTGACCCCGAAGATGTTGCCATACTGCGTTGATCCGGTAAGGTTGAGCGGGAAGGCAAGCGCAGCTGCGCCGGTTCCCACCTGGGCTGCCGTGTATGTCTGATTGATGATTCCCCCAGCAGGCGAAATCAAGGCACCGGTACTGTTGAAAGTCGCTACCGTAGGACCGGCCTGGTTCGCGCCATCCAGCGTCGTATAGACATCCCAAGTGTTGGATGCAGTCTTGTCGAAATACAGCGACAGCAGGTGCGGATTGCCCAATGAATCAAAAACCGTTGCGGAGGTTGAACTGTTGTAGGTCGTCGGGTTATTCACGTCGAAAGCTGCCGTGATGATGTCTTCACGTGAATCGAGGTTCAAACCCATTTCAAGGCCGGTGGCCCCTGCACTGCCGCCGGTTGCAACCGGCTGCAGGTCGGCGGTGTTGATAAAAATATCCGCCGGCGTCGAGGGCACGATGTTGTTGTTGGCATCGGCCAGGTAACCGGTCAGGCGGAAGCCACTTTGATTGACGATATAACCATCTTTATCAAGATTGAACTGGCCGTTGCGCGTCCAGGTCACCGTGCCGTTATTGCTGAGCCGGAAAAAACCCTGCCCGTTGAGCGCCAGGTCGAGCGGGTTGTTGGTCACCGTGATGTTGCCCTGGGTGAACTGCTGGTTGATCCCAGCCACCGAGACACCGATACCAACCTGGGTACTACCGCCCCCAAGCGATGCCGCGAACACGTCGGCAAAGGCCGTCGTAGCCGACTTGAAGCCCACCGTGTTGGAGTTGGCGATGTTGTTACCGACTGAATCCAGCGCCTTGGAGGCTCCGTTCAGACCACTCAATCCTTGTTGGAAACCCATTTTTTTCTCCTGTCCCGCTGCTGATCTGTTTAGACGATGCCCTTGATTTCATCCAGTGCATAAACCGCGCCACCTGCTTCGACACTCATGGTGGTGCCGGTTTTCAAGACACCGGAAACCACCTGCGCCGACAGCACGCTGGCACTGACTGCTGCCGAACCACGCTTCGCCGCGACTGAAACCGAATATTGGCCATCGGCCACCTGCGCACCAGAATCTGACTTGCCATCCCAGGGCACCAACTGGATGCCGCTTTCCGCACTACCCATCTGCAGGGTGCGTATCACCAGGCCGTTGGCATCCTTGATGGTCGCCGTGACTTCGTCGGCCGGCCCGGCAAGTTCGTAGCCGAAACCACCACCACCATTGATGACTGTCATCGCGTTGCCAGGCACCAACACGCCATGTCCGACCAACGCAGCGGCCTGTAATCCTTGTGCGCTTTGCGAATCGTTGACCAGGGTTTGTAGCGTTTTGTTGAGTCGCTCTATGCCATCGACCGTGCTGATCTGCGCCAGTTGTGAGGTCATCTCCGCGCTGTCCATCGGCGCGGTCGGATCCTGGTTCTTGAGTTGGGCGGTGAGCATGGTCAAAAAACGATTCTGGATGTCTTCGGTCGATGTAGCGCTTTCGCGCGTGACATTGATCGCGGCATAGATGTCGGCGGCGGGATTGCTTGAGGTAGTCGTTACAGTTGTTGCCATGATTTTCTCCGGTTACTGCCCGATGGTCAGGGTCTTGGCCAGCAGGGCCTTGGTGGTATTCATCACTTCGGCGTTGGTTTGGTAGGCGCGCGAGGCCGAGATCATGTTCACCATCTCTTCGACCACATTGACGTTGGGCATCGAGACATAGCCCCGTTCGTCGGCGTTAGGATTGGCGGGGTCGTAGGTGGTGCGCAGCGGGGCTTCACTTTCCACCACCTGCTGCACGCGCACCCCGATGCCGCCACCTTCGACGGGCTTCGCCTCGAAGACCACCTGCTTGGACCGATAGGGCTGACCATCGGCACCGACCACGCTGTCGGCGTTGGCGAGGTTGCTGGCCACGGCATTCAGGCGGGCAGACTGCGCGGTGAGGGCGGAACCGGCGATGGCAAATATTCTGAAGTCGCTCATGATTTACTCCGTGCTCACTGGCCCTGGATCGCCGTACTCATGGTGCGGAAACGGCTATTGATGAAAGTGATCAGCGCCTCGACCTGCAGGGCGTTTTCGGCAAAGGCGGCGCGTTCAACATCCATATTCACGGTATTGCCGTCGACTGCACCCTGGTATTCAGCGCGATATTTGACGGCGGCGCCGTAGGGGGTATCACCCGTACCGGCCTGGTGGCCCGCGCGTGTCCGCGTCATGGGCAGCGGGGCACCCGCATCGGCACCGGCACTGCCGAGGGCTACGCCGAGGGCCGATTTGAAATCGACGTCGCGTGCTTTGAAATTCGGGGTATCGGCGTTGGCGATGTTCGAGGCCAACAATTCCTGACGATAGCCGCGTACGCCGAGGGCGGTGCGGGTAAAACTCAGGTCTTGTTCGATGCGGTCGATCATGGCTGGAAAATAGCTAAAGTTTGTTTGGGCAGTGTCGTAATGCAGCAAACGTGCCAGCCCCACAGGCGCTTGTTCTATTGAGTTTGCTGGCACATCCTCCGGTAAATGCCCGCAGGTTGCCGGCAGACTTGCAGCGAAGTAGCGGCAAATCTTGCCTGCAAAGAAATGCACCCGAAAAACCGTGTTGCGCAGGCTAACCGGGGCAGTGACGAAATGCTTCAATCCTCAGATGTCAGCTACCGTCCGTTTTTTTCTTGTCTGCCTGCTCACCGCGCTGGCGGCTTCAACTCATGCCCAGCAGGACCCCGCCTCGGTTAAAAAGGCCATCGAAAGCTGGCTGAAGATTCAGTCGAAAGGCCTGCCCGGGCAAGTCAGCCACGAAATCGGTGCCATCGATCCGGGCAACCAGCTCGTGCCCTGCGCCAACTTCGATATCAGCCGCCAGGCGGGCGCGCGGCCCTGGGGACGCACGAACGTCATGGTGCGCTGCCTCGATGAAGCGGGTTGGCGCATCTATGTGCCGGTGCATATCCACGTCAAGGCCGATTACCTGATCTCTGCGCGGCCGGTCGCGCAGGGGCAGACCCTGGTAGCCGAGGATATCGCCACTCAACTGGGCGATCTGTCGGAATTGCCGGCCAACATTCTGACCGATCCGGGTCTTGCCGTCGGCAAGGTCGCCAGCGCGTCGATCCCCGCTGGCCGACTGTTGCGTGCCGATATGCTCAAGGCTCTGACAACTGTACGCCAGGGGCAAACGGTCAAGGTCGTTTCACGCGGGCCGGGCTTCGCCGTTGCCAATGAGGGCAAGGCGCTCAACAATGCCGTCGAGGGTCAGGTAGTTCAGGTGCGACTGGCCGATGGCCAGGTAGTCAGCGGGATTGCCAAAGCGGGCGGAACAGTAGATATCACTTACTAAATTACCTTTATAATCAGCCAAATATGTTTTGGCACGGATGCTCTGGTTTATCCTCAGGTTTTCGCCCGACGTGCCGTAAATACCTATAGAGACATCAGCAAATCCGTGCAAAAGGACATTACCGTGAAGATCAATAGCTCACCTTCCATCAGTACCACACAGGATGCGGGACGCACCCGTGGTCCCGCCGCCACCCCGCAGAAGCCGGGAACCGGGGCGAGTGAGCGCGTCGATATTTCGTCCCTCTCGGCCCGCATTCAGGAGGTCGGCGCTGGCGAGGCGCCAGTCAATGCCCAGCGTATCGCCGAAATCAAGCAGGCGATTTCCGAGGGCCGTTTCCAGATCAACCCCGAGCGCATCGCCGACGGCTTGTTGGCTAGCGTCCGCGACATGCTCGGCCGCGCCAATAACGAGACCACCTGATTCCGGCGTGACAACTCAGCTTGGCCCGACGCTGAACGAAGAGATCAACAGGCTGAGGGAATTCATCAGCCTTTTGCAGCGCGAGCAGGACTTGCTAAAACAGGGTGACACCGAATCCCTGTTGCCGCTTATCGAAACCAAGACCTCCCTGGCCAATAGCTTGGCCGCGTTTGCCCAAGCCCGCGCGGGCCAATTAAACCGCCTGGGGCTGGACATCGGCCGCGCCGGCATGGAAGCCTGGCTCGCACACAACGATCAAGGTGGCAAACTCCGTGAAGCATGGCAAACCCTGCTTGACCTGGCTGCGCAAGCGCGCAATCTCAACATCACCAACGGCAAACTGATCGGCCTGTACATGCAGCACAACCAGCAGGCTTTCAACGCCTTGATGAGCGCCACCAACCGGGCCATGACCTACGGCCCGGACGGTCAGCAACAGACGGGGCTGGGTGGACGGATTCTCGGTACCGCCTGAATACCCCGTTGTTATTCCGGTAACGCCACCTCTACCGCATTGTCAGGCGTCTTCGATTCCATGTTGATCGCCACGCGACGGTTGCGCTGACGACCTTCGGTAGTCGCGTTGTCGGCCATCGGGCGCTGTTCGGCATAGCCCGTCGCCGTCAGGCGACGCGGATCAACGCCGGTGTCAATGAAAAGCCGCACCACGCTGGCGGCGCGAGCGCCCGACAATTCCCAGTTGGAAGGAAACAGCGGCGTATTGATCGGGGCATTGTCGGTATGGCCCTCGACCGTGATCGGAAAATCGGTGGTGGCGAGAATCTGGCCGACCGCCGTGAGCGCCCGCATGGCCGGTACCTGCAGGCGCGCCTCGCCGGAATCGAAGAGAACGCTCGCATTGATCTCGACAGTAATGCCCAATGCGCCTTCGGTGATGCGTACCTGCCCCTGCTGCACTAACGGTGCCAATGCCTCGGTAATTTCCTTCGCTTTGCTCCGCAGCAGTTCCCGGTTCTTTTCGCGGGTGACATCCGTCTTGATATTGGCTATCTGCGGCTTTTTGAACGGAATCGAGACGGGCATCGGTGCGCTGGGATTAACCTGCACCATCGCTCCCGCAGTATTGCCCGGGGTGCTGCGGAATGCCGAAGAGATCGAGTCGGACAGAACGCGATACTTACCCTCATTCACCGAGGAGATCGCGTACATCACGACAAAGAATGCGAACAGCAGGGTGATGAAGTCGGCGTAGGACACGAGCCAGCGCTCGTGATTTTCGTGCTCCTCCTCCTTGCGCCGTCTGACCATGGCTTAAACGATGTAACCCTGCATGCGGCTCTCGATGATGCGTGGATTGTCACCGTTGGCAATGCCGACAAGGCCATCGACGAACATTTCGCGCATGGCGACCAAGCGCGAAATGTTGGCCAGCAGCTTTTTGGCCACCGGCAGGAAAATCAGGTTGGCGGCGCCGACTCCGTAGATCGTAGCGACAAAGGCCACGGCAATGCCGGCACCCAGTTTGGAGGGGTCGGAAAGATTCTCCATGACATGGATCAGCCCCATCACCGCACCCAGAATGCCGATGGTGGGGGAGTAACCGCCCGCCGATTCCCAGATTTTGGCGGACAACTTCATCTGCTCTTCATAGGCACCGATTTCGACCTCGAGCACATCGCGCAGACGGTCCGGCTCGGCGCCATCCACGAGGAGTTGCAGGCCTTTTTGCATGAAGGGATCGGGAACGCTCGCGATCTGCGCCTCGAGGGCAAGCAGGCCTTCCTTGCGCGCCATATGGCTCCAGCGGCCGATCTGCAGGATGAGCACTTCCGGGTCGGTCGTCGGTGGCATGAAAACCCACTTGCCCATCTTGAGGCCGGTCAGGAAAACCGCCAACGGACTTTGCAGCATGACGGCACCCAAGGTACCGCCAATGACAATCAGAAAGGCCGTTGGTTGCACGAGGGAACCGACATGTCCACCCTCGAGTATCTGGCCCAGCACGATGGAGGCGATACCGAGGGCCAAGCCGGCGATACTGATTTTATCCATGGCGTTCAGGCGGGGTCAGGTTGCGCGGCCGCAGGGAGATTCTTCGGCTTGCGGCCGCGGCGCTTGGTCAAGGGTTTCGGCGTACCGTCGGCGGCTGCGTCGCCAACCACTGCGGCGCGCAGGCGGGCGACCGCCTGGGTATGCAGCTGGCAGATGCGCGATTCGGTGACACCCATGACTTCACCGATTTCGCGCAAGTTGAGATCCTGCTCGTAGTACAGCGCCATCATCAGCTTTTCGCGCTCGGGCAAATTGGCAATTGCTGCCACCAGCGCGCCGCGCATGGCGCTTTCTTCAAGGATCGCCAGCGGGTCAAGCGAGACGCCGGATGAGTGGCGGTCGAGAAAATCTTCATCGTCTCCCGATATGTCCTCGAGATAGATGATCTGGTGGCCCCGCGCATCCTGCAGCAATTTCTGGTAATCGGCCAGCGGCATTTCCAACGCGGCGGCCAGTTCGCCCTCGCTCGGCGGGCGGCCCGCCTCGTGCTCGAGCTTCTGGAGCGCTGTTTCGACGCGGCGCATTTCCTTGCGGATGCCACGCGGCATCCAGTCATTTTCGCGCAAGCCGTCGAGCATGGCGCCACGGATCCGCTGTACCGCATAGGTTTCGAATTGCGCGCCCATGCCCTCCTCGAAACGCCCCAGCGCGTCGAGCAACCCGAGCATGCCGTTCTGCACGAGATCATCAACCTGCACGCTGGCCGGCAGCCGCGCCATCAGATGATAGGCAATGCGCTTGACCAGCGGGGCATATTGATTGATGAGCCGCTCTTTTTCGAGCGTGCCCTGGGAGTTATACATCGTCGGAATTGTCGGGCTCAAGACAGGGCGTAAGGCGGCAAAAGGGCCGCCAAACTATAACACCGAATCGAGCACGGCAACCCCGGCCGTGCCGGGCTTTGCCGACGGGGCCGACATGCCGACATACTCGAGCCGGACACCCAGATATTCATGGGCCACGCGGCACATGTTGTCGAAGACGGCTTGCGCCTCCGCGCTCGTGCGGGCGTGGGTAATGGTGATGCGGAAGCAGCCGCTGCCCTCCTCCTGAACGACGCGCTTGATCAGTGCGTAAGCGTCGATGACGGCGGCCTCGCGTGCCGCCACTGCCAGGGTGACGGCGGGTGCAGCGAACAAGCGCCGCAAACCATCCGCCTGGTCGCCCATCATGCCGGATCCCTGCCTTTGCCGGGGGACCAGCTCAGACAAGCGCAACCCCCTTCATGCCTGCTTGCGCCACCGATCCTGCCGGCATCACCAACCCGACTTCCTCAGCCTTGAGACGATGCACCGATTCCGCTGCCGGCTGTTTGAAGGCGCGATGCAGCAGGTAATTGCGATTGGGCAGATGCAGATCTTCCGGCACGCGCTGGCCATTGGCGACATACGCCAGCAACAGTCCATGGCGCACCACGGCATCGATAGCCGGCGCCAGCGAAGCCGTTTCGTCCACTTTCGTCAGGATGCAGCCGGCGAGGTCTTCGCCAGCATAGCTGCGGATCACATCGTCGAGCGTATCGCCGCGGCTGGTGGCATTCAGCAGCAGCAGGCGGCGCACATCGCCGGCACGCATCAACATGGCGGCCTGATCGGCCACCATACGGTCGCGCTGACTCATGCCGACCGTGTCGATCAGCACCATGTGCTTGCCACGCAAATCGGCCAGGGTACGACGCAGGTCCTCGCTGTCGCGCACCACATGCACCGGCACGCCGAGAATGCGACCGTAGATGCGCAACTGTTCGTGCGCGCCGATCCGGTAACCGTCGGTCGTCAGCAGGGCGAGTTTGTCGGCACCGTAGCGCACCACGCAGCGCGCAGCGAGCTTCGCCGTCGTGGTGGTTTTACCCACGCCGGTGGGACCGACCAGCGCAAACACGCCGCCGCGCTCGATCAGGTCATTTTCGCTCGTCAACGTCCGCAAGCGGCGATTCACCGCACTGGTCAACCATTTGCGGCCGTCCTGCATCTCCAATTCATCCGGCATGTCCTCGACTAGCCGGCGCGAAAGCAAACCGGAAAACCCGGCCTCCAGCATTTCGCCGAGCAACTGCGCCTTGGCCGGCGCATGGCGCGTCATGTCGCCCCAGGCGAAGCCGGCGAGTTGCCGTTCGAGCAGGCTCTTGATCGACTTCATTTCGCTCACCAATTGCTGGACCTGCGCGCCGCCATCCATCCCTCCGGTCATACCGGCGATGCCGATCTCGCGCGCCACCTGACCGAGCGATGTTGCCGCCTGCTGATGGCTCGGCTCGGCCGCTACTTTTGGCGGCAGGGGGCGCGGCTTGACGCGCTCTTCGGCCATTTGCACGGCAGGCTGGGCAGCAGGCGCGGCGGCGGCAGTTTCCTGCCGTGGCGGCTGCCACGGTTGCCAGGGCTGGAAAGGCAGCGGGGCGCGGGCCTTGGCCGACAGCGACACCGCATAGTCGCCTTCATCTTCTCCCGAGTGAAAAGTCGGCGCTGGCGGGACGGCGCGCGGCGCTTCTTTTGCCGGTGCAGCAGCAGATGCAGCTACGGCAGGCTTGGCCTGGGCAGAGGCTGGCGCAACGCTCGGGCCGCCCTGGCGTGACAGCGCCTCGAGACTGTCGGCCGACATCGCCATGATCTCGACGCCGCCGGGCACCGACTTGTTCGAGACGACGATTGCCTCCGGACCGAGCGCCGCCTTGACCTTGCGCAACGCATCGCGCGCACTATCTCCGTAGAAGCGTTTTACCGTCATGTCTATCCTTTCATTTCCCGCAGGTCATCAAGCTTTTGCGCCGATGATCGCGGTCACCTTGATTGTTTTCGTTTCCGGAATCTCGCTGTTTGCCAGCACCTTCAAATTCGTCCAGGCGCGCCGCAGGAAGCGCGACAGTAGCCAGCGCAATCCGCCCGGCACCAGCAACACCGGCGGCATGCCGAGATCTTCCTGGCGTTTTGCGGCAGCGGCCGTCTCGCGCAGCAGCGTGTCGGCCAGGCCCGGCTCGATGCCCGAACCGTCGCCACCCGCGCCTTGCAGCGCCTGTGTCAGCAAACGTTCGAGGCCCGGCTCGAGCGCCATCACCTGCAGTTCCTGCCCACTCGGATAGAGCTGCTGGACAATTGCCCGGCCGAGCGCGATGCGCACCAGCGCCGTCAGTTCCGTGGGATCCTGCACGCGCGGGGCGTTTTCGGCCAGGGTCTCGATGATGCTACGCATGTCACGGATATTCACGCCCTCTTCCAGCAGATTTTGCAAGACGCGCTGCACGGTGGAAAGCGGTAGCGCTTTGGGCACAAGCTCCTCGATGAGCTTGGGCGCATCCTTGGCCAGATGATCGAGCAGCGCCTGCGATTCCTGGCGGCCGAGCAATTCGGCGGCATGCGTGAGGATCAGATGGTTGAGGTGCGTGGCGACCACCGTACCGGCATCCACCACGGTGTAGCCCATGATGTGCGCCTGGTCGCGCATGCCGCCTTCGATCCACACCGCAGGAAGACCAAAGGCCGGATCCTTGGTCTGGCTGCCGGCCAGCGGCCCGCTGACACGTCCGGGGTTGATGGCGAGGAACATCCCCGGGAAAGCCTCGCCGGTGCCGACCTCGACACCTTTGAGCGTGATGCGGTAACCGTTCGGCTTGAGTTCGAGATTGTCGCGGATATGCACGGGCGCCGAGAGAAAGCCGACTTCCTGCGCGAACTTCTTGCGCAGGCCGCGAATGCGTTTGAGCAATTCGCCATCCTGACCGCGATCGACCAGCGGAATCAGGCGATAGCCGACTTCCAGACCCAGCACGTCGACCGGTGCGACATCGGCCCAGCTGGCATCGGTGGATTCCTCCGGGCTGGGCGCGACGGCAGCCGGCTTTTGTTCTGCGGCAATTTCAGCTTGCTGGTTTTGCCTGACTTTGCGCCAGGCCAGCCAACCCAGCGCCCCGCCTAGCAGCAGAAAGACAAAATGCGGCATGCCGGGAATGACACCCATAATGATGAGGATGCTGCCCGCCAGCCCCAGCACCATCGGGTTACCGAACATCTGGCCGAGGAATGAAGTGGTGATGTCCTTATCGTCATTGACGCGCGACACCACCATGCCGGCCGCCACGGAAATCACCAGTGCGGGAATCTGTGCCACCAGGCCGTCGCCGATGGTCAGCAGGGTATATACCTTGGCTGCCTCGCCGGCTGCCATATCGTGCTGCATCACCCCGACAATCAGGCCGCCGATGATGTTGATCAAGAGGATGAGAATTCCCGCGATCGCATCGCCGCGCACGAACTTCGAGGCGCCGTCCATGGAACCAAAGAAGTCGGCTTCCTGGGAAATTTCCTTGCGGCGGCGGCGCGCTTCGTCTTCGCCGATCAGGCCGGCGTTGAGGTCGGCGTCGATCGCCATCTGCTTGCCGGGCATCGCATCCAGGGTGAAACGTGCCGACACTTCGGCGATGCGGCCGGCACCCTTGGTGATCACGACGAAGTTGATGATCGTCAGGATGATGAAGACGATGATACCCACAGCGTAGTTGCCGCCGACCAGAAAATGACCGAAGGCCTCGATCACCTTGCCGGCGGCATCCGGGCCGTTATGGCCGTCGAGCAGCACGATGCGCGTCGACGCGACGTTAAGCGAGAGCCGCAACAGCGTGGTGACCAGCAGTACGGTGGGAAACACCGAAAAATCGAGCGGCTTCAGCGTATAGAGCGCCACCAGCATCACCATGATCGACATGGCGATGTTGAAGGTGAAGAACAGGTCGAGCATGAAGGGCGGTAGCGGCAGCACCATCATCGAGAGGATGAGGATGATGAGAATCGGCGCCGCCAGCGCCTTGAGGTTTTCCGGCCGGACCAGGGATTGCCAGCTGAGTGCTTGGGTGGCCATCAGTCAAAAGCTCCCGGGTCAAGGCCTTCGGGCACGGCGACCGCCACCGGCGGTGTCGGCGGCAGCAAACCGCGCGCACTTTGCGCCATGAAGGCATTCAGCTGGTAAATGTAGGCCATCACCTCCGCGACCGCTGTGTAGAGCGATGCGGGCACGCCCGCACCGACTTCGACATGATGGTGTAACGCCCGCGCCAAGGGCGGTAGCTCGATCACCGGCACGTTGTTTTCGGCGGCCAGTTCGCGAATCTTCTGCGCCACCAGGTTCATGCCCTTCGCTACCACCTGCGGCGCACCCATCTTTGTACTATCGTACTTGAGCGCCACGGCAAAGTGCGTCGGGTTGGTCACCACCACATCGGCCTTCGGCACTTCGGACATCATGCGCCGGCGGGAAATTTCGCGCTGCTGGCTGCGGATGCGCGCCTTGAGTTGCGGGTCGCCTTCCAGTTCCTTCATTTCCTGGCGCACCTCTTCCTTGGTCATCTTCAGGCCCGCGTAGTAGCGCCAGAGCTGGAAAGGCACGTCGATCAGCGCGATCACCGCCAGGCCGGCGACGAAGCCGACAAAGGCATACAACAGCATCTTGCCAAAGGCCGGCAAGGCCGTTTCGAGCGGCTGCGACAAGAGGGCGAACAAGTTGTCGCGCTCGTGCGAAATCACCCACCAGACCACGCCCCCAAGGAGTAGCGTCTTCAAAATGCCCTTGACCATCTCGGCGATGCTCTGCCAGGAGATCATGCGCTTGATGCCCTTGAGGGGATCGATCTTGGTCAGGTCGAAAGTCAGCGCCTTGGGCGAAAACGCCCAGCCGCCCGTCAACAAAACCGGGGTTAGCAGGGCCGCCACCATGGTGGCCAGAAAGAACGGGGCCAGCGTCGTCACCGCTTCGGTGCCGAGCGCCAGCAAATTCATACCGAGCGCATTGGTATCGAAGGCTTCCTGCCGGTCGAGCGTCAGGCCCATGCGCATGACGTTTTCACCATGCCGCACAAACCAGCCCGAAAACATCCACAGCCCGCCGGCGCCCGCCGCCATGACGAGAAACGCCATCAGCTCCCGCGATTGCGGCGTCTGACCCTCCTCGCGCGCCTGTTCAAGACGCCGCGACGAGGGCGATTCGGTCTTTTCGAGATCGCTGTCTTCAGCCATGGAGGGATCTTCTTCTCATGGCGGCAATTATTGCCGGTGGCGGGAGGCGGGAACCGGGGAATAAGCGGGAATTGGGCGGGTATTCCTCGGGGCGCCGCCCCCATGCTACATGTCAAGCCGGCTGCGCCGTCCCGCCAGCGCCGACTTATTGCAATCAGTTGGTGGCGATGACCACCCTTCGACGCTCCACGTAACCGGGGGACGCCACTGGCGCTCCGTTGATAGCTGTCGATGTAATCGTGTATAGGGTAATTTTATTTGGGCCAAGAGTAACGGGAACCTCGCCTTCGTTGAACTCGGCAGCGGAGCATGTCACGGTGACGGAGAATCCAAGATCCGTGGAGAGGTTGATATCCTTTGTTTGTGGAGTGGTGAACGGAGTGCATGCAGCACCGCTCGCCCACCCCGTTCCAGAGTTCAGCGCCATGTACAGACCCCACTCGTTGCCGGCTTTAGCCGCCTGCCACGCTTTGACGCTCATGACATCCTGGGCCGACGTCAGCTGCTGTGTGGTACCAAATGTAACCATGGCACCAGCAAAAGCCGCCAGGATCACCAGGATGATGATGGCAGTAATCATGCCGAGGCCTTGCTGGAAACGCTTCATGGGGTGTTATCCACGTGGACGGCATAACCCAGGGTGATGGATTCCCCGGATGCGGGGTGCGTCAAGACCAGAGTCATTGTCAGCAGTCCGTACGTCGTCCCTGCGTCGCCGTAAGTGAATGTGCATTCGGACACGTTGCCGGCCAACAGAACGCCATCGGTTTCGCACGCGGTTTTTTTCGTAAAGTCCGGCAGCGTCTTACGTGTCAGCATGTTGTTCGCGCAGGTGTACATCACGGAGGTTTCAAGATTCGAAACTAGCTGGAAACGCCCACCCATATAGCCGGATGCCGTCGGGTTCGCATCGAGCGTCAGGGGCGGTCCCAACGCAGTGACGACTGCCCGGCTTCCACCAGCGTACACATCATCGCCGAACTGATTGTTGATCACCACAACATGATCCTTGGCAGGAGAGTTTCCCTGCGAGAACAAGACCGACATTTTGTAAGGCGATGCACTGGAGTTGTTGAGCACGACCGCAGACGCATCTGCGGTATCGATATCGGTGCGATATCGCCCACCGCCGATTGTCGGGACAATCTGGAAGCAGGCTTGGCCATCGTCTGTTGTGGTCTCGTTGATCCTGTTCAATGAATTTGGAACCGCGCGACGGATGTCCTGCGCCATTTTACGCAGTGCCGTATCCGCCGCGTCCGTCATGTCGGCACGGCGGCGCGCGTCGAAAAACGCATCGATGGCAGGTTTAAAGAAGACCATGAAGCTTCCGGCCAGGATGCCCATCAGCACCATGACCACGATCAGCTCGACCAGCGTGAATCCGCGGATTCTGCTCATGGGGCGTAATCCGTGCGACGGTTAATCAACTGGAACGTCTGGGTTCCGTGCGTAACATCGACCGTGATGATTTTGGTGTTGGGAATTCCTTCCCAGGTGACGCCGGACGTGACGGTAATGGCTGACGTATAGCCTGCCGGACACGCAGCACATGTCGAATTAGTAGCGATAGCCGCGAACTCTTTCAGCATCTCGCCTTCCATCTGCGCCTCGGCGATGCTGACCAGTTGTTTGGTGACCAGCGGATCGGCGGATGACTTCACCACGACCTGGAACGTCAGGAGGACGCCGGCCAAACCCACGCTGATCACCACGATGGTGATGACCATTTCGATCAGGGTAAATCCGCTGGATTTACGAACCATCGCCAACATAACCCGTCGCCCCCCAAACGACGACTTTGCTTCCGTCTATGCTGTTGTCAAAGTTTGCGATAGCGGCCCCAACTGCGTCACTTGTCACCCGACCGTCCGGCCGGAAGTACAACACGGATGGACTTGGAGAACTACTGAATCCGTCCTGAGTCGCTGAAAATGACGACGTCGCACCGCCCGG
>JAABQX010000032.1 GCA_011391215.1 Rhodocyclaceae bacterium
CGGCCTTCTCGACGTCGTCCTTGTCGAACTGGCTCACCGTCACGCCGCCATCGGCCGCATACAATGGGCAGAAATCGGTGAGCTTGCCCGGCGCGATCAACACGCCGCCGGCATGCATGCCGACGTTGCGCGTCAGGCCTTCCAGCTTGACGGCAAGATCCCAAAGCTCGCGCAAGCCTTCTTCCTGTTCCAGCCGCTCGTTGATCGCCGGTTCCTTTTCGCGCGCGTCTTTCAGCGTGATGCCGAGTTCGTTGGGGATCAGCTTGGCGAACTGGTCGACGAAGTTGAAGCCGAGGTCGAGCACGCGGCCGACGTCGCGGATGACGGCCTTGGCCGCCAGCGTACCGAAAGTGGCGATCTGCGACACGGCGTGGGCGCCATAGCGCTGGCGCACGTAGTCGATCACCCGGTCGCGGCCTTCCTGGCAGAAGTCGATGTCGAAGTCGGGCATCGATACGCGCTCGGGGTTGAGGAAGCGTTCGAACAGCAGTTCGTAGCGCAGCGGGTCGAGGTCGGTGATGCCGAGGCTGTAGGCGACCAGCGAGCCCGCACCGGAACCGCGCCCCGGCCCCACGGGGACGCGTGGCACAGCGTGCGTCTTGCCCCAGTTGATGAAGTCCGCAACGATCAAGAAGTAGCCGGGGAAGCCCATCTGCAGGATGGTCTTGATCTCGAACTCCAGCCGCTCGACATAGCGCGGCCGTTCGGCGTCGCGTTTTGCCGCGTCGGGATAAAGATGCGCGAGGCGTTTCTCGAGCCCCTCATGCGTTGTCCTGGCCAGATAATCTTCGAGCGTGATATCTGCCGGAATGGGGAATTCGGGCAGACGGTTCTTGCCGAGTTCGACCGTCAGGTTGCAGCGCCGGGCGATTTCGATGCTGTTTGCCAGCGCTTCGGGCAGGTCGGCGAATAACTCCGCCATCTCGGCCTGCGTCTTGAAATACTGTTCCGCGCTGAAAACCTGCGGGCGGCGCTTGTCGCCCATCACATAGCCTTCGGCAATGCAGACGCGCGCCTCGTGGGCGCGGAAGTCGTCGGCATCGAGGAATTGCACCGGGTGCGTGGCGACGACCGGCAGATCGAGTTCGGCCGCCAGTTTCAATGTGGCGGCGATCAGGCGCTCCTGCGCGGGTGAATCCTTGCGTCCGCAGGGGCGCTGGATTTCGAGATAGAAACTCTGCGGAAAGCGCGCTGCCCAGTCACGCGCGCAATCGGCTGCCTTGTCATATTTGTCTGCGACCAACCACTGACCGATGTCGCCGGTTTGCGCGCCCGAAAGCACGATCAGCCCGCTGTTGTCGCCTGTAGCAAATGCCGCGCGCGAAATCTCGGCGCGGCCATGACGGCGCGGGCGCAGGAAGGCCGAAGACAACAGCTCGCAGAGGCGCAAATAGCCGCCGCGATGCTTCGCCAGCAGCAACAGACGCGTGGTGGTTTCGCGGCCGGGATCGGTAGCGTCCTCCTCGGCGATCCAGACATCCGCGCCGACGAGGGGCTTCAAGCCCGCGCCGCGCGCCGCCGTGTAGAACTTGAGCATGCCGAACAGGTTGGTCAGGTCGGTCAAGGCCAGCGCCGGCATGCCATCCGCGACGGCCCGTGCCACGGCATCGTCGATGCGTGTCAGGCCGTCGGTAATGGAGTATTCGCTGTGGAGGCGGAGATGGACGAAGCTGGGAGGGGACATCGCGGGGAATTTTACCCCCGCAAAAGTCGGCGCCGGCGGGACGGCGGAATAACGGCTGCAATCCTGGGCAGTTATCAGGCCGCGACCAACACCGACACCAAACCTGCCGAATGATTCACGGTTTCGGGGCGAAGTACCCGCATCAGCAGGCGCGCCAATTCGGTATCGGCGAACAGGCGGTCCAACACCCAGGTTACCCAGAAATCTTTTTCTGCCACCGGCGTCGTCGTATTCATCTTCGCGGCGGTTTCCGCAAACAGGGCCGAACGCTCGGTAATCGGCAAACGCGCAACGCGATCCATCAGGCGCGCTCCTCACAAATCTGTTTGATGATTTCGTAAATCCAACCCGTCACCATGCGCGTATCGCGCAGCAGGCGCGTGCGTAATTTCGTATCAAGCCACTGGCGCAGCTTTTCGATCACTGCGACATCGACATGATCCTTGCCCAGTGCTTTGATCGCCGGCACCAGCAAGCCGCTCTCGCGCAAGGTAAAGCCGGTGTCCTTCAAGGCAGATTGGCGAAAGGCCAGTTCCTGCCCGCCAATCGTGTAACTACGACTGGGGCCGTCGGAAAGGTACAGCCATTTCCCCGGAACCTGCGTCGACAGCCCGAGCAGATTCAGCGCCGTGTCACCCGAAGGCTGGATACGTCAGTTGAACTCCGTATATAAACCCACCGGTCGTCGGAAATAGTTAACTGGCTGATAGACGCTCATTCATGGTGTCGGATATTCTTACATAACAGTCTAACGAGCAACTGCTTCTTCAAAATATAACAATATATAACAATGAGTTAATTTCGAACGCAATGCATGGCCCATTTTATGCTTATTTCCTACTTGACGATAGATTGACTCTAAAAAGTACTTTGAGAAGGTAAATATCATGATCAAACAACCCTCAATTTTCCGAGCTTTGCCTGTGTTGGCTATGTTGTTTTCTGGTGCCGCTATGGCAACCCAAGTTCCTTCTGGAACTTATGCGGATGTAGCTTGCACTCTTGATTCCGTAAAGATTGCGACCGTTGAAACAAGCCCCTTGGATAGCAATGGAATTATTTACTCTGGTCAGGCCATTAATTCCACTAGTTGCCAAGGTCTTTACTTCGGCAACGACTATGACGGAAACTGGAATAGTACCGGGGCTAACATATCGCAGATGGGAAGTAATTCTGAGGCAATTTCCCTGAATGTCAGCAATACTGGCGTTGTGAATGACGGCCTTTTGAACGGTGAAGGCGGTTTGTTGAGTACGACGTGGTTTCAGCCGCTCCCCGCTCTTCCCCAATCCCCTTTGCTGGATTTAGATGGTAACGGCGTTGCAACCGATCCGGGATGGATTCGTTTGGGTAAGATTGAAAATGGCACTTATAAGTCCGACTCAATCAGAGTTGGAGATACAGTTCTCAATATTGACGACATATTGAATATTTCGATGAATTGCACCTCGAGTGGCTGTACTTCGGGCACTTGGACTTTGGAAACTGAGCTTAACGTTATCACTGTTGTCCAGGCATTGCTGGGCCGAAATGCTTTTGATCATTTGGCGTTTGTACTGAAATCAAGTGATCGTTTTGCGGTTTATGATTTCGATTTCAACCTCTTGTCCCAAGGACTGCCAGGGTTTAATTACACAACACCATATTCATTCACAGGTTCTTGGGACACCAATGACTTTATGAATCCAAATAATACCAACGCACAAGCTATCTCTCACATTTCCATATGGGCACGTGACCCCGCAGGAACCTCCGAGGTGCCTGAGCCTGCAAGTCTGTTGCTTGTTGGTCTTGGTCTTGGTTTTGCTGCGCTAAGCCTGCGGCGTAAGAAGATTTAAGAATTGTTTTTGCAAATTCAGATAGGGCCTTCGGGCCCTTTTTGATTTTCGAACTGATTAAGAACCTGACCGGCAGCAACCAGTCTGGACCGGCCCGACGCTACTTCAGCGGCCGCGAGGTGTTACCGGACTTCAATTTCAGGCCATGAAGGAAACCAAGGTCGATGTGCTGATTATCCCGCGCTCGCCCAGATAGCCAGTCCCTGTGAGTCGAGGTCGATGTCCATCCGCCAGATCGAGAGAATTTCGTCATCCGGCAAAGTGACACCGTGCGCGCGGGCCTCGGCCAGGAAATAGGTCTCCATTGCAGCGCGAATACTCGCCAGAATATCGCCGCCGGCCTTCTTTGCGCGCAGGGCGATGCCGACGAAATCATCCAGACGTTGCAGCACAGCTTGCGCGAGCGGTCGTGGCGGGGCGAGGCGGCTGAAGTGGGTGAGGTAGACGGCTTCCGGATCGAGCGCGATCATGCGCTCGACGCTGTCGCGCAGATCGACGGGATCGAACTGCGAGGGCGTGGTAGAGGGCATCAGCAGGGGCCGGCCTGCCACATCGCACTCACGGTAGCTGATGCCGAAGGTGTCGCCGGTGAAGATGCCGTTGGCGGCGCGGTCGTGGATGAAGACGTGATGCTTGGCGTGCCCGGGGGAATCGTAAAACGCCAGTTCGCGTTTGCCCAAAGGCAGCACCATGCCGTCGGTGGTTTCAATGACGCGTTCTGCAGGAATCGGCAAGAGCTGGCCGTAGAGCGCCCGCGCGGTGTCGCGCCCGTAGACTTCCTCGGTGGCTGCCATCAGCTTGGTCGGGTCGATCATGTGGCGTGCGCCACGCGGATGCACCACCAGTCGTGCGTTCGGGAAGGCCGCCATCATCGCGCCCGCACCGCCGGCGTGGTCGAGATGGATGTGGGTGAGGAGCACGTAGTCGACACTCTCCGCTGTCAGCCCCAGTGTGGCGAGCGCTTCCTGCGCGCGCGGCAGGCTGGCGTTGCTGCCGGTGTCGACAAAGGCGGCGCGGCCGTCATCGACGATCAGGTGGATGGCGGCCAACTGGTGGCGCACATAACCGGCGTCGAAGGCGTAAATGCCGTTGCGGTAATCGATCAGCAGGGTTGGCATACGGAAAAGCGGAGGTGTCAGGGCAGGTCGAACAGTAGCATTTCCGCATCACTTGCAGCTGTGATCGTCAGCGTTCCCTCTGCGTCGATCTTCGCCGCGTCGCCACCGGCCAACGCAACACCGTTGAGGGTGACGGCGCCGCTGACCACGTGCAGATAGGCGCGCCGAGCGGCTGACAAGGCATGCGTTGCCGTCCCGCCGGCGCCGACTTTTGTGGCGAGCAGCAGGGCGTCCTGATGAATCGTCAGGCTACCGTCGCGTCCGTCGGGCGAGGCGATTACGCACCAGCGGTCGCGTTTGGCACTGTCGGGAAAGGTCTTCTGCTCATACTCGGGCGTGATGCCGCGCACATCCGGCTCGATCCAGATCTGTAGCAGGTGTACCGGTTCGTCCGGCGAGGCGTTGAATTCGCTGTGCATCACGCCCTTGCCGGCGCTCATGCGCTGCACTTCGGGCGCACGGAAAACGCTGCCGTTGCCCATGTTGTCCTTGTGCTGGAGAGGTCCCGACAGCAGGTAGGTCACAATCTCCATGTCGCGGTGGCCGTGCATGCCGAAGCCGGAGGCTGGTGCGACGATGTCCTCGTTGATGACACGCAATGGCCCCCACGCCATCTGTGCCGGGTCGTGGTAATCGGCAAAGGAAAAGCTGTGCCACGAGCGCAGCCAGCCATGGTCGGCATGGCCGCGATCTTCAGCTTTGCGCAGGGATATCATGCGGACGGGTGAGCTGCCGTCAGATGCGGACGGTCAAGCCCCTCAGATCTCGCCATTGGCGCCCGCCTTGATGATCGCGTTCAATGTATCGCGCACCTCGATGGCGCTGGTCTTGAGGGACGGCGTCAGATTGGGGTCGCCGAGGAACAGGTCCAAGTTCATCATAACCAGCCAGGCTTGTCCCTTGGCGTCTTCGACCAGGGTGATGCGACAAGGCAGATAGGCGGCAAAGTGAAGGTCGTATTCGACCATCTTCTTCGCCGTCAGCGGATCGCAAAACTGGAAAATCTCGATGCGACGGGAAGTTTCGCCCATGGCGACGATCTGTTTCGACAGGGGCAGTTCCGCTACCAGTTTCATGTTGAGCTCGTTGGCCCGTGCCTTCATGGACATTACCGCATCGTCCATGCTGACGCCCTTGGCGAGGGGCAGCTTGACGACGGTATCGGCGATATTCATCGGCGGTGGGGCTTTTTTGGGTGCAGAGGCCACCGCGCTATTGCTGGAAAGCACCAGCGCGAACAGGCATGCGCTGAATACCCTGAATGTCTGCTGAACAATGCCAACACCTGCGTGTAGATCTGCTTGCTTCATTTTGATGATTCCTTTCGGTGGATTGTTGCTTGGATCGCGTCTGCTCAGACGAGCCCGGGGTTACCGGCCACGCCGATCAGGCGCGGAGAATTGAGCTTGCGGGCGGACACGGTCTTCTTGTCGCGCAGCCAGCGCGCCACCACTTCCCAGATCGGTTCGCCCTGGGCATTCTCGGCGACGGGCGCCCAGCCTGCAACCTTATATTTCTTTGCCGCATCGAGCGGTTTTCCATTCAACTGCATGTCCTGGATGCGGTTGCCCATCTTCGCGTTCGGATCGCAGGCGTAGGCGAGGCCGCCCACGCGCACCATGTCGCCGCCCTGCTGGTAGTAGGGATCGGGATTGAACAGGTTGTCGCAGACGTCTTCGAGGATCATCTTGATCTGCTCGCCCGTCATCTCGGTGAGTGTCGACATCGGGTAGGTGATGGCGGTCTGATCCATGACGTGTTCGAAAGTAATGGTCTGGCCCGGCAGAATCGAAGTCCCCCAGCGGAAGCCGGGCGAGAAGGCGAGGTCGGCGCCCTTCACTTCCATCATCGCGTCGAGGATCAGCTGGTCCCAGCTGCCGTTGAAGTTGCCACGGCGATAGAGCAGGCCCTCGGAGACGGCGAGCTTTTCTTCGAGCTTGGACTTGTAGGGAGCGCGGATCTTCTCGATGAGCGTTGCCATCTCGGCGTCGGCAGCCAGCAGGTTGGAGAACACGGGCAGCAGCTTGTAGCGGAAGTCGGCAATCTTGCCGTTCTTGACGTCGAAGTCGAGCACGCCGAGGAACTTGCTGTTGGAGCCGGCATTGGTGACGAGCGTGACGCCGCTCTTGTTCTGCACCTTGACGGGCTGCGGCACGCCGTCATGGGTGTGGCCGCCGAGAATGGCGTCGATACCCGTGACGCGCGAAGCCATCTTGAGGTCGACGTCCATGCCGTTGTGGGACAGCACGACTACCACTTGGGCGCCGGCGCCTCGCGCCTCGTTCACGACCTTCTGCATCTCTTCGTCCTGAATGCCGAAGCTCCAGTCCGGCACCATGTAGCGCGGGTTGGCGATCGGTGTGTAGGGAAAGGCCTGGCCGACGACGGCGACTTTCACGCCATTCATCTCGCGCATGCTGTAAGGCTTGAACACCGCATCGCCGAAGTCGCTGGTCTTGATGTTCTGCGCGACAAAGTCGACCTTGCCGGCGAAATCCTTTTCAACGATTTCCTTGACGCGCTTGTCTCCGAGCGTGAACTCCCAGTGACCGGTCATGACATTGACGCCGAGCAGCTTGCAGGCGTCGACCATGTCCTGGCCCTTGGTCCATAGCGCCGTGCCGGAGCCCTGCCAGGTATCACCGCCGTCGAGCACCAGCGCGTTGGGCCGTCCGGCGCGCAGTTGCTTGATGAGCGTGGCTAGATGGGCGAAACCGCCGACCTGACCGTAGGTTTTGCTGGCCTGGGCGAAATCGAGGTAGGTAAAGGCATGCGCCTCACGTGAAGCTGGCTTGATGTTGTAGGCCTTGAGCAGGTGCTCGCCTACCAGGTGAGGCGTCTTGCCCAGTGTGCTGCCGAGGCCGATGTTGACGTTCGGTTCGCGGAACCAGATCGGCAGCAGTTGTGCATGGCAATCGGTGAAGTGCAGCAGGTGGACATTGCCGAAACGCGGCAGGTCGTAAAGTTTTTCGCCGTCCTGGGCAGCCAGGGCGGTGCGGGAATCGAGGGCAAAGCCGGCGGCGGATGCGGCGGCGAGAATTTGCAGAAATTCGCGACGGTTCATCGACATGAATCGGTCTCCTTGGGGATGAAAAAAGCCTGGCGGGGCCAGGCTTTTGCAGAGTGTGAAATTTTACTTGTTGACGGGCGACTCGGGATCGAGCAGCAGCGCGACCAGATGCTTGATCTGCTCCGGCTTGAGCGCACCAACATGGCCGAAGCGCGGCATTTCGGAGCAGGCGTTGTAGCTTTTGGCATTGAAGATTTTGTTGTAGGTGTATTTCTGGATTTCTTCCGATGTGCCACGCAGTTTGCCGAACTGATAGAGGCTCGGGCCGATCGTGCCGTAGGAGGTTTCCTTCGGGCTGATCTGATGGCAGTTGTAGCAGTTACCGCCTACCGGCAGACCGGGGTCGTCCGTCCAGGTGAAGCCGCGGCCGCTTTGCGCGAGTTTTTCGCCTTCTTTCCAGTCACCCATCAGTTTGCCGTCGGCGGGATGTTTGATGCTGGACATCTGGTCGGCTTCCAACTGTTTGGCACTCTGCGGTGATGGATTGTTGCCCGTGCGATTGCAGATTGCCTGCAGGCCATCCTCGGCGAGGCGGTCGATGGATGCCTGCCCACGCGGCTGGAAGTCCTTCTTGAAAACTTCGATGGCCTTGGCGCTGTAATCACCTTCGGCATTGGCCGGCTGGGCGGCGATCATAAACGGGGCCGTCATGGCGGCCAGCAGGATGATTTTCTTAGTCATGTCTGTCTCCGGATTAACGCTTGATGCCCGGGCCCTTGTACTCCAGGCCGTTGGCGGTGCCGATCATGTAGGTGAGCAAATTCGCGATCGCGTCGGAAGCGTATTTGGGTTGGGGGAAGCGTTGCTGGCGGAAACAGTCGGTCATGCGCCATTGATGGGTGAGCATGACGCCGCCGGTCATGCGGTAGCCCGGCCAGCCTTGCACGCCCTTGATGGCGCCTTCAGGCGTACTGATGTTGGGCAATTGCTGCATGCGGATGCGCTTGCCGTCCCCACTGTGGCAGGTGTTGCAGGAGAAATCGTAGGGTCCGGCACGGTAGGCGGCCATGGCCTTGCCGGTCTCGAAGGCATCGCGCACCTTCGGGTCGTCGAGGGGAACGGCGATCTTCATGTTTTTCGAGTGCGTGGCGACATAGGTCACCAGATTGGTGATGTCGGGCGTGGAATTTGAATCGGCGAAAGGCTTCTTGGCGATGTCGTCGAACTTGAAGCCCTGTTTCTCGACCATGCACCAGACAACGCGGCGCTCGAGATCCATCACCGCGTTGGCATCGGCGTAATAGCGCGGGTGAATCACATAGGCGCCTGCGACCTGGCCGACGCCTTTGCCGAGATCGCAGCTTTCGGCGAGCGAGACATTTTTCGGGCCGCGCTTGGCTTTCCATTGTTCCTCACCCTTCATTTCGAAGAGTTCGGCTGGGTTGCTGTCTTCCATTTCGGCGCGGAACTTCTCGAATTCCAGCGTCGCGGCATCCTTCACTTCGGCTGCAGGAGCCGCTTGTACTGCTTGTGCCGCCGGCTTGGCGGCAGGTTTGCTGGCCGGCTTTTTGTCGGTCTGGGCTGCTGCACCACCCATGACCAGCAGTCCGCCCAGCATTCCGGCGATAAGTCGTTTCATAGTCTCCTCCATTGTTTGTTTGGGGTTGTTTCTTTTTGTTCCGGCCATTAACTCTATTACATTGGTAATACAAAAAGCAAATCGGTTTCAAACCTGCACATAGCGCCAGCCTTGCGTCAGACGCTGGGCAAGCTGGCCCTCGGCGGAGGGGGCGATTTCGACATTCGGTAAAAGTACGACATTCAGGCCGCGCTCGTGCATGCGTTCCATCGCTTCATGGCACGCCAGCAGGCGCAAATTGTTGTGCGTGCGCCGCAAGTCGGCGATTCTTGCGGCATAGGGGGAGCCGCCCACGCGCAACAAATGCAGCCCGGGGCCGTTGGCAAGGAATTCGACACGTAATGGCTGGCCGGTCTTGTCATGTGTGTTGGCCAATTGCTCGGCCATGCGCAGCGCTGCTTCCATACGTGCCGGTTCATCAGAAAACAGGTGGAGCACGACGCGCCCGCTCTCGGCGCGGATTGCTTCGATCTGACGCGCGGGAACTCCCTGGGCCTCCACCTTGTCGTGCATGAACCAGCCCGAGAAGCTGCCCACGGCCAGCAGCAGGGAGGCCGCCAGGGCGTGAGGCCAGGCGGGGCCGGCGAATGCGCGATTGCGCCGTCCCGCCAGCGCCGACTTTTGCGGGGGCAGGGGATAGGCGCCCCGCAGCACTTGTTTCAGTTGCCAGAGTTCGCAGGCGCGCGCGCGCAGGTCGGCATCGTTCGCGATGCGCTCGAGCAGGGCGTTGCGTTCCACCGGGTCGAGCTCGTTGTCGATATGGGCGTTGAGGATTTCGTCGGAGACGTGAGTGTTCATGGGGTGGGTCTCTTAACCGTGCAGGCGGTAAATAGCCGCAGTTCCAGCAGTACCAGTAGTACCCGTAGTACCAGCAGTACCCGCAGGAGCTACCGTGCACGTAGTGCGATCCTTGAGCTTGTCGCGCAGGGTGGTGCGGGCGCGGGAGAGGCGGCTCATCACCGTGCCGATGGGAATGTCGAGAGTCGTTGCCACCTCGGCGTAGGACATTTCTTCGAGATCGACCAGCGTGACGACTTCACGTTGCCCTGTGGGCAACAGGGCCACGGCCTGACGGACACGTCGCACGATCTCGTTTTGCGCGTAGCCGTCGTCGGGTTGTTCTGACTCAGGCAATTCGCATTCATCGACATCGTCGATATCCGTCGCTTCCTTGCGGCTGCGCAGATGATCGTGCCAGCAATTTGCCAGAATGCTGCACAGCCAGCCGGATAGCGCGGCCGGATCACGCAGCTGGTTGTGCCGCACCAGCGCCTTGGCGAGGGTGTCTTGCACCAGGTCGTCGGCGACATGGCGGCTGTGGCACCACGCATAGGCAAGCCGCCACAGTCGGGAGCGGCTTTCTGCCACTTGGCTTTCGAACTGTCGCGTACGACCAAAGAAGCTCAGAAGACTCACTCAAGGCCTGCCTTGTAAGGGATTGTTGATGTTAAGACGCTGCAGGCTGCCGGTTTATTCCATTTATTTTTGTCGCTGGGTAGCTGAGCACCGCGCAAATTAAAAAAGGGAGAGCAATCGCTCTCCCTTTCCCTTTCAACCGCAACCAATTACGGACTCAGGCGACGGCTGCTTCGTCGGTACGCTTGTCGCCTTTGTTATCGATCCAGCTGACGGCGACTTTGTCGCCGGCCTTGGCGCCCTTGACCTTGAAGCCGAAGACCGGATTCTTCGACACGGAGCCGGCGATCTGGCCGGCAATGACCGTTTTGCCATTCAGGGCCACGGTCATGTTCTGGATGTGGTGGGCCGGGACCAGCTTGCCATCGGCCTCTTTGCGCGTACCGGTTTCCATCGCGTGACTCATCAATACGCGTACTTCAGCGACATCGCCCTTCATCTGGGCGCGGATTTTCATCGGATCTGCCATGTTGCTTTCCTCTCTTAATTCGGTTGTATGCGGTGATATGCGGTTGAATTAGCCGCCACAACCGCCGGCAGTGACTTTGACTTCGCGCTGGGCGCTATAGAACTTGCCATCGGCCTTGGCGACCACGCGGACGATGGAGGTCTCGGCAAACTTGAGACGCACGGAAACGTCAGCCACCGCGCCGTTCGAGAATTCGAACTGAGCTGCCAGCGGGGAGGGATTCTTGGCGATCAGGAAAGCGATCGATGTAGTGTTCGGGATGTTGCTGGTGACATCGACGGGAACGACCGCACCGTTTTCGGCGATCTCGGGGGCTTTTACGAGGAGATCCTTGTTGTCGGCAGCCCCTTTGGCCCCAATCCCGTCGAGCGCGCCGTCCATGTTTTTGGCTTCAAAAGCCGCCTTGTTCCAGTCGTCGGCATAGGCCAGGGTGGGCTTGAGCATGCCGGTGGCCAGGAGCCCTGCCACGACGCCCGTGGCGCCTGCGCTCTTGAGCACGGTTCTGCGAATCATATCCATTGGGTTGCTTCCTCCTGAGGTTGTGGGGTTTTGAATCAAACGTTACTGAGAATTGATTTTGTCCAGTTTTTTTGCGGAGCGCAAGCCTTGCCGTGAAAAAAAGTTCACCGGCGGCAATCTGGATCAATCCCCATCGATCCACTGTAATAAGGGTTCCCATTGCCGCCAGTCATGCGCACCTTGCGCGGGCGTCAGGTCGAAGATCGTCATGCCATGCGCGGTGGTCTGCACATAATTCTGCGTGCTGCGCAGGTAGGCAATGATCGGCAATCCCGTGCCGGCGAGGAAGCGCTCCAGTTCGCTGGCAGCGCGGGTGCGCGGGTCGATGCGCATGCCGACGAGGGCGATGCGCAAGTCCGGGTTATGTTGTGCGCGCGATGCCAGCAGTTCTTCCAGGAAACGGCGTGTCGCGTAGATGTCGAACAGGGAAGCCTGGATCGGCACGATGACGTGATTGACGATACACACGACCTGATCGAGTTTCTTGCCATGCAAGCCGCCCGGGGTGTCCAGTACGATGTGGGTAACGTCCTTGGGCGGCCGTGCCCGCTCGCCCGGCCGGATGTCCCAAGTTGCGATATGTGGCAGCGTCGAAGGACGCACTTTCAGCCAGTCAAGCGAGGACTGCTGGCGGTCGATATCCCCGAGCATCACGCGCAAGCCGGACTTGGCCAGCCAGCCGGCCAGGTTGGTGGCCAGCGTGCTTTTCCCGGCGCCCCCTTTGGGATTGGCGATCAGGAACTTTTGCATTGTCGCGGCACTGCCGCCCGTCTCTTCCTGGGTTTTTACCGGGTTTGCCATCAGGTACAAGCGTGCGGCGTCTTGCCGGGGGAATGCCGTATCGCCAGGGCCGACTTTTAACGATGCGAGGTCGATGCCCAGATCTTCCAGATAAGGCGGGCTTTCCATGTGGAAGGGGATGGGCCCGTTGGGCTGGGCATGCAGGAACTGGGTTTCGAAGGGCGCTGCTGATGTCATCAGCGCATCCGGCGTACCTTCCGCCTGCACGACGCCATCGTGGATCAGGTAACCGTAGTCGGCGATCTTCAGCGACTCGGAAACGTCGTAGGTCACCACGATGGAAGTTACGTTCAGCGCATCGTTGAGACGCCGGATGAGCTGGGCGATGACATTCAGCGAGATCGGATCAAGACCGGCGAACGGCTCGTCATACATTGCCAGTTGCGGGTCGAGGACGATCGCCCGCGCAAGCGCCACTCGTCGGGACATGCCGCCCGAGAGCTCGTTCGGCATCAGGTCGGAGGCGCCGCGCAGGCCGACCGCATGCAGCTTCATCATCACCAGATCGTGAATCAGTTCCTCCGGGATGCTGGTGAGTTCGCGAATCGGGAAGGCAATATTGTCGTACACCGAAAGATCACTGAACAGGCCGCCGGCCTGAAACATCAGGCCCATATGCCGCCGCAACTCATACAGCTCCCGCTGGCCCATCTCATGGACGACGCGGCCATCGACCTTGACGCAGCCTTGATCAGGCCGCAGTTGCCCGCCGATCAGCCGCAGCAGGGTGCTTTTGCCGGAGCCACCGACGCCGAGGATCGATACCACCTTGCCGCGCGGAACGCTCAAGTTGATCCCCTTGAAAATCTGCCGCTCGCCAAAGGCGAAGTGCAGGTTTTCTATCTCGATGAAGGTGTCGGGTGCTTGCCCCATGTCTCGTTACCTGCCGAATCAGAAAAGTTAGTGTTGCCCGGGCAGGCGCAGCAGGACCAGTGAGCGTCCCTGCAGCGGATAGGCGCTGCCCCGCGCATAACGCCTGAGGGTTGTCTGGGCGGATATCACGCTCGTATCAACCAGTGTTTGCCAGCGCACGTTCGCACGAAAGCCCGGCAGGGTAAAAGGAATCTCGTCGGGGGAGGCGTTCAACATGAGCAGGAAATCGTCGTCCACAACAGCAATACCGTTTTTGTCGACCTCGCCGATCGCGTCACCAGCGAGATACATGCCGAGACAGCGGGCGAACCCCAGGTTCCATTCGTCGTCGCCCATTTCCAGCCCGTCGGGGTTCAGCCAGAGGATGTTCTTGATTCTTCCGCGTATCCGCTGATCCTGGAAAAAGCTGCGCCGGCGAAACGCGGGGTGGGTTTTGCGCAACTCGATCATGCGCCGGACAAACGCCAGCAACTCAGCATCTTCCGGCTTAAGCGTCCAGTCGAGCCAACTGACCTGATTGTCCTGGCAATAGGCATTGTTGTTGCCCTGCTGGGTGCGTCCCAGTTCATCGCCCGACAGCAGCATCGGCACGCCCTGGGAAAGAAACAGCGTGGCCAGGAAGTTGCGCATTTGCCGGGCGCGCAGGGCAAGGATATCCGGCTTGTCGGTCGGTCCCTCGACACCGCAATTCCAGGACAGGTTGTTGTTGTCCCCGTCGCGGTTTTTCTCGCCATTCGCCAGGTTGAGTTTCTGTTCGAAGCTGACCAGGTCGTTCAGGGTAAACCCGTCATGGGCGGTGATGAAGTTGATGCTCGCGTAGGGCCGGCGGCCGTTGTGAGCATACAGGTCACTCGACCCGGTGAGGCGGTAGGCGAGGTCGCCGATTTTCCCTCCTTCGCCTTTCCAGTAGGCGCGTACCGCGTCGCGATACTTGGCATTCCACTCGGTCCAGCCGACCGGGAAGTTGCCTACCTGGTAGCCGCCTTCGCCCAGATCCCAGGGCTCGGCAATCAGCTTCACCTTCGAAAGCACGGGATCTTGATGGATGATGTCGAAAAAGGCACCGAGTCGGTCTACCTCATGAAGTTCCCGCGCCAGCGCCGCCGCCAGATCGAAGCGGAAGCCGTCCACATGCATTTCCTGCACCCAGTAGCGCAGGCTATCCATGATCAATTGCAGCGCACGCGGCTGCATCATGTTGAGGGTGTTGCCGCAGCCGGTGTAATCCATGCAGAAGCGCGGATTGTCTTGCGTCAGGCGGTAATAGGCGGCGTTGTCGATGCCGCGCAGACTGAAGGTGGGGCCGAGGTGGTTGCCTTCGGCCGTGTGGTTGTACACCACATCCAGGATGACCTCGAGGCCGGCACGGTGCAGCTTCTTGACCATCGTCTTGAATTCATTGACCGCATCGTCTGTCGCCGCATAGCGCCGGTCCGGCACAAAAAATCCCAGGGAGTTGTAGCCCCAGTAGTTGTGCAGTCCCCGCTCCAGCAGATGCCGGTCATCCACGAAGCAATGCACCGGCATCAGTTCCACGGCAGTCACCCCGAGGCGTTGCAGATGCTCAATGGCCGGTGTACTGGCGAGGCCGGAGTAGGTTCCGCGCAATGCCGCCGGTATGTCAGGATGCAGCGCGGTGAACCCCTTGACGTGCAACTCGTAGATGATCGTGTCGTTCCAGTCGGTGTCTGGAGGCCGGTCGTCTTCCCAGTCAAACGATGGATCGATCACCTGGCATTTGGGCATGGCCGGGGCATTGTCGCGCCAGTCGAAAGACAGGTCTTCCTGCTTGGCACCGATCTTGTAGGCAAAGTGGGCATCGGTCCAGCGCAACTTCCCCGCCGCCGCTTTGGCATGCGGATCCATCAGCAGCTTGTTGGGGTTGAAGCGGTGTCCATGTTGCGGCTGGTAGGGGCCGTAAACCCGGTAACCATATAATAGCCCCGGCTTTGCGCCCGGCAGATAGCAATGCCACACCAGGTCGGTCTGTTCGCGCATCTCGATCCGCGCGGTTTCACGCCGGCCGCGTGCATCGAACAGGCATAGCTCGACTTTTTCCGCGTGTTCTGAAAAGAGGGCGAAGTTCACCCCCTTGCCATCCCAAGTCGACCCTTGGGGGTACGGTTTTCCCGGCCTGACAAGGATCGCCTGTTCGGTCATTGGCTTCAGCTTTGCTTCTCGTAGGCCAGGACGATGCCCGCCAGCGGGGGCAGCGTCAGCGCCAGGGAATGGCTGCGGTTCATCCAGTTCGACTCTTCGGCCTGCAGCGGGTTACAACCATTGCCGATGTTGCTGCCGCCGTAGAACTCAGAGTCGGAGTTGAATACCTCGCGATAGCCGCCGGGCAAGGGCACGCCGATCCGGTAATTGCGCCGTGTCACCGGGGTGAGGTTGATGACGACCACCATCAACTCGCCGTCATGGCCCTTGCGCAGATAGCTGATCACCGACTGCTGGGCGTCATTGCAGTCGATCCATTCGAAGCCCTGCCAGTCGAACTCATAGCGGTGCAGCGCAGCGCTGTTCGTGTAAAGGTGGTTCAGATCCCGCACCATGCGTTGCATGCCCTGATGCAGGGGATACTCAAGCACGTACCAGTCCAGCACGCCGGCGCTGTCCCACTCCCGTCCCTGGCCGAACTCGGTACCCATGAACAGCAGCTTCTTGCCGGGATGGGTGAATTGGTAGGCGTAGAGCGTGCGCAGGTTGGCGTGTCGTTGCCATTCGTCGCCGGGCATTTTGTGCAGCATCGACTGCTTGCCATGCACCACTTCATCATGCGAGAAGGGCAGCATGAAGTTCTCGGTAAAGCAATAGAGCATGCTGAAGGTCAGGATGCCCTGGTGATACTGGCGGTAAATCGGCTCTTGCACCATGTAGCGCAGGGTGTCGTTCATCCAGCCCATGTTCCACTTGATGTCGAAACCCAGACCGCCGACATAGGTCGGGCGACTGACTTGCGGCCATGAGGTCGATTCTTCCGCGATCATCAGGATGCCCGGACACTGGTCATGCGTCGCCATGTTGAGCTCGCGCAGGAATTCGATGGCGGAGAGGTTTTCGCGGCCACCGTGCTGGTTCGGGATCCACTCGCCTTCCTTGCGCGAATAGTCGAGGTAGAGCATCGAGGCGACGGCATCCACGCGCAGGCCGTCGATGTGCATTTCCTCCAGCCAGTAGATGGCGCTCGACAGCAGGAAGCTCTTCACCTCGTTGCGGCCGAAGTTGAAGATCAGCGTCGACCAGTCCATGTGTTCGCCGAGGCGCGGGTCGGCGTGCTCATACAGCGGCGTGCCGTCGAAGCGGGCGAGGCCATGGGTATCCTTGGGGAAATGCGCAGGCACCCAGTCGAGCAGGACGCCGATGCCATTCTGGTGGCAGTGGTCCATGAAGAAACGAAAATCGTCCGGGTCGCCGAAACGGCTGGTCGGCGCGAAGTAGCCCGTGGTCTGGTAGCCCCAGGAAAGATCGAAGGGGTGCTCGGTAATCGGCATCAGTTCGATGTGCGTGAAGCCCATGTCCTTGACGTAATCCACGATGCGCTTTGCCGCGTCCCGATAGTTGAGGAATTCACCTTCCGGATCGCGTTGCCAGGAACCCAGATGCAGTTCATAGACCGACATCGGCGTGTGCTGCCAGTCATGGGTGCGGCGGCGCTCCATCCAGGCGCCGTCCCCCCATGTATAGCTGTCGCTGGCAGGAATGATCGAGCCGGTACGCGGGCGCAGTTCGGAGCGCTGGCCATAGGGATCGGCCTTGAGCAGGACATCGCCACTGTGGCGATTGCGCAGTTCATATTTGTAGACATGGCCCGGATCGAGGTCGGGGATGAACAGTTCCCAGATGCCGCTGCCGCCGCGCACGCGCATCTGGTGGCGTCGCCCGTCCCAGTTGTTGAAGTCGCCGACCACGCTGGCGCGCTCGGCGTTCGGCGCCCAGACGGCGAACAGCACGCCGCCGACGCCATCTACCTCGTGTTCGCGCGCACCGAGGAAACGGAAGCCATGGCGGTGGCGGCCTTCGCCGAACAGGTGCAGGTCGAGGTCGCCGACTTGCGGGGCAAAGGTGTAGGGATCACGCGCGATGTGTTCGCGATGGTGCTGGTCGCGCCAGACCAGGCTGTAATGCGCCGGCAGGGCCTGACCGTCACCGCGCCACTCGAAGTGATCGCTATCCGACAGGCGCACCAATGGCATGCCGCCCTCAGCGATGTAAACTTCCGCTGCATGGGGAATAAATGCGCGCACGACAACAGCGTCGCCATCCGGATGGCGCCCGAGGATGGCAAAAGGATCGTGATGGCGTGCTTCGCTGATACGTTGCCGTTCCGCGTCGAGGTGGTTCATTGTCATTGTTGTTCTCTCAATAATCGTGAGTGATGATGGCATGGGTGCAGCCGCAGCTGATCTCGGCGCCCAGTATACGTAACACCGCACCCGGGTAGGGGATTAAGGCAAGCTGAATCATCACGCACGGTGCCGTCCCGCCAGCGCCGATTTTTTGCCTACGCGGCAAGAAAAAGCCCGGAGCATGTCCGGGCTTTGGTGTTCTGGTGGCGTGCGGTTTACAACCAAATAACTCGCAAATGGGGCCAGAGAGCGAGTCTGTAGATACCTGCGGAATGATGCACTTCTGCTGTCAGGCCCCAAGCAGGCGACGCGCCAGCAGGGACTGCATATCGCGCCGGCCATCGGCGATCAAGTAGATATATACCTTCTGTCCGATCACACGATATATCACTCGGTAGGGTTTGAATGCCGTCTGGCGATAATCTCGAATACCGAGCGCGATCAGTTCCTTGGGATAAGCACCGCGCTCGGGAAAAGCAGACAGGCTCTCAACGACCCCCAGCAAATGATCCAAGACATGGTCGGCATTGGTCTTGCAGTCGAATCCGGCGATGTAGTCGTAAATCGACTCCAGATCCTGCTCGGCGCCCTCGGTGAGCAGCACCTCGTATTTGCGGCCAGCCATTACTTGGTAGCCTGTTTAGCCCGTAACCTTGCGACAACCTGACCCACAGACTTCACTTTGTTCACTTCGATTTCTGCATTGCCCAGCGCAAGGATCTTCAGCAGCGCCAGCGTTTCCTGCGTCTCCTCGTAAGAGGCCACATCCTGGATGACTGCCTTGGCTTCCCCATTCTGCGTGATGACGAGCGGCTCACGCCCTATGGTTAGTTGGGCCAAGACTTCGGCGGCATTGGCTTTCAGGTAGCTGATCGGTTTGACTTGAGTGGAGTAGCGCATGGTCATGTTCCCGATGTATAGATGAGACCTAATATAGTCTTTATATGGACTCACCGCAAGGTGACCCGGAACGACAGGCAGGTGTCTATGAATAGTCAGCATGACAACTGACGTCAGTCGGAACTGATAGAGTCCAATGGTTGAGCCGCTTCGCCGCCTGCCTGACCGAGAGCCTCTCTGTCCATGTAATATTTGTCAGCATGATTGACTCATCCAGGCGTATGGCTCTCAAGGTGTCACTTGATAGCCATCACACCGGGGTGACTCGAACGTATTTCAACAACGCGCGTAGGTGAGGTCATGGATAAGATCTGGCTCAAACAGTATCCGAATGGTATTCCTGCGGAGATCAACATTCACGAGTACGCATCGCTGAAAGACGTTTTCGAAAAAAGTTGCCGCAAGTTTTACCCGCTTCCAGCCTACCGCAACATGTCCGTTTCGATGCGTTACGGAGAACTGGACGGTTTGAGCCGCGACTTTGCCTCCTACCTGCAAAACGCGCTCAACCTTGCCAAGGGTGAGCGGCTAGCCATCATGCTGCCTAACCTGCTGCAGTATCCGGTGGTTTTATTCGGTGCGCTGCGCGCGGGCCTTACCGTGGTCAACATCAACCCCTTGTATACAGCGCGGGAGTTGGAACATCAGCTGCGCGACTCTGGTGCCACAACGATCGTGGTGCTGGAGAACTTCGCACATACCCTGCAGCAAGTTCTCGGCAATTCACCCGTGAAGAAGGTGATCACGACTCAGATAGGGGACTTATTTCCCATCGGCAAGGCCTTGCTCACCAACTTTGTCGTGAAACATATGAAAAAGATGGTGAAGGCCTGGAGCATTCCGGGCGCATCGGGGCTGAATCAGGCGCTACAGACGGGCAAGCGGCATCAACTCAAGGACGTGGCACTGAACCACGATGACGTAGCCTTTTTGCAATACACCGGCGGCACGACCGGGGTGGCGAAGGGCGCCATCCTTACACACGGCAATATGGTGGCCAATCTGCAGCAGGTCTCGGCCTGGATCGCACGCGATCTCGACGAAGGTGCGGAAACGGTCATCTTGCCGCTGCCGCTGTGCCACGTCTATGCCCTGACGCTAAGCTTCGTGTTCATCAAGATTGGCGCACAAAGCATCCTGATTACCAATCCGCGCGATATGACTGGCTTCATCACGGATCTCAAAAAAGCGCGCTTTACGGTGATGATCGGTGTCAATACGCTGTACAACGCTCTTCTCAACGCGCCCGGCTTTTCCGCATTGGCCGCGCATACGCTGAAGGTAACATCCGCCGGCGGAATGGCCGTGCAGCGCGTGGTGGCAGAGCAATGGAAGCAGGTGACGGGGGTGCCGATCATCGAGGGTTACGGTCTCACAGAAACCTCGCCGGTCGCCATCTCCAACCCGCTCAACATCATCGACTGGACCGGAACCATCGGCCTGCCGATTCCCTCCACTGAGGTAGCCTTGCTGGACGAGGAAGGCAAGGAATTGCCCCTTGGCTCAGTCGGCGAGATCAGCATTCGCGGTCCCCAGGTGACCCGAGGCTACTGGAACCTGCCTGACGAAACCACCAAGGCTTTCACGGCAGATGGCTGGTTCCGAACGGGTGACATGGGCTTTATGGACGAAAAGGGCTATGTCAAGATCACCGACCGTAAGAAAGACATGATTCTGGTCTCGGGATTCAACGTTTATCCTAACGAAGTCGAGGATGTAATTATGATGCATCCGGGCGTTCTCGAAGTTGCAGTAATCGCCGCGCCGGATAAAAGGTCGGGCGAAGTGGTCAAGGCTGTCGTGGTAAGGAAGGATCCGGCCCTTACTGCTGCGGAGCTAACCGCCCACTGCCAGAAGCAATTGACTGGCTACAAGGTGCCGAAGATCATTGAGTTCCGAACCGAGCCACTACCCAAGAGCAATGTTGGCAAAATTCTCCGGCGTCTATCTGACCGGCTACAAGGTAGTAGCGAATAATATCGCTGAGTTTCAACCCAAGCCGCTACCGGAATCCAGACAAACAAGAAACTGACAGCCTAACTCGGCGATGGAGCCCTCACAGAATTTTTGAGGTCTGTTCGCCGATGGCCCATTTGCTGAATTTGTCCGCATGCAGTGGGCGAGACAGATGATAGCCCTGCACCAGATGGCAGCCCATTTCATTGAGCATGGTGATCTGCGCATCATTCTCGACGCCCTCGGCAATCACTTTGGTGTCGAAAGCCTTGGCAAGAGACAAGATGGCGCGCACCATGTTCTCGCTGCGGGTGTCCCGCGTCATCTGGGCGACCAGAGATCGGTCGATCTTGATGATGTCGACGGGTAGTTCCTTCAGTCGAGACAGGGAAGAATAACCGGTGCCGAAGTCGTCCAGCACGATCGAGAAGCCCCGGTTGCGCAAGTCAGAAACCCAGCGGTCGCTGCCCAGTTGTTCCTCGAGCAGTAACTTTTCGTTGATTTCGAGGTGTATCTGCTTTGTGTTCAGTCCGTGTGTCGCAAGCATCGCCTGCAGCCATGTCAGCGAGAAGTTGTCGAGGATATTGCGGCCAGTCAGGTTGACGGCCACACTCATTGTCAGGTCGAGCCCCAAATCGCACCAGTGACGCAGATGGCTGCACGCCGTGGTGAATACCCAGCGGTCGATTTCATCGATTAGGCCGGATTCCTCGGCGAGCGTGATGAACTCGCCAGGTTCGAGCGTGCCGCGCAGGGGGTGGTTCCAACGGAGCAGGGCTTCAGCACTGACCAGGGAGTCGGTGCGCAGATCAAAGACCGGCAGGTAATGAAGCTGAAATTCGTTCTGGGCGAGGGCGGCCCGCATTTCGTCGAACAGTCGCCTGCGATCGATGGTGCTTTGCGTCATCTCGGGTTCGAAGAACTGGTAGCCGTTACGCCCAAGCGATTTTGCCCGATACATGGCGAGATCGGCATTGCGGAACAAGGTGTCGACATTGCTGCCATCGTTAGGAAACACGGCGATGCCAATCGAGGCGCCTATCGATGTCGAGATCGTGCCATCGAGAGAAAACGGGAGAGACAAAGCGGCAATAACTTTTTCGGAAACGTGGGCTGCTTCATCGATATCCTTGATCTTGTGCAGTACGATCACGAATTCGTCGCCACCCTGGCGGGCGACCGTATCGGCTTCGCGCACGCATTGCTGAAGACGGATGGAGACTTCCTGCAGCAACTTGTCTCCGTAGGAGTGCCCCAGCTTGTCATTCACGCGTTTGAAGTGATCAAGGTCGATGAACAGGACAGCCGTCGTTTCCTCCTGGCGTCGTCCCCGCTTGATCGATTGGCCGAGGCGTTCGATGAGCAGGTTGCGGTTCGCCAGGCCGGTCAGGGTGTCGTGATTTGCCCGGTGCTCAATTTCGCTTTCCAGGCGCCGCTTGTCGCTGATGTCGTTGAGAATGGTGATGAATTTTGTGGGGTTGCCATGCTGGTCGCGGATCGCGGAAATGGTTTCATGCTGGATGAAAGTTTCACCGCTCTTGCGGCGGTTGCTGACATCACCTTCCCATCCGCCGTTCTTCAGGAGACAGCCCCAGACCTGGTCATAGAACTCGTCATCCTGCTTGTCCGAACTTAGCATACGGGGGGTCTGCCCGATCACCTCATCGGCGCAATAGCCCGTCATCGCCGAAAAAGCCGGATTGACGAAGGTGATCTTGCCGGAAAGGTCGGTGATCATGACCGCATCATTGGTCACCTCAAGGAATGCGGCCGCCTCGGGCGAGTTTTCACCCATCTGGTCAAAGTCGGCAAAGTTGCGAACGACGGCAATCACCACACGTTTGTTTCCGTACTGGCCGCTGGCGAGGCTGATTTCCCGGGAATAGGGCTGGTCCAGTACCGGCTGGTCCCGCACTTCGATAATCTGGGAGCCGCCATTCAGGGCTGCCTGCATGCCGAAGTCGAGCGCGGCCACGGCACCCGCATTGCCGGCAAGCTCGTCAAACATGGCCCCAGTGAGTATTGTCTCGCTGGTAGGATAGATCGACTGGGCGGCACGGTTGGCGTGCAAGATGCATCCCGTTTCGTCGAGGATCAGTACACCCTCGTCAAGATGATCCAGCAAAGCGAGAAAATCCTGCTCCCTGGCGGCAGTACGGCAGAGCGTTCGACATAGAAGGGCGCTTGCGGCAGTCAGCCATCCTTGCATTTGATGGGTACTCACTAAGATACTTCCTTTACTGACTGCAGCACAAAAATCCCCATGCTATCGAATCCCCTGTAACCAGACAGATTGTGAGATATCAAACGGCTTTACTGTATTCCATCCCACAAGGATGCCTAATCTAAAGCTAAAGCAATTCTTGGGCCTATTTATGAGTGATAAAGCGGCCACGGTTATCATTGGTCTCCTGGTAAGCAGTTAGAGATGAAACTGAAACTTCGAATGCATTTGGGGCGGGTTTATACTAAAGGCAGATTCGAGGATGTGTAAGATAATCCGACATCTTGGCATACACGGCGGAAGGAAGGGATGGGGATGGCAAAGTATCTGGTTACCGGCGGACTGGGCTACATTGGTAGCCACACCTGTATCGAACTGATCGAGGTGGGACATCGAGTCAGGATTGTCGACAACCTGTCCAACAGCAAGCTCGCCGTGCTCGATCGCATCGAGACGATCTGCGGTAGCCGCCCCGAATTTCTGGAAGCCGACATTCGTGACCGTGCAGCGATGGTCGCGGCGCTGGAAGGATGCGCGGCCGTCATCCATTTTGCCGGCCTGAAGGCCGTCGGTGAGTCGGTCAGCAAGCCATTGCTGTATTACCGCAACAATGTCGAGGGCAGTATTGCCCTGTTCCAGGCGATGGACGAAGCCGGGGTCAAGACCATCGTGTTTTCATCCTCCGCGACCGTTTACGGCGACCCCGACGAAGTGCCGATCCGGGAAACCGCGGCCTTGTCGGCGACCAACCCCTACGGCCGTTCCAAGCTGATGATCGAGGACATCCTGCGCGACGTCGCCACAAGTGACAGTACGTGGCGCATTGGCCTGTTGCGCTACTTCAACCCGGTGGGCGCCCACGCTTCCGGCTTGATCGGCGAGGACCCCAACGGCATCCCCAACAACCTCATGCCCTATGTGGCCCAGGTCGCCGTTGGCAAGCTCGCCTGTCTGTCGGTCTTCGGCGACGACTACCCGACGCCGGATGGCACGGGCGTGCGCGACTACATTCATGTCGTCGACCTGGCGAAAGGGCATCTCGCGGCGCTGGTCGCTCTCTCCCTGCAAAAATTAGGGGACAGACCACGGTTTTATGAATCTGAAAACCGTGGTCTGTCCCCTAATTTACCTAATTTATTGACAGTCAATCTCGGTACCGGTCGTGGCTATTCCGTGCTGGAGATGGTGCGGGCCTTCGAGGCGGCCAGCGGCCGTGCCGTGCCCTATCGCATCGCGCCGCGCCGCGCCGGCGACATCGCCGAGTGCTACGCCGATCCGACGCTGGCTAAGGAACTGCTTGGTTGGCAGGCAGAGAAGGATCTGTCCGCCATGTGCGCCGACGCCTGGCGCTGGCAATCCCGAAACCCGCAGGGCTTTCCCGGCTGAGTCGCCGGTTCAGGTACCGTAGCGCAGCGCCTCGACCACGTCGATCTTCGACACCCGCAGTGCCGGTCGGATGGCAGCGATGAAGGTAGCCGCGAAGCCGATCAGTCCGGCCGCTGCGATCTGCCAGGGCATGAGCCGGATTTCCGCCGTATAGCCGAGGTTTGCGTTGGGCGGCGGCGGCATGGGGATGCCGACGGCAGAAATGCCCAGCGCCATCAGGATGCCGAGGATCATGCCGAGCAATGCGCCGAGCAGCCCGATAATCGTGCATTCCATCAACACGGAGCGGAATACCATGGTGGGGCGGGTGCCGAGCGCGATGACGGTACCGAACTCGCGCGTGCGCTCGAAGATGCTCATATTCACACTGTTCGCCACGCTGAGCAGCACCATCAGCAGGATGATCAGTTGCAACACGCCGAACTGGCGCGTGTAGAGGTCGACAGTCTTTTCATAGAAATCCGAGAGTTTGTTCCAGCGCGCCACTTCAAAGCCCTGCGGACCGAAGGCAGCATCCAATTCGGCCGCGACCCGGTCGGTATCCCCGGTTTGCTGCAACATCACCACCAGGACATGGGCGCCCGGCGTATCCATCAGTTCCTGCGCTGCTGGCAGTGGAATACGCACTGCCCGGGCGTCGAACTCCTTCGAGAAGCTCTGGAAGACGCCGATCAGTTCGAAGTCCAAGGTGTTTACCGCGCCCTGGGAAAGACTGATCACGAGGTTAACCCGGTCGCCGATCTTGATGCCGAGGGACTTTGCCACGCCCTGGCCGACGACGATGCCATCCACATCCTGCGCAGTGAGCGCGCGTCCTCCGGTGTATTGCAGGTAGGTGCCGACCTGGCCTTCTGCATCGGGTTCGATGCCTTCGCCGATGATGCCGAGATCGCGCTTGCCGTTGTTGATGACGCCGGAAAAATTCAAGCGGGCAAATACCCTGTCAACGCCCGCCGTCTTGCCAGCGCCGACTTTTTTATCGTTTGGCTGGTCGATCAGATAAGCCTCCGGGGCGCGCGTGCGGCCTTCGCGGAAGCCTTTCTTGGTGAGCTGCACATGGCCGGTCTGGGCATGGATAATCGCCTCGCCAAGCTGAATGATGATGTCCTGCACGAAGCCGCCGGCGAGGATCAGGCCGGCGACCCCGACGGCGATGGCGATCAGCGTCGCCGCCGAGCGCGCCCGCTGGCGGAACACGTTGCGTAGTGCAAACTGGAACTGGTGTTTCACTGGCTATACCTCAGCGCGTCGACGATGTTCATGCGGCCCGCCTTCCAGGCCGGCAGGGCGCTGGCGATCAGCGTGGTTACGAACGCAAGGAAGACGGCATCCAGTGCCAATGCCGGCGAAACCATGATTTCCGCGACATAGCCATGCGCCATGCCCGGCGGCGGTGGCATCGGGATGCCGATGGAGGAAATGACCAAGGCCAGCAGATAGCCCAGTACGACGCCGACGAGACCGCCGAGAATGCCGATCATCAGCCCCTCGATGATGAACAGGCGCATTACCAGGGTGCCGCGCAAACCGACGGCGAGACTGGTACCGATTTCCGTCGTGCGCTCCATCACGCTCATGGTCAGGGTGTTCATGATCGTCAGGATGATGATCAGGCCGATGATCACCTTCATCACATTGACCTGCTTGGTGAACAGCGCCTCGGTCTTGTTGTAGAAATCGGCCAGATCCCGCCATCCCTTGACCTCGAAATCCTTGGCGGGCAGTCTGGCGCGCAAGGCGGCGACATACGCCGATGTGGATTCGGTCTTGTCGAGCACCGTGACCCAGGAAGTCGCGCCCTCCACGCGCATCAGCTTGCGTGCCAGCGAGATCGGCAAACGGATCGCATAATCGTCATATTCCTTGGTCACGCTGGCAAAGGTGCCGGCGACTGTCACTTCGCGTGCGTTGGCTCCGCCATTCGCGGTGGTGGTCAGCAGCACCAGGCTGTCGCCGGGTTTGGCCCCCAGGTTCTTGGCCAGGCCTTCTCCGAGCAGGGCCTTGCTGTCTTTGTCATTGGCGAGGTCCTGGCCTTGCAGGATGGTGATGCGGTTGCTGATCGGCCGTTCGCGTACCGGGTCGATACCCTCGCCGGAAAATGGCACCGTGGTTTCCCCCAAGCTGACCAATCCGCTGAAGACCAGGCGCGGAGTGGTCGAGACGACGCTCGCCACCGTATCTAATTTTGTCTCGCCTTCGGCTGGCAGCAGGAAGGCATAAGGATCCGCGATGCCGCGCTCGAAGTAGTCGGGGCGCACGATCTGGGCGTGCCCGAGCTGGGAGTGAATGGTTTCCTCGCGGCCATACATGAGGCTCCATTCGATGAAGCCGCCGGCCAGCAGAAAGGCGACGACGCCGCACGCCACGGTGCCGATGGCCACGACCGTGCGGCTGGCGTTGCGAGTGAGATTGCGCAGCGCGAGTCTGATATCCCTGAGCAAGCCTGTCATCATTGCCAATCATTCCGAATGCGGATATTGTTTGGACAGTTTAATACCATTAGGCTAATTAAAAGGGTGGAACATGCGTACATTTGACTACGATGCCGCGTTTTCTCGCAACATCGGCTGGGTGACGGAGGCCGAACAGGCACGGCTGAGACAATCGCGCATCGGCATCGGCGGCCTCGGCGGGGTCGGTGGCGTGCATCTGCTGACGCTGGCCAGGTTGGGTATCGGAAAATTCACGATTTCCGACTTCGACGTCTTCGACATCGTCAACTTCAATCGCCAGGTCGGCGCAACGATGAGCAGCCTGGACCGCCCGAAGCTCGATGTGCTCGGCGAGATGCTGCGCGACATCAACCCCGCGGTCGATCTGCGCGTCTTCCCGAAGGGCGTGCAGACGGATTCGATCGACGACTTTCTCGATGGTGTCGATGTTTACGTAGATGGCCTCGATTTCTTTGCCTTTGATGCGCGCCGCCTGACCTTCGCCGCCTGCGAGAAGAAAGGGATTCCGGTGGTGACCGCTGCACCATTGGGTCTGGGCACCGCCGTGCTGGTGTTCGGCCCGGGCGGCATGTCCTACGAGGACTATTTCGGGTTTGCGGAGAGCAAGGACGACCTCGACATGGCCATCCGCTTTCTGGTCGGGCTATCGCCGGCGATGCTGCAGCGCGGCTACGTCGCCGACATGAGCCGCATCGATTTAAAAAACCACAAGGGGCCGTCGAGCATTGCCGCCTGCCAGATGTGTGCCGGGGTGGCCGCGGTGGAAACCCTGAAGTTGTTGCTGAATCGGCCCGGGGTCAAACTAGCGCCGCATGGCAGCCAGTTCGACGCCTACCGGATGCGCTACGTCAAGACCTGGCGGCCGAGAGGGCATCGCAATCCGCTACAGAGTCTCCTGCGCGGATTGATCCGGAAGCAATTCGGCTGACGGAAGGGTTACGACAATATAAGCGGTATAATATTGCCTATTAAATTGATAATATAGGCGATAAAGTTAATATGTTGGACTTTGTATTTGCAACGCACGAAGAGATTTGTGCAGAAATAGGCCGGCGGCTGAAAAGCCAGCGGCTGGCGCGGAACCTGCTGCAGAAGGAACTGGCGGCGCGAGCCGGCGTATCACCCGGAACGATCAAGAATCTCGAGTCGAAGGGGCAAGCCTCGCTGGAGTCCTGGACGCGCATCGTCATGGCCCTGGGCCTGGTGGATGAGTTGGCCCCCTTGTTCGAGTCGAAAGTGACTTCGATCCGTCAGCTGGAACAAGCGCAAGCGGCCACCTCGCGCAAGCGGGCATCGAAGCCCGCGCGGCGATCATGAAGAAGCTGGTCGTCTTTTATGAAGGGTGGGGCGAGCGCTGGCCGTTGGCCACGCTGGCGGAAGAAGGTCATACGCTCCTGTTCGAATACACGCCCGAGGCGCTGGCGCAGGGTCTTGAATTGTCGCCACGCCACTTGAAGCTGCGGGCCGGCGCATACGGGGAGTTTCCTGCGCACCAACTGGGGTTGCCCGGCCTGATAGCGGATGCCTTGCCGGATGGCTGGGGCATGCTGCTCATGGACCGTCTGTTCCGCAAGAATGGTTTGAACCCTGCGCAAGTGTCGGTGCTGGACCGCTTGGCCTTCATTGGCCAGCGCGGGCTGGGCGCGCTGAGTTTCGCGCCGGCCAGCGGGATCGACATTCCCCACGCGGATGTACGCCTCCTCGCCTTGGCCCAGCAGGCCCAGATTCTGGTGGCCGGAAAGGACAGCGAGATGCTCAAGGACCTGGCGATCCTCGGCGGTTCTCCGCATGGGGCGCGGCCCAAGGTTCTGGTGAATTACGACCCTGCCACGGCCCGCATCGCGACCCATCCCTTTCCCGGGGGACAGCCCTGGCTGGTGAAGTTTCAAGCCGAACAGGAACACAAGGAGGTTTGCGCAATTGAACACCTCTATGCCGAGCTGGCACGCGCCAGCCAATTGACGGTTCCGGAAACGCGTTGCTTCGACCTGGACAAGAAGCTTGCCGCATTCGGGGTTGCCCGCTTCGACCGGGCGGGCGGGTTGCGTGTTCCGGTCCATACCCTGGCGGGTCTGTTGCACGCCAATTTCCGCATGCCGGGCGCGGTGGACTACCTGACCTTCCTGCGGGCGACGCGATTCCTGACCCTGGACGAACGTGAAGTGCAAAAGGCCTACGAGCGCGCCGTGTTCAATGTGCTATTCAACAATCGCGATGACCATCCGAAGAATATTTCCTATCTGCTCACCCAATACGGGCAATGGGTGCTCAGTCCCGCCTATGACCTGAGCTTCTGCGAAGGGCCGCGTGGGTATCACCAGATGGACGTTTGCGGGGAAGCGCTGGATGTCCGGCGCAGTCATTTGCTGAAGCTCGCCGAG
>JAABQX010000033.1 GCA_011391215.1 Rhodocyclaceae bacterium
TGTTCCTCGCCTGCGGGCTGGGCTGGTTCGAATTAGCCGCCTGGCATATGGGTTTGCATGCTGCCTGGCGCGCCTACCAGTTCCTCATGGCACCCTCATACATGCACTTGGTGAATCAAAAGGCCTCACCCGTGCCGGGCTGGCTGGCCGGGCGGCAGTGGCTGTACACGGCGGCGCTGCAGCGCTTCTGGCTCGAAAATATCGCGCAGAGTGCGTTGGTCAAGCCGGCTCAGGCAGTCGGTCACGACATGCGCGATTTCGATGACAAGGTGCTTGCGCATCTGGTGGGCATGCCCGTTCATCGGCATGTCGAGACAGATGCCAGGTCGGGCATGGACGACGTCATTCGCGGCCATGGTCTGGCGGGGCGACTGCTGTTCTGGCTGGCCGAGCGTTTCCACCTGATGGAAGACTATCTGGTACTGCACCGGGCAGAAGGTCCGCTGACACGCCTGCTGCGCGGCGGCGGTGACTATTTGCGGGTCATGGAGGCGCTACTCGAACGGCCCCGCTACCTGTTGCTGCTGGTGGCGGCAACCTTTGTGGTGATCCTGTAATGACTGCCGAATTGTCTGAAGTACTCTGGCAACAACAGGCGGGCTGGCCGATCCTGGCGACACTGCAACTGCTGCCGTTGCTCGGCGCCGCGCTGGTGCTGGCCATGGGCAAGCGCACTGCCGCTGTGGCGGTCGGGCGTATCGTCGCACTGGCCGAGCTGGCACTGGCCGTGCAGGTTTATCGCTACATCGATGTTGCCGTGCCGGCGCTGCAACTGGCCGAGCGCCTGGAATGGCTCGGCTACCATGCCGCCGCTGACGGCGTGACCGCCTTGTTCGTGCTGCTGGCGGCCTTGCTGGCCGTGCTGATGACGCTCTACGGCCTGGTGCGCGGACTGGCGCGGCCGAGCCAGTTGATGGCCTTGATCCTGCTCGCCGAAGCCATGCTGATGACCATGCTGGTGACCGTCAACCTGCTCTGGTTTACGCTGGCTTCGGTCGTCGAATTGTCGGTGGCCGGCTACCTGATCGGCCACTGGTCGACCTCCACCGAGGAAAACCGCCTGCTGGCGATGACGCGCTTCCTGCAATTCCAGAGCGTCGGTGTGGCGCTGCTCGCCGGCGGCATGCTCATCCTCGCCTGGGGTCATGCCGATGTGACCGGCCGCTGGAGCTTCGACCTCTTCGATCTCATCCAGGTGCCGGTGCAGGGGCGCTTCCAGTCGGCCGCCTTCTTTCTGATGTTCTACGGATTGGCGGTGCGGACGCCCCTGTTCCCGCTGCACGGCTGGCTGCCGAATGTCGCGCATCGTGGCATGGTCTCGATCGCGCCAACATTGCTGCTGGGCGTCAAGATCGGCATCTACGGCATGTTCCGTTTTGTCCTGCCGCTCACGCAGGATGCCGTGGTCGTCTGGCAACCCTATGTCGTCGGCTTTGCCATGGTCGGCGTCTTCTATGCTGCCGTGCTCGCCTTCCTGCAAACCAATTTGCGGCGCCTGTTGTCCTTCGCCGTGGTCAGCCATACCAGCCTGATCGTCATCGGCCTGTTTTCCCTGCACCCGCATGGCCTGGCCGGCGCGATCCTGCTGTCGGTGAACTTCGGCCTCGCCGTGACGGTGATGCTGTTCATGGTCGGCTTCGTTTTCCGTCGCACGCGCACCACCGATCTGGCGCGGCTCGGCGGACTGTTCGAGCGCATTCCCTTCATCGCCGTCTGTTTCCTCATCGGTGGCTTCGCCATCGCCGGCATGCCCGGCACGCCGGGCTTCGATGCCGCCCACCTGGTGCTGGAAGCCGCCATGGAACGTTTCGGCGCGCTGCCCACGGTGGCGACGGCGCTGGGCAACGTCACGGCGGCTGGCTTCCTGCTGTTCGCCTTCCAGAAAGCCTTCCTGGCGCCACGTGCCGAAAGCGAAACAGAACAGGATCTGGAACGTACCCTGCCGATGGAATATCTGGTCGGCGGTACCGCTGTCATTATTTTGCTGGCGGCCGGCTTCTTCTTCGAATCCTGGCTCACCCTGATCGAGCCGGCCACACACGCCCTGGCGGCGCGCTTCGGAGCGGAATGATGGACGGCCTGCCTTTGCTTTCCCTGCTCTTTCTGCCGCTGCTGCTAGGCGTGGCGCTGATCTGGCTGTGGCCGCGGGCCATCGGCGCGCGCGGCATTGCATTGCTCGCGGCACTCGTCAATCTGGGCGTGGCTGCTGCGGTGCTGCTGTCCTTCGATACGACCGATGCCGGTTTCCAGTTAATTGAAAAGCACGCCTGGATTCCCAGCCTCAACATTCATTATCTGGTCGGCATCGATGGAATTTCACTGTTGTTCCTGCCAGCGACCGGATTGCTTTTCGTCGCTGTCATCCTCGCTTCCTGGACTAGCGTGCACACGTTGCCGCGCCTCTATTACAGCCTGTTACTGTTGCTCGAAACCGCCACGTTGGGCATCTTCTGCGCGCTCGACACGATATTGTTTTTCCTGTTCTGGGAGTTCACGCTGATCCCGCTGTACTTCCTGGTCAGCCTGTGGGGCATCGGCCCCAACCGCCGTCATGCGGCCGTGAAATACACGCTGGTGATGCTGGCCGGGGGCGTGCCGCTGTTGTTCGGTTTTGTCATTCTGGCATTCGGCGCAGGGGTAGGCGACGTGATGGTCTTCGATCTGCCAACCTTGCTGGAAACGCCGCTGCCACACGATGCGCAGATGCTGGTGTTCCTGCTGCTGCTGGTCGGCTTCGGCGTCAAGGTGCCGGTCTTTCCCCTGCACACCTGGCTGCCGCTGCTGGCGATGGAAGGCCCGGCTGCCGTCGCCGCCATCGTCACCGGCCTCAAACTGGGCGCCTATGGGCTGATCCGTTTTGCCGTCCCGCTGGCGCCGACTGCCGCGCAGGAACTGCACTGGTTGCTGGCGGCGCTGGGTGTGGCTTCCATCCTGTTCGGTGCGGCGGCGGCACTGGCGCAAACCAACCTGCGGCGCATGCTCGGCTACGCCAGCCTGTCGCACGTCGGCCTCGTCGTGTTGGGCATTGCCTCGTTCAATCTGCCGGGCCTGCAGGGTGCTGTGCTGCAATTGCTCAACTTCAGCATCGCTTCCGGTGGCCTCTTCCTGCTGGTGAGCTACCTGCATCACCGTACCGGCTCCACCGACATCGCCAACCTTGGCGGCGCGGCGCGCACCATGCCGCTCTTGGCCAGCTTCTTCCTGCTCTACGGCCTCGCCGGCATGGGGCTGCCGGGTACCTCGGGTTTCCCCGCCGAGTTGCTGATCCTGATGTCCACCTTTCAGAATCATGCGGGCGCCGGGCTGGCCGCACTGATCGGCATGGTGGCCGGCGCAGCCTACTTCCTCAGTCTCTATCGCCGCGCCTTCTTCGGCCCGGCCACGCAACCGAGCGTGCAGCAGGCCGCCGATCTGCGTCCGCGCGAATTCTGGCCGGCGCTGGTGTTTGCGCTCTTGCTGATTGGTTTCGGTCTCTGGCCCGGCTTGCTGCTCGACCTGCTCCGCCCGGCAGCAGAGGCCTGGCTGGCGCGGCTGGGCTGATTGCGACGGATCCACGCCATCCCGCCAGCACCGACTTCTGCCCCTATAATTCTTCGTCATGCCCAACCTGCTCGCCATCGATTACCTGCTGATTGCTGCCTCTGCGTGGGCTGTGATCGGTCTGATCGGGTTGGTGGCGCCGCGCAATACCCGCTTCATCGCCAAGATATTGTTTCCCATCGGCGCTGCAGTTGGCTTGCTGGCCGGCAGCGTCGCACTGCTGGCGCTGGGCGGAACGCCCCAAACTGCCGTGCTGGTGATCGGCCTGCCCGATCTACCCTTCCACTTGCGGCTCGACAACCTTTCCGCCATTTTCATTCTGCTGCTGGGCATGGTTGCGGCGGGCATTTCCGTGTATGCCGCCGGTTATTTCCGGGAAGGGGAGGGCACCGCACCCGGCCTGCTGTGCCTCGAATATCATGTCTTTCTCGCCAGCATGCTGCTCGTGTTACTGGCCGACGATGCCTACGCTTTCATGGTGGCTTGGGAAACCATGGCGCTGTCGTCCTTCTTTCTTGTCACCACCAACCATCAACAGGAGTCCATCCGGCGCGCCGGTTTCCTGTATCTGCTGATCGCCCACGTCGGTGCGATCGCTATCCTGCTGTCGTTCGGCGTGATGACCTCGGGTAGCGGCGACTACAGTTTTGCCGGTATGCGCGCCCAGCAGCTTTCGCCCTTCTGGGCGTCAGTTGCCTATCTGCTGGCGTTGGCCGGCTTCGGCGCCAAGGCCGGCTTGTTGCCCCTGCATGTCTGGCTGCCCGAGGCGCACCCCGCAGCGCCCTCGCCGGTTTCTGCGCTGATGAGCGGCGTGATGCTGAAGACCGCCATCTACGGCCTGTTGCGGGTGAGCTTCGATCTGGTCGGTACGCCGCTGTGGTGGTGGGGCGTGGTGGCCCTGGCGGTCGGGCTGGCGACCGCGTTGTTCGGTGTGCTCTATGCGACGGTCCAATCAGACATGAAGCGTCTGCTGGCGTATTCGTCGATCGAAAACATCGGGTTGCTGGGGGTGGGCATCGGTCTGGCCCTGATCTTCCACAGCTATCGCATGGAAGGGTTGGCGGCCCTGGCGCTGACGGCGGTGTTCTACCATTCCCTCGCCCATGCCGGCTTCAAGAGCCTGCTGTTCCTGTGCACCGGCTCGGTGCTGCATGCCACCAAGGAACGCAGCCTCGGCAAGCTTGGCGGCCTGATCCACCGCATGCCCTGGGTGGCCTGGCTCGCGCTGGTCGGTGTACTTGCCAGTGCCGGCCTGCCGCCCCTGTCGGGGTTCGTTTCCGAGTGGCTGTTGCTGCAAGGATTCCTGTTCTCGCCGGGCCTGCCGCATGCTTGGCTCAACATGGTGGTACCGGTGGCTGCCGCCGTGGTGGCGCTGGTTGCGGCCGTGGCGGGTTTCGCCATGGTCAAGTTCTACGGCATCATCTTTCTCGGCCAGATGCGCGAGACTTCGCTCAAGCATGCCCATGATGCTGGCCCGTGGGAAAAAGCCGGGCTGGTCTGGCTGGCACTCATCACCGTTTTGCTCGGGGTTCTGCCCGCCACGGTGATCCTGCGCATCGATGCCGCCACCCGCCAGTTGCTGGGCGCGGGGCTGGCCGAGCGTTTGCAAGAACATGGCTGGTGGATGCTGGCGCCGATCTCTCCAGAGCGTGCCAGCTACGAACCGATCATTTTCCTCGTCACCATCGTCCTGTCGGTCTGGTTGGGGCGCTGGCTGGTGCATCATCTTTATCATGGCCGGACGCGCCGCTCGCCCGCCTGGGATTGCGGCTATCACTTCCAGGGGCCGCGTGCGCAGGATACGGCCGAGGGTTTCAGCCAGCCGATCCGCCGCATCTTCGAGCCGATGTTCCGCATGGCGCGCCACTTTCCGACGGCGCGTGACAAGCAACCGTATTACAGCGTGCAGGTCGAGGATCATTTCTGGCACTGGCTCTACCTGCCGATCGCGCGGCTGGCCAACTGGCTATCGACACTCATCACAAGCTTGCAGGGCGGGCGTATCGCCATCTATCTGATGTACAGCTTCATCACGCTGATCCTGCTGATTCTGGTGGCCAGGCCATGATGAAGGCCCCCCACGCATGTCCCACAGGGATTTCCTTCGGTCACAACCCCGGCTCGCTGCCCCCCACGGGGGGGCGCATCATTTCTTGGGACGGCCCGTCGAAATGATGATCAGTCTCTCGGGTTTGCTCGGCCAAATCTTCTCGATTGCCCTGGCGCTCGTGCTGGCGCCGCTGCTGACGGGCTGGGTGGGCATGTGCCGCGCCTGGTTGCAAAGTCGCTCCGCGCCACCCCTGTTGCAGCCGTACTACATGCTCCGCAAACTGTTCAACAAGGACGTGGTGCTGGCTCATGGAGCGTCATCGCTGTTTCGCGTTGCGCCATTCGTCGTGTTCGGCTGCATGGTGCTGGCCTGCGCCATCATCCCCAGTCTGTCGACCAACCTGCCCCTGGCGCCGGCCGCGGATGCGCTGGCACTGGTCGGCGTATTCGGCCTGGCGCGGGTGTTCATCGCGCTGGCGGCAATGGATATCGGCACTTCGTTCGGTACGCTCGGCGGGCGGCGCGAAATGCTGATTGGTTTCCTCGCCGAGCCGGCGCTGCTGATGGTGATTTTCACCGTCGCGATGATCGTCCAGTCGACTTCCATCACCACCATTGTCGAAACCCTGGGCCATCGCGAACTCGCCATCCACCCCAGCCTCGCCTTCGCCGGCATCGCCTTCACCTTCGTCTCGCTTGCCGAGAATGCCCGTGTGCCGGTGGATAACCCGGCTACCCACCTCGAGCTGACGATGATCCACGAGGCGATGATCCTCGAATACTCGGGCCGTCATCTCGCGCTCATCGAGTGGGCGGCAGCCCTCAAGCTCTACGCCTACTCCTGCCTCGGCCTGGCGCTGTTCTTTCCCTGGGGCATCGCCGGTGGCGACAGCTTTTTGGCGCTGCTGGCAGCGCTCCCCCTGCTGCTGCTCAAGCTGGTCATCGGTGGCAGCGTGCTGGCCTTGATCGAAACGGTCAGCGCCAAGATGCGTATCTTCCGCGCCCCGGAATTTCTCGGTACCGCCTTCCTGTTGGCGGTGCTCGGTCTGCTGGTCAGATTGCTGCTGGAGCTGAAGGCATGAGCACGGCGCTCCCGCTCTACGCCCAACTCATCAACCTCTTTGCGGCAGTGATCCTGCTGCTGGCCTTCGCCATGCTGGCGCAGCGGCGGGTGCTGCTGCTCATCGACCTGTTTGCCTTGCAAGGCTTCACGCTGTTCCTCTCCACCCTGGTGGTGGCGGTGAAAACCGGCCAGCACCATCTTTACTGGTCGGCCGGACTGACCCTGCTGCTGAAAGTGCTGCTGTTGCCGTGGATTCTCCATCGGCTGGTGCGCAAGCTGCAGATCAAGGGCGAGGTCGAGCCGCTGATTAATATCCCGACCACCATGCTGGTGGGCATCGGGCTGGTCATCATCGCCTTCAACGTCGCGCTGCCGATCTCGCAGCTCTCGCACACCATCACGCGCGGCACACTGGGCATCGCGCTGGCGGTGGTGATGCTCGCCTTCCTGATGATGATCACGCGCAAGAAGGCCATCACCCAGGTGGTGGGTTTCCTGTCGATGGAAAACGGCCTGTTCCTCGCCGCCACCAGCGCCACCTACGGCATGCCGATGGTCGTCGAACTCGGCATCGCGCTCGACGTGCTGGTCGGCGCCATCATCCTCGGCGTGTTCTTCTTCCAGATTCGCGACCAGTTCGACAGCCTGGACATCCACCACATGGAACGGCTCAAGGACAATTGATGGCCCCCCACGCTCACATTCGTTCGCTTCCCCCCACGGGGGGGCGTAGCCTCCCTTGGGGCGGCCCGGCGGGAGGCTGATGATGCTCGACATGTTCGTTGTCATGCTCGCCATTCCCCTCGTCAGCGGTGCGCTGCTGACGGTGTTCGGCGAGCGTGCGTGGGCGCCCAACCTCAACATTATCGCCAGTGGCGGCACCTTCCTTGCCGCTGCGTTGCTGACGGTCGAGATCGTCACCCATGGCCCGCGTTTTGCCTTCGGCGAGCAGTTCTTCATCGATTCGCTCAACATCTTCTTCGTCACGCTGACGGCGTTTGTCGGGCTTACCACCAGTATCTTCTCCGGCCCCTACATGAAGAACGAGGCGGCGCACGGTCGTCTCACCATCCCGCGCCTGCGGCTCTACAAGAGCATGTACCAGCTCTTCATGTTCACCATGCTGACGGCGCTGACCACCAACAACCTGGGCATCCTCTGGGTGGCGATGGAAGCGGCGACACTCACCACCGTGCTGTTGGTGTCGCTTTACCGCACACCGGCCAGCCTAGAGGCGGCGTGGAAATACTTCATCCTTTGCGGTGTCGGCATTGCCCAGGCGCTGTTCGGTACCATCCTGCTCTACTTCGCCGCCGAACGCGTGCTGGGCGAAACGGGTAACGCGCTGTTGTGGACCTACCTGGTCAACGCCAAGGCTTTCCTCGATCCGAACATCATGGCGCTGTCGTTCATCTTCCTGTTGGTCGGTTACGGCACCAAGGTTGGCCTGGCGCCTTTGCATAACTGGCTGCCCGACGCGCACGCCGAAGGTCCGACGCCGGTTTCCGCCGTGCTTTCCGGCCTGCTGCTGAATGTCGCGCTCTACGCTATCCTGCGTTGCAAGGTGCTGGCGGATGGTGCCATTGACGGCAACTTCGCCGGCAACCTGATGATGGGCTTCGGCCTGTTCACCCTGCTGCTCGCCGCTTTTTTCCTGTCGCGGCAGAAGGACGTCAAGCGCATGTTCGCCTACTCGTCGATCGAGCACATGGGCCTGATAACCTTCGCGTTCGGCATGGGCGGTGCTGTGGCCAACTTCGCCGGCCTGCTGCACATGACGATGCACTCGCTGACCAAATCGGCAATCTTCTTCGCCGTCGGCCATGCCACGCAGAAGACCGGCACGCAGATGATGGAAGACATCCGCGGCCTGATCCGCATCAATCCGCTCATCGGCTGGGGGCTGATGCTGGGTACGCTGGCCATCCTCGGCATGCCGCCGTTCGGTGTATTCGCCAGCGAGTTCATGATCCTCACCCATGCGATGAAATACCATCCCTGGGCAACGCCCGTGTTGCTGCTCGCCCTCGGCGTGGCCTTCGCGGCAATTTTCGGCAAGGTGCAGCCGATGGTGTTCGGCGAAACCGAGGCCAAGCGCCTGCCGCACGCGCCTGCCATTACACCGGTGTTCCTGCATCTCGCTATCGTGCTGATGCTCGGTCTCTACATTCCACCGTATCTGACGCGCTGGTTCCAGGAAGCCGCCAGGATGTTAGGGTAGCAAACAATGGCCCCCCACGTTCGCAACCCCGGCTCACTGCCCCCCACGGGGGGGCGCATGCCTTCTTGGGGCGGCCCGGCGGAGGCATGATGCAATTCTTCAACGAGCCCATCGAGTTCACGTCGCAGCCCGGCCTGGGCGCTCCCGTGTGGCGCGGGCGTGCTGCGGATGGCGGCGAGCTCAAGGATTTCGCCGCCGCCGTGCATCTGGCGGGGGGCCGTCTTGCTGCATTGTGGGGCAGCGACGAACGGCAAACTACTGGTGGCTTCCGGTTGCATTGTGTGTTCGGCATCAACGCGGGCCATGCCTGTGTCAGCCTCGAACTGCCTGCTGAAGATCCCGTGTATCCCGACCTCGCCGGCAGATTTCCTGCCGCCCATCGCATGGAGCGCGCCGCTTACGACATGCTTGGCATCCGCCAGGTCGGAGGCCCGGGAGGGAGTGACCACCGCCCCTGGCTGCGCCACGGCGGCTGGCCGGCAGACTGGTTTCCTCTGCGTCACGATTCGGGTGAGCCTGCTGATTTCAGTAACGAACCGACCGATTACGACTTTGTAAAACTTGGCGGCGAGGGTGCGCACGAGATTCCGGTCGGTCCCATCCACGCCGGCATCATCGAGCCGGGCCATTTCCGTTTTTCGGTGGTCGGGGAAAAGGTGTTGCGTCTCGAACAGCGCCTTGGTTACCAGCACAAGGGCGTCGAGCGCCGTCTCGCCGGCGCCGACTTTTCCACGGGCGCCAAATTGATCGGGCGCATTTCCGGCGATTCCACCTGCGCCTATGCCTGGGCGTATGCCGCTGCGGTCGAAGCGGCCTGCGGCGTAGTGCCATCACCGCGCGCGCTGATGTTGCGCGCGCTGATGCTGGAACGCGAGCGCGTTGCCAATCACCTCGGTGACCTCGGTGCGCTGGGCAACGACGCTGCCTTCGCCTTCGGCCTCACACAATTTCTGCGTCTCAAGGAAGACTGGCTGCGCCTGAATGCCGAGTTGTTCGGCCACCGCTTCATGATGGATCGCATCGTGCCGGGCGGTGTGACCCACGATCTGGCACCGCCGGCACTGGCGCGCATTGTCGAGCAATGCGAGCTATACGCCCGCGAAGTGAAGGAGCTGCGCGCCATCTACGACAACCACGCCGGCTTGCAGGATCGATTCATGACGCTCGGCCCCATCGACGCCGACCTGGCACGTGAACTTTCGCTGACCGGCATGGCCGCGCGCGCCACCGGCATCCTTCTCGACGGCCGCGTCTATCGGCAGGATTACACGCCGCCACCGCCCTATGCGACGCTCGGTGTGCGGCCGGTGACCGACGAACGCGGTGATGTGGCGGCGCGCGTGGCGGTGCGCTTCGACGAGATCTTCGAGTCGCTGCGCCTGTTGCGCGGCATGGCGGTCGGCATGCCGGCGGGCGAGATCATGACGGCGATCACACCGGTGGCCGGTGGCGTGGGGCTTGGCGTCATCGAAGGCTGGCGCGGCGAAGTGCTGGTCGGCGTGCAATTCGACGCTGCGGGAAAACTTGCGCGCGTGCATCCGCACGACCCGTCGTGGCAATGCTGGCCGGCGCTGGAACACGCCGTGATGCAGGACATCGTTCCCGACTTTCCGCTCATCAACAAGTCGTTCAATCTTTCCTATAGCGGGGCCGACCTGTGATTCCGTTGCTCAAACGTATCCTGAAGACTGGCATCGTTACCGAGCCCGTGCCTGCGGGTGATGCGCGACGCGATGTCGAACGTTTGCAGGTTGAAGTACTGGCCATTCTCGGTCGGGCGCTGACCATCCGCGAGGTCGATGCCGGCTCGTGCAACGGCTGCGAGCTCGAGATCCATGCCCTCAACAATCCCTATTACAACCTCGAAGGGCGCGGCATCAAGTTCGTCGCCAGTCCGCGCCATGCCGACATGCTGCTGGTCACCGGCCCGGTGACAAAAAACATGGAAAACGCGCTGAAGATTGCCTACGATTGCACGCCCGACCCCAAGCTGGTCGTCGCCGTGGGCGATTGCGGCTGTGGCTGTGGCGAGGTCGGTGCGTTGTTCGGCCCGAATTATGCGACCTGCGGCGCGGTGGAAAATGTCATTCCTGTCGATGTGCGTATTTCCGGTTGCCCGCCCACGCCGCTGGCGCTGATGCAGGGAATCCTGCAAGCGATCAAGCCCCGCTGACTTTCCCGCACCACCTCCGGCAGGTCTAGCGCCCGGGGGTGGCGCTGACGAGATCCATGCGGCGCTGACGCTCGGCCGCGTCGGCGCTGTTGCCGGCGGCCGCCAGCCGGTCGCGATCGAAACCCAGCCAAGCCAGTAGCGGGCGGCGCCAGCCCTGCCGCGAAGCGGTGTCGATGGCCAGCGTGATGCCTGCCGGCGAGAGGCGCCCCGCCTGCAACAATGCGGCGGCGGCGACCAGTCGGGAGAGTGGATCCTCAATGCCCTGTAGCGTCGCCAATTCATCCAATCCACCTTGAATACCCGGTACACCCCGCTGGGCCGGTGGCAGGTGTGTCGCTGACAGACCTTGCCAGCGGCCGGCAAGATAATCGGCATAGGTTTGCGCGGCCGGGCCGGCATCCTGCGCCAGCGGCTGGAAGGCCGGGCAGTCGCCCTTCTCCAGGCTGGCGAAGCGGACGGCGCAGGCCGATAGTTCGACGCGGGCGGACTGTTCCGCATTGCCCGTGCGGGCGATCTCCCGCCGCGCGATCGTGAGTTCCTGTGCAGCCACCCGATCGCGCCCTGTCAGCCAGGCCTGGGTATGCGCAGCCAACGCAGCGTGGGTGTTTATCTCCCAGTCGGGAGCTTGCGGCCCGCCTGCGCAGCCCGCCAGGGCCATGATGATGAACAGCCACCCGCGTGTCATGGCAGTTTGATCTCCCGGTCACGCGCGAAGGGCCACTTGCGATTTACTTCTTCGATCAGGCCGGAGGCCCGGCGCAAACTGTTCTCGACCTCGCTACGCAACAGGTCCAGGTCTTCCGTAGCGACGCGCGCATTCACCGCGACGGCGCGCACTGCGTCGAGTGTGGCATCCGCCTTCTTGAGGCTGACGCGCACCTCGACCAGCATGGCATGCACCTCAGCGCTTACCCGCTGCGCATCGTTCATCAGCCCATGCTTGCCGAAAAGCTGTGCATTGGCCTGCTCCAGCAAGCGATTGGTGCGTTCCAGCGACCCAAGGATCTGCTGCGCACCCGCCTCGCCGAGCAGGCCGGTCAGCGCACCCTGCTTGCCGGTCATCGTGCCGGTGATCGTCCGCACATTGCCGATGCTTTCGTTGAGCGGGGCATCCGTGGCTGTGATGCGTTCGAGGTTCCCCGCCAGTTCGCGCAGCGTGCTGACCAGTAATGGAATGCCGGCGGTCGCGTCGCCGATCAGGACATCACGCCGCGACCCGTCGGGCAGGGGCGGATCCTCGAGTAGGCCGCTGAAGGCGCGCAGTTTGGCGCCGCCGACCACGCCGCGCTCCAGCGTGAAGACGGAAGAGGTGCGCAGCCAGCGGGCATCATTGGTCGGCACCTCAACGTGAAGATGCGCCTTGCCGTCCTCGCCCAGTTCGATGCGCTTGACGCGCCCGATGGCGAATCCAGAAAAGGTCAGGTCCATGCCGATCGTGACGCCCTCGGAGTTTTCGGCGACCAGCACCAGCCGCTGGGTATCCTCGAACACGCCGCGCGCTGCCATCACATACAACACGAAGCCGCACAGCAGCAGCACCGTCAGGATAATTATCGCGATCGTTTTGGCTTCGGCGTTCGGGATCGGCGCGGGCGTCGGATTGTGTTCGTTCTGTACCATGATGATCAGAAATGCAACAGGACGAGGGCCGCGCCCTCGATGAGTACCAGTGACAGGAACAGGCGCGCCATGATGCGCATCTCGCTGCCGAAGGCGGCGCGGCGGGGCGGATCCGTCACCACCGACGCAGGGGCAATCGCGACCGCAATGCCGAACAGGAATATTTTCAGCAGCAGACCTGGAGCCGTCACGGGATCGAAGATTTGGCCGACGAGGCGCGTGTAGTCTGCCAGCCCCCAGGGAGTCAGGCCATACACGATCAGGTACGCGACGACGAGCACCAGCAATCCGCTGACGAGGGTCAAGACCACGACAGCCAACAGGTTGGAGATGACCGCCGGCACGACATGCATGCCGAACAGCACCGGATCACCGAAATCCTCACCTTGTGCGCGCAATGTCGCCAATCGATTGAGACAGCCCAGCCCCGAGTTCAGCGCGACGAACAGGGCAGCCGCCAGCGGGATCAGCTCTACGACATAGACCCGCACGACCGCTTCGAGGGCAAGATGAGACAAGCCATAGCTTGCCGCAGAGACTGCAACGATATGCGTCAGCACCGCACCGGCAAGAATGCTCAACAAGGCGTAGCCGGGGAAGGGCTGCCACGCAGCGTAGCAAATCGTCTGCGCCGCCGCCCGCCATACTGCCGGCGTATAGGTTGCAGGGGAAAATGCGGCGGCGATCGCCACGGCTGCAAACCTTATCAACTTCCATTCAGCGCGCAGCGTGTGAATGAGCCAGCGCAAGGCGAAAGGCGGCGCGACGTGTATCGATGACGCCGGATCAATGATGCTTGCCATCATGCTTTCTCTGTAAACAAGTAACTCCCGACATGCGCCGATCTTAACCCGATTATGGAAGACGGGAAGCTGGCGCCTGCTGCGCGATACAGAAAAGTCGGTGCTGGCAGGACGGCGGGAAATATTGTTCCCTCTCCGTTTTCTCCATCAGCACAATACATACCGAATCGGATTCTGCGATGCCGGTCCAAGCACATCTCGAACTGAACGTCGGCAATACCGTTCGCGAATATCATCTGGAGCCAGTTGGCCGACAAACTCCCAACGTCCCGGTGCCAAATAATCAGCCGGGGTGCGTGTCTTGTATTCATCGGTACCTGCGAACTGCCATCGCTCGATTGAATAAATCTCGCGGATGATTCCCCGGAAGACAGCGCAGGCGTATTGCGCCTTGTTCCTTCGCAATCCATTTTCCATACTCCCCGGGTAGCCTCGTAAAGTTCATCTGCCGGCATACCGCTCCTCCGGTACAGCTTGTTAATCGTGATAAGCATCATCGGATGCGTGATCTCGGCTAGAGGCGCTGTAAGTGTGAGAAGAACATCATCCGATGAAATCCGCCCCAGCGAGTTGGAGTGCATCCCCCGGACCTTGTTGGTTAGCTTCTCAAACTCGAGCAAGTCGATTGCCGACGCCTCTACCAGCGCGGCCTGATGATCCGATAGGCCGTGGCGAAGGATCTCGATGCTGGGTTCCAAGCCATCAACTCGGATACTGGTAATGTGCGCCAGCTTTGTGGATTCCCCCAATTCATCGAGATGACCTCCAACAGTCTGGGCATCATCGGCGGCCTGCCCTTTTTGTTCAGCTTCCCGAGCCTTTGATAAATGCATCGAGAACAGCGCACCACGCCGCAGCGAGATTGGCACGGTTGTAGCCCCCACCGCCAAAGCCCATGATGCGCCCGCCGGCCATCTCGTTGGCCAGAGCGCAGAGGCGTTTCGCCGCGTGCGCGTGAGCCGCCGGGGTGCACTGCAGCATCGCTAGCGGGTCACCCGCCAGGCTGTCAGCCCCACACTGGAACAGAATGAATTCCGGCTTGAACTTGCGCAGGTGCGCTTCAACCTTGGGCCACTCGCGGAGAAAATCCTGATCCCCCATGCCCGGCAGTAGCGGGATGTTGAGTTTGGTGCCCTGCGCCGGGCCCGTGCCGATCTCATCCGCGTAGCCGGTGCCGGGGTAGATCGTGCGCCCGTCCTGATGGATGTCGGCACAGATCAGGTCCGGATCCTCCTCGTAGGTGTAGTAGAGCCCGTCGCCGTGGTGTACATCGATGTCCACGTAGGCGATGCGCTTCACGCCGAACTGCGCGCGCAGCGTATCGATTACCACGCCCACGTCGTTGAAAACACAGAACCCCGCAGCCCGGTCGCGCCGTGCGTGATGGAGTCCGCCGATCGGCTGGAAGGTACGTTGCGCGTCGCCACTCATGATGGTGTCGAGTCCGTGCAGGGCCGAACCCGCTACGGTCGCTGCCGCTTCATAGATGCCGGGGCAGGCCGGCGTGTCGCCATAGTCGATGGTGCCGTGGCCCTCAGCGGATTTCTTCTGCACCCAGGCAACGTGTGCGGGTGTGTGGAAACGTTGCAGCTCTTCCTCGCTTGCCCGGCGCGGGGCGACGATCCCTACCCGCTGGTCGAGCCCTTGCTTCAGCGCTTCCCTCCAGAATGCGTCCTGCCGGTCAGGACCGAATGCATGCCCATCGGGAAATCCATACTTCCCAAGCGATTCGCCGACGTAGAGCTTCACTTCGTTATTCATGGTATCCGGACAAGGGCAGGAAGTTCAACCGCACAGGTTCAAGTGTCCTTGGCTGCTGCATCCCTGTCAATCGCATTGATACTCTTGCGTCCCGTCAGCGCTGATGCCTCTCGTTCCGGGTGCGAATACGCGCCATCAAGCGATGCCGAATGTGCTCTCGTAAGCGGCCAGCGCCTTGGCTACCTGCCCGTTGGGTTGGGCGCGATCACCGGTGCCGAATTCCGTCTGCAGGTTGCCGAGATTGTCGCTGATGTACTGGATCGCCCGACCGCGATTGTCGAGCGCGTTGGGAATGAAGTTTCCCCTGGAATTGAGCAGGTCGGCCGACTTGGCGAAGTTGGCGCTGAATTCGTCGATGGTATTGACCGCACCGCTCTTGTTGCTGGCCAGCACGGCATCGAGCTTGGCGACATCCAGTGAGGCCCGATGGGTGAGCGGGTCGATGCTGATGCCCAGGTCGGCCAGACCGTTCAGACCATCCTTGGCGCCATTGAACATGTTCTGGATGCTTTGCTCCAGCTCATACAGCGAAACTTCAGCGGCCTGCACATTGTCCAGCATGCCGCCCGGCTGGATTTGCGGCGTGAAGCGATCGACATAGCTGTTGTACTGGGCGACAAAATCCTGCAGCTGCGCCTGGATGGCGGCGTTGCCGGTCGCAGGATCGATGTCGCTGAGCTCGCCGCCGACCGCTTCCATCTGCTCGACCGAACTGCCCAATGCGCTCAACTCGGTAAATTGCGCCTTGAATGTGACGGCGAATTCGTTGATCTGCGTCATCATGCTGTAGGCCGCTTCGGGGTCGCGCAAGCTCATGTTGCGGCCGAGATGGGTTTCCGCTTCCTCTGTTTTCATGCCGAGGATCTTGGCGAAGTCGCTGGTAGCGCTGCTACCCGACTGACCGGACGACAGGCTCATCAGGGAACTCAGGGCCTGGCTGCGAAAACTGGCTAACTCCAGAAGGACGTTGGCGGGTGAAATGTTCATGATGACTCCGATGCACAGATACGGGCGAAAGCGCCTTGCCTTGAATTAAGCAATATAAGTGCCCGTGTTCGCCAGATTCAGATTTGGCAAGGAATGTTGCGCTGGCAGGGTGCGTTACCCAAGTCCATACGGCAAATTCTGCCGGTCACAGCCGCGCGGCAAGGATGCGCGTGATTTCCTCATCGGTCAGCTCGATCGGATTGGTCTTCATGCTGCTGCCGCGACTGTTGGCGACGATGACGGAAAAGTCGGCAGTGGCGAGACGGCAGGCGGCGAGGCGGGGCAGGGCGAGTTGCGTTTCCCAGTTTCGCAGCGTGTCGATAAGGAAGTTGCGCGCGTCCTTGCCGTTCAGCCCCTTTTGCATGGCGAAGCGGCGGCCGATCTCGGCGTATTTCGGCAAGGCGGGATTATCGGGCTCGCGTGCTTCCATCGCCGCGATATTCACGCTAGTCGCCGTGGCGACCAGCGTGCCGCAGGCGACGCCATGCGGAATCGGGAAAAAAGCGCCGAGCGGCGCGGCGAGGCCATGCACCGAGCCCAACCCGGTCTGCGCGAGGCAAATGCCCGACAGTAGCGAGGCGTAAGCCATCTTCTCGCGTGCCTCGGCTGACTGTTCGGCATGGAGCGACAGCAGGGAGTCTTTCACCGCCATGATGCCGGAGCGCGCCAATGCGTCAGTCATCGGGTTGCTGCGTGTCGAGACGAAGCTCTCCAGCAATTGCGTAAAGGCATCCATGCCGTCGGCGGCGATCAGGTGCGGCGGACAGGTGGCGATCAGGTCGGGATCGACGATGGCCCATTCCGCCACGAGTTGGTCGTCGCGAAAGGATTTCTTGAACTGGCCTGCCAGCGAGAGCACCGCGTTCTTCGTTGCCTCGGAACCGGTGCCTGCGGTGGTCGGCACGGCGATGAAAGGGGTGGCCGGGCCGCGGTAGGGCAGTTCGGGGCCGACGCCTTCGAGGTGGTCCATCACCGAGTTGCCGGGCTTGAGCAGGCCGGCGATGGCCTTGGCCGCATCCAGCGCGCTACCACCGCCGATGCCGATCACGGCGGCGAAACTCTCTTCGCGCAGCGCGGTCACGGTGGTGTCAATGAAAGTCGGCGCCGGCTCGACGGCGACCTTGACAATCTCCCAACTGCAGCCGCGCTGGCGTAGCGCGTCGAATAGCCATGCGGCGTGCGGCGAGGCGAGAAAGCTGCGCGCGCCGGTGACCAGCAGCAGATGCTTGCCGTAATTGACAGCAATGTCGGGAAGCTTGCAAAAGACGCCGCTACCGAACTCGATTCTGGGGAGGCGGGCGATGGAGAAGGGCAAAATCATCGGATGATCCTATGTGCTGCGCACTGGCGAAATGCCCCATTCGGCAACGCCTTCGGGGAGGTGCAGGGCTTTGAATCCCTCCTGACGCAGCAAATCGACGGCATCGCGCGCCATCAGGCAATAGGGTCCGCGACAGTAGGCGACGACGGTCTTGCCGGCGGGCAACTCCGCCAGACGCTGGCGCAATTCGTCGATGGGGATCGAGCGCGCGAAGGGCAGGTGGGCTGCCGCATATTCAGTGGCGGGCCGCACGTCCAGCACGACGACCTCGCCCTTCTTCGCCAGCTTGACCAGGCCATCGCGGTCCTGCGGCGCCAGCTCCTTCGGGTGGCTGGTCATCTGTTCCAGCGCCAGGCGTAACTCCACCAATCGGTCTTCGGCCAACGAGCGGATCGCCACCCAGAAGTCGGCTACCGCCCGGTTGGCGATGCGGTAAATGACGTTCTTGCCCTGTTTCTCGGTCTCGACCAGATGGGCGGCGCGTAACTCGCGCAGGTGCGCGCTGGCGAGTTTCATGCTGATGGCGGTTTCGCGCGCCAGCGTTTCCACCGATTTTTCGCCCTGGCAGAGCAGCTCGATGAGTTCCAGCCGCTTCGGGCTGCAGGCCGCCTTGCCGATGCGGGCCACCTGCTCGTAGAGCAAATCCTTGGTGCGTCGTGAGTCATTCATGGCGGCCAATGTTAGCGGGGAAGAGGGGCATGTCAATTTTTCCATTGACAGCAAGGCAGCCGATCGACCACAATAATCTAACAATCATTAGATTGTTATCTCATGGAGGCCATCATGCAATCCTTGTTCATCCTCAATGATCCACCCTACGGCACCGAGCGCAGCTACAACGGCCTGCGCCTTGCCAAAGCAGTTTCGAAGCAGTCCGGTCAGCAGGTGCGGGTGTTCTTGATGGGCGACGCCGTCGCCTGCGCCAAGGCTGGGCAAAAGGTTCCCGAGGGTTATTACAACGCCGGCGACATGGTGAAGATGGTGGCGACGGCCGGTGAGGTCGGCTTGTGCGGCACCTGTATGAGCGCGCGCGGCATCGACGACGACGAACTGGTTCAGGGTGCCACGCGCAAGACACTCAACGACTTGGCCGCCTGGACCGCCGAGGCTGACAAGGTACTGGTTTTTTAAGGGAGAGACCCCTATGTTTTTCAGACAGCTGGCAACCAAAGAAGCGACTCTTTCCTACCTCTTCGGCTGCGGTAGTTGCCACGTTGCTGTCGCTGTGGATCCGGTGCTCGGTGACGAGGATTGGTTCATCGCGGAAGCCGGGAAGCAAGATGTAAAGATCACTCATGTGATCGACACCCACGTCCATGCCGATCACTACTCGGGTGGCCGTGCGCTGGCCGAGAAAGCCGGCGCGCTTTATTGCCTGCACGAGAGCAACGCCGAACGTGTGAAGTTTCCCTTCGAGTCTTTGCGCGACAAACAGCACATCGTCGTCGGCAACGTAGTCGCCGAAGTGGTGCACACTCCGGGCCATACGCCCGACAGCATTTGCCTCGCTGTATCGGACTTGCGGCGCGTCGGCGGTGCTGCTACGGCACCATGGTTCCTGCTGACTGGCGACACGTTGTTCGTCGGCGCCGTCGGCCGACCCGATCTGGCCGGTAAGGAACGTGAGATGGCCAGCGTATTGTTCGACAGTCTGCACGGGCGCATCCTCAACCTGCCGGGTGAGGTCGAGCTTTATCCGGGCCATACCTCGGGCAGCGTCTGCGGTGTGGGCATCTCCGGCAAGCCGGGATCGACGGTCGGCTTCGAGAAACGCTGGAACCCACTGCTCAACATGGAGCGCGAGGCTTTCGTCGCTGCACTGACGGCCGAAATTCCTCCCAAGCCGGCCGAGATGGCGCTTTGGGTTGCCGCCAACCTGGGCGAATGAGGTGAGCGATAGCCACATCCAGCACGGTATTCGCGCCAACCTTGGCCAGTTCCTCCACCAGCTGTTTCAGGTGCTGCTGGTCGGCATGACCATCGGCATGACGCGCACGGTGATCCCGGCGCTGGCCGAGAGCGAATTCGGCGTGCCGCGCGGCAGCTTCGCGCTACTGGTGTCCTTCGTCGTCGGCTTCGGCTTCGTCAAGGGTGCGCTCAACTTCGTCGCCGGCCGCCTGGCCGAGTCCTGGGGGCGGCGGCGCGTACTGCTGCTTGGGTGGGTCACGGCCATCCCGATCCCGCTCTTGATCTATTTCGCCCCGTCGTGGGACTGGATCGTCGTCGCCACGCTGCTGCTCGGCGTCAATCAGGGCTTCACCTGGTCGATGACGCAGACATCCAAGCTCGACCTCACCCGCCCCGACCAGCGCGGGCTGACCATCGGCTTCAACGAGTTCGCCGGTTACGTCGGCGTCGCCATCGCTGGCATCGCCACCGGCTATCTCGCCGCCGACCTCGGCCCGCGCACGGGCCTGCTGCTGTTCGGCCTCGCCGTCATCGGCACGGCGACGCTCACCACCGCGCTGTTCGTCAAGGATACCTTGCCCTGGGCCCGGAAGGAAAAGCCGATGACGGCGGCCGGCGGCGCCACGCTGCACCCGCGCTACCCCGCAGGTGTCGCGGCCAAACCGAGTACCCGCGAAATCTTTACGCTGGTGAGCTGGCGTGACCGCCGCTTCTTCGCCATCTGTCAGGCCGGCCTGGTTGAGAAGTTCGTCGACGCGCTGGTGTGGGTGTTCTACCCTGTCTATCTCTACGGCCAGGGCGTGTCCTTGCCGGGTATCGGCTGGATCGTTGGCGTCTATGGCTTCACCTGGGGCGGCGCACAACTTGTCACCGGGCGGCTGTCCGACAGCTTCGGCCGGCAGAAGCTCAACGTCGGCGGCATGTGGCTGTGCGGCGCCGGCGTGGCGCTGATGCTGCTCGGCGAAGGCAGTGTCTGGTGGTCGTTCAGCGCCGCCATTTCCGGCCTCGGCATGGCCATGCTCTACCCGAATCTCTCCGCCGCCATCGCCGATATTTCCGCACCGCACTGGCGCGCCTCGGCCATCGGCACCTACCGTTTCTGGCGTGACCTCGGCTACGGCATCGGTGCTTTGGGTCTCGGGCTCGCCGCAGCCTCTACGCAATCGGTGGAAGGGGCCTTCTGGTTTGTCGCGGCAGCAATGGCGCTCTCCGGGCTCGGGCTGGCTATTCTCGGCGAGGAAACGCATCCACGTTTAAATCCGGCTGACATGCCCGCAAAAGTCGGCGCTGGCGAGACGGCACAAGTACTCGAAGTTCGAGTGATTGCGCAGCATTCTCCCGGCGGGCGCTGCAAGCTCTACACGGGTTACGGCCTTACGCTCGAACGACTGGTGGGGGCACAGTTCAATACTGAAATCAGCGAGTTGCGTGATGCTAACGGCCACGGCTTTCCCTCGATCTGGCTCGATGGCCGTCCCTTGATGCCGTCCGATGGCGTTATCGTGATGCCGAATGACATCCTCGCCGCGCTGAATGCCGACAACGTCAGTGCTGTGGAGCAGCTTCAACTTGCCCTCGAAGCCGAGGTCGACAAGATGCTCGACGAAGGCAACGCTGCGTGACCTTGCTTGCCCCGTTTACAAGCATTGCCGCAGGATCGTGTGGTATGACTCTGCCCGATGACCTCGCGGCATGGACTGCCGAGGCGGACAAAGTTCTGGTTTTTTAGGAGGGGTGTGCCATGATAGGTCTTGCACAACACTGGGAAAATGTTTACGCGGCGCGCCAAACGCACGAGGTAAGTTGGTACCAGATCCGTCCGGAAACCTCGTTGCGCCTGATCGCGCAGCTGGGTATCCAACCGGGCGATGCGGTAATCGATATCGGCGGCGGCGCCTCCAGTTTGGTCGATCATCTGCTCGAAGAGGGTTTCGCCGACCTGACCGTGCTCGACATTTCGACCGCTGCCCTCGACGCGGTGAAGCTGCGCCTTGGCGCGCGTGCTGACGCGGTGCGCTGGCTGGCGGGAAATATCGCAGGCATGAAACCACAAGGGCCGTTCCGGCTCTGGCACGATCGCGCGGTATTTCATTTCCTGACTGAGGCGGCGGAGCGCCGCGCCTACATCGCCGCGCTCTCCGATGCCTTGCCTGGCGGCAGCCATGCCATCATGGCGACCTTCGCCGAGGACGGGCCGGAAAGTTGCAGCAACCTGCCCGTCTGCCGTTACAGCCCGGCACTGCTGGCCGCCGAACTCGGGCCTGGCTTCGTCCTCGTCGAAGCCCTGCGCGAAACTCATGTCACGCCGGCGCAGGGCGAGCAGAAGTTTATCTACTGCTGCTTCCGCCGCTGTTGATCGACATCGCATACCAAGTCAGGGATATCTCCGCATGCAGGGCATAGAACGCAACAACGTGGCACGGCTGGCTGCCAGTCAGGCGCTGATGCTCTCGGCTATCGTCATGTCGATGGCGGTCGGTGGCGTGATCGGTGCGCAGATGGCCCCCGACCCGGGGCTGGCGACCCTACCGATCGCCGCGATGGTGGTCGGCGTGGCGGTTGCTTCGCTGCCGGCCGCGCTGCTGATGCGCAGGATCGGGCGGCGTGCCGGATTTCTATGCGGGGCGATCATCGGTGTCGTGGCCAGCCTGTTGAGCGTGTGGGCCTTGCGGGAGGGCTCCTTTGCGCTCTTCGTTGCCGGCCATTTCCTGCTCGGCAGCTATCAGGGCTTTGCCAACTACTACCGTTTCGCCGCTGTCGAGGTCACCGGCCCGGCCCAGGCCAGCAAGGCCATTTCACTGGTGGTGGCCGCAGGCATCGTCGCCGCTTTCCTCGGCCCACAGCTGGGCCAGTGGGGGCGTGAATGGTTTGTCGAGCAATTCTTTCTTGGCTCCTACCTCGCTCAGGCGGCACTCAGCTTCATCGCCCTGATCTTGCTCTACGGCCTGCGTCTGCCGGCCGTCAGCGTTGCGCAGGGAGGGGCAGCGCGGCCGCTCGGCGAAATCCTGCGCCAGCCCGCCTTGCAGATGTCGATTTTCGGCGCATCGGTGGGTTACTCGGCGATGATCATGGCGATGACCGCCACGCCGCTTGCCATGCTCGGCTGCGGCCTGCCGGGGACGAGCGTGACGCCGGTGATCCAGTGGCACGTCGTCGGCATGTTCGCGCCATCCTTTTTCACCGGCAATCTCATCAAGCGCTATGGTGCACCGCGCATCATGCAGATCGGTTTCGTGCTGCTGCTTGTCCATGTAGCAATCGCTATCTCGGGGGCCGAATATCTACATTTTCTTTCCGCGCTGATCCTGTTGGGCCTCGGCTGGAACTTCGCCTTCATCGGGGGCACCACCTTGCTGACGCAGACCTATCGTCCCGCCGAGCAGTTGCGCGTGCAGATGGTCAACGAATTCATCGTCTTCGGTCTGGTCGCCATCGCCTCGCTCTCGGCCGGCTGGCTCTACACGCATTTCGGCTGGACCCTGCTGAACCTGTCGATGGTGCCGTTGCTCGTCCTGGCCTTGCTGGCGGCCAGCCGGATGGCACGGAGCGGACCAGTCGCCGCAGCTTCTGCCTGAATGATGGCTACCTCCTTTCTGCGGCTGCTTGCCTTCCTGCCGCCGTGCATGGCTCTCGCCGCGCCGGCCGTGCACGCTGCCGAGGGCGACATCGAATGGCGTTACCGTAAAACCCAGGCGGCCGTGACGTTTACCGCCAACCCGCTGAGCAGCACATCGCGCACCGCTTTTTACGCTGCACGCGGTTTTTCAGTGGCGGCGATCCAGCCCTATGCACAAGCCTGCGGTTTCTCCTTTGGCATGCAAAATAATGGTGCCACGCCACTCGTCACCCGGCTGACGGACTGGTATGCGGTGGGTGCCGACGGCCAGCGTATTGCACTGCATCTGCCGGAAACCTGGGACACCGCGTGGGGGAAGGCCGGTGTGCCGCAAGCGGCGCGCATCGCCTTCCGCTGGGCGCAGTTCCAGGCGGAAAATTCCTTCGAAGCGGGCGACTGGATCATGGGCATGGCGACGCTGGAGATGCCGCCGTCCGGCCCATTCCGTCTCGTTGCCCGGTACCATGACAACATGGGAAATCATGAAATCGTTCTCGACAACCTCACGTGCTCCAATGACTGAGCGCCGGCGTTTTCTTGCCGGTGGTGCGGGTCTTGCGTTACTGGCCCTGGCGCCCCTGCTTCGGGCGCAAGGGCGGGGCATGACGCCCATTCCTGCCGTCCCGCCAGCGCCGACTTTGCGTTTGCCGGACACCGACGGCAAGATTATCGACCTCGCACAATACCGGGACAAGGTCGTGCTGGTGAACTTCTGGGCCACCTGGTGCCCGCCCTGCCGCAAGGAATTTCCTTCGCTCGGCCGCGTGCGCAAGTTGTTTAAACCCACTGTCTTCGAGGTGCTCGCCGTGAATGTCGGCGAAGATCCGGATGCGGTGTTTTCCTTCACCGGCAACACGGAATTTCCGGTGTTGTTCGATCGCGACGCCAAGGCGATGGCGGCCTGGTCGGTGAAGGGCTTGCCGACGACTTTCATCATCGACCGTCAGGGTAGGCTGGCTTTTCGCGCCACCGGCGGGCGGGAATTCGACGATCCGGATATCCTTGCCGCCATCAAACAACTACTCTCTTGAAGAAAGAATCGACATGAGCGATTACATCCTGTTCGATACCAGCCTGTGTGACCGCTTTGTGAAATTCGTTACCGATCAGGGCCAGGAATACACCATGCAGCCAGACCAGATAGCGGGCTATGTGGTGACCTTGTCCGATGATCTGGCAGACGAAGTCGCGGAGGCCATCGAAGACGCATACGAAGCCTTGATGGATGAACAGCAGAACTTGGTCGAATCCGCTGACGCGAGTGATGAACGAACGCTGATGACGGTCACGGTCAGCCTGACGGAAGGCCAACCCTTTGCCGTGCACCTGCCCGCGCTCTACGCAAGACGCCTGCATGAACATTTCACCATTGATGAAATTCGCGAGCTCGTTACCGTCATTGCGCGAAGCGCCGTCAATCCGACGCTTAAGCCGGCCTGCTGTCGGGTTTAAGTCCAGTGTTTACCCGTCGTAGCAATCAACGTTCTTATCAAAGGAAGGTCATGCTGAAGTTACTCAATCGCGTTTGCCAGTTCTTCTGTTTCGCGCTGCTGGCCGTATCGGCACAGGCGGAATATCTTCCCAAGGCCGAGCAAGTCGCCGACGGGGTGTATGCCATCGTCGGCCCGCTCGGGCAGCGCAGCCCGGAAAATGATGGCCTCAACGCCAATTACGGTTTCATCGTGACGGCGACTGGCGTGATCCTCATCGATTCCGGCGCCAGCAAAGTCGGTGCGGAAAAGCTGGCAAAAGCCATTCGCGCGGTGACTGACCAGCCCGTGCGCTGGGTCATCAACACCGGCAGCCAGGATCACCGCTGGCTCGGTAATGATTATTTTTCTGGCAGTGGTGCGGAGATCATTTCCCTGCAACGCACTGCCGCCACGCAAGCCCGGTTTGCCGGCCAGCAATTACAGGGGCTGGAACGCTTTCTCGGCAAACGGCTGGAAGGCACGCGCCCGCTGTCGTCACCCAAACCGCTGAGCGGGGAGGGCGCCAGCATCGAACTGGGCGGGGAGACGCTGACACTCATTTATACCGATGCCCACTATCCGGGCGATGCGCTGGCGCATCTGCCGAAACGGGGCATCGTGTTTACCGGCGACCTGGTTTACGTGGATCGGATTCTCGGCGTGTTGCCCAATTCGAGCGTACAGAAGGGGCAGAAAGCTTTCAAGGCGCTGGCGGCGCTCAAGCCGGTGCATATCGTACCGGGGCACGGCCGCGTCTGCGATCTGGCCAAGGCGCAACGCGACACGGGCGACTATTACGATTTCCTGGCGAACACGATTGGCGCTGCCGCGAAGGAGATGGAGCCGATGGACGAAGTGCTCAAGCGCCACGCCGATCTGCCGGCCTTCCGGCATCTGGAAAACTACAACGACCTGCACCGCGTCAACATGAACCGCGCCTTTACCGAATTCGAGGGGCAGTAGCGCGCAGCCTTAGGTCCGCAGGCTCAGGATGCGCCGCGCGCCGTTGAGCACCAGCAGGCCAATCATGGTGCCGATCACCAGATCGGGAATGTTCGAACCGCTCCAGGCCACCAGCGCCCCGGCCAGAATCACGCCGAGATTGGCGAGCACGTCGTTAGTCGAGAAAATCCAGCTCGCCCGCATGTGCGCACCGCCGCCGCGATGTTTCGCAAGCATCGCCATGCAGGCGACGTTGGCGGCCAGCGCCAGCAGCGCGATGCCCATCATCGGCAGCGGTTCGGGCGCGCTGCCGGTGAGCCAGCGGCGCAGAACTTCGCCCAGCACGCCGAGCGCGAGCAGCAGTTGTAGCCAGCCCGATAACCGGGCCGCGCGCAGTTGCCGGCCGGCATGCCCGACGGCGTAGAGGGCGAGACCATACACCGCCGCGTCGGCGAACATGTCCAGCGAATCGGCGATCAGGCCAGTGGATTGCGCGAGCCAGCCGGCGATGATCTCGACGACGAACATCGTGGCATTGATGGCCAGCAGCCAGCGCAGGGTATGCGCTTCCGCCTTCGCGGCGGCGGCCGCGCAGCCGCAGGAACATCCGGAATCGATCATCGTCGAATCGCTCATTTAAAAGTCGGCGTGACCGAAGGAAATCCCTGTGGGACTGGCGGGACGGCGTCTGCCTACGAAGCGACGGCAACGCTCTTTTCGATCACCTCCGTCACCCAGGTATTCAGGCTCTTGCCATGCGTCTCGGCAGCGATGGCAGCGCGGGCATGCAACTCCGGCGGCAAGCGCAGGCGGAACTGTCCCGAATAGGGATGATTCGGCTCCCTGTCCAGTTTCTTGCATGTCTCCAGATAATCGTCCACCGCTTCCTCGAACGCGGCACGCAATTCGGCGACGCTTTCCCCATGGAAGCCGACGACATCCCGAATACCGGCGATATGGCCAATCAAGCAGCCATCGTCTTCGCTGTATTCGACGCGGGAGGCAAATCCCTTGTAGCTCATCATGTTCATGGCTTCACTCCAAGATTCTCGAGAAACTGCCGGGCATCGCGCACCTGATAGGGCTTCGCTTCCTTGGCCGGGTGCGGACGGTGGAAGGTGGCAACCAGCCCATCCTTCTCGAAACGTACCCGCGAACCGTTGCCTTCGATCACCCGACAGCCAACGGCAACCAGCAAGGCCTCGATTCGCCGCCATTCCAGTGACCGCGAAACAGGTTCGTCAAACACTGCCCCAAGGGTTTTGCGATGCGTGGTATTCAATGGCTTCATGGTATCAACATTTGGAACCAAGTCAAGGCAACTTACGCATCGCTGGTCTGCTTTGCTGACCGCGCCAGATTCATCGCCAGCAAGCGCCGCAGGATTTCCTCGTCCGGCATCTCTGCCGTGTAGTCCGTCCAGTCGTAGGCGGCTGCCACGGTGTTGTCGAGCGCCTTGTGCGCGTTGTCCAGCCAGGCCGGGCGGGCGTTGTAGAGGTTCGTGAGCGTGCGTTTTTTCAGGTCGGCTTCGTGGCCGGGCTTGGCGACGATGCGGTCGGGGTAGCCGGGGACGATTTCCGGTATGCGCTCTGTCCACTCTGGTGGGTTTAGCCAGTTTTCGCGGAGTTGGTTGAGGTTGCTTGCGGCTGCGGCAATGGTCTGAGCGCACGGCGGGATGGGGGCCGGGGATTCCTCATGGCAGCCACAAATCGTCACCCCCGGCCCCCACCCCGCCGTGTCACGCGGCGTCAGGTGTTCGGGGAAAGGGAAGGTCTCGAAGGTGGTGGTGGGGGTGTAGCGCGGGTCATTGCCGACACCGAGCCAAGTGCAAAGCCGCAGCGACCAGATTTCGTGGAAGCGGGAATGCAGGATGCCAAAGGTAACGTCGTCGGCGCGGGCGATGACACTAACCGCGTGACTTGGCAGTACTGACTTGTCGAGCCAAACGAACAAGCGGTGCTTGGCCACGATTGATGTAGCGATGTATCGGCCCAAACCAATTAGTGCATCGCGCATATCAGGAGCCGTGCGTGCATGGAGCCACCAATAGCGTTTCTCTGACTCAGCCCGCACAAGCATCTTTTCAGGTTTTACTTGCTTCAAGATGTAATCAAACGGGGCTTCAAACAATGCCGCATTTTCTTCAGGAGTTGAAACCCCAAAGTCGACAATCCATGTATCTGACGGTCGCTTTACGAGATCACTACCGTTAACCCATGGCTTAACAACCTGAGCATTCGATTGGTTAGTTGGATTGGGTAGCCCAATCCAACTGCGTGCCATTTCGCCGGGGATGTCAAAACTGGCCTTCTTGCTGGTACCAACAAAACATGTACCAGAATTTTCCCCAAGTCGCTGTGCTTGAGTCAGGTCTAGTGTGCCGCCTTCCCCCGCCGTCAAGTCACTGTGAATATGCGCTACCTCGACGCCATTGAGTCGTGCACTTGCACCAAGGCCGAAGCAAACCAACGACACACGTACAGCCGCGCCTTCGTTAATCCACGCCTCGTCAGCCCACGCCTCGAAGATTTCTCCGCTCTCGACAATCCGATCCAATACCTTGCGGTTCGCGCCGCCACGAATCGAGTTGGTGGCAACCAGCCCTGCCGCGCTGCACTGCC
>JAABQX010000034.1 GCA_011391215.1 Rhodocyclaceae bacterium
CAGTACATGCGCAGCATCCGCTCCAGTCCAATCGGCGGCCGACCGTTACCTGCCTTCGGGTAGTGCGGTTCGATCAACGCACACAGTTCCGCCCACGGCATCAGGTTCTCCATCTTCGCCAGAAACTCGGCCTTCCGTGTCGGCCGCGCGTGCAGCTCAAAGCCCGTCCCGGTCGCCAGTGTCATTTGCCTCATCATTCCCATCCCCGTGTTCGATACTCAGCATCTGACCGCATGACATCAAAATCGTTCACGGTGAATGTCACTTATTCAGTGTTTCCTTAATATGATAAATATTGCTGTGAAGGTGTTGTTTGTTTGCATGGGCAACATCTGTCGATCGCCAACTGCGGAGGGCGTAACGCGGGCATTTGCAGAACGTGCCGGCTTGGCAGCCGAATTTGAATTTGATTCGGCAGGCACGCATGGGTATCACATTGGCGAGCCGCCAGACGCGCGCACGCGCAAGTTGGCTGCGCAACGAGGGTACGATCTGTCATTGCTCAAGGGACGTCAGGTCAATGGCTATGATTTCGAGCGGTTTGATCACATTCTGGCGATGGATCGCTCTAATCTGGAACTGCTAAAACGCGCTTGTCCGGAGGAACATCAGCACAAGCTGCGCTTGTTCCTGGAATTTGGCCCAAGCCTTGACGAGGACGAAGTACCCGACCCGTATTACGGTGGTGCCGAAGGTTTTGAGCATGTGCTTGACTTGGTCGAGGCCGCAGCCAGCGGTTTGCTCGAGACCTTGAGCAGACGGTAATTCACAAAGAAAAAAGCGCTGCAATCGTGCAGCGCTTTTTTCGGGTAGTGCCGGCTTTCCCGACTATTCCTTGTGTTGTGTTTCGACCATTTGCAAGGGTTCGTTGATGATAACGGCAGCCGGTTTGGGTTTGCGCCCCAGTTGCTGAGGTACGCTGGTGGCAGCTGGCGTAGCTGTTGCGCTTGAGGTCTCGATCATTTGCAGACCGGCTTGCTGCAGGTTGGCCGACAGGTCGGCAGCTGGCGTCGGAGCGGCAATGGCTACAGGGGCAATGACCGGCTCAGCCAAGGGTTCGGCAGTAACAACCGCTAAATTTGACGTAGCCACTGCTTCGACTGGCGCAGTAGCTACCGCAGTTTCCGGTGCTTCGACAGCTTGTGCCAGTGGCAGCGGAGTTGGCCAAGGGGCGGGCTTCGTTGTCAAAGGTTCCGTTGGTGCTGGCTCCGTGATAAAAGTCGGCGCGGGCGGGACGGCAGCCGAGGCTTCGATTTGCGGGGTAGAGGCTTCTATTGGAGTTGGCATATTTGTTACTGCAGCATCTCCGTTTGCCGTTGCGGCAACAACGGTTTCCTCGTTGCGACGCTCGCCACGACCGCGGCCACCACGTCTTCCACGCCGGCGGTTGTTATCCCCGGCAGAGTCATTGCCTGGGTTCTCGGCCTGGTTTTCCGCCATTAGCGCAGGTGCTTCCTTCTGAGTTGCATCGCCCTCGGTGTTTCTGGGTTTTGCTGGACGATTGTCTGGGCGGTTGTCATTTTCTGAAGCATTGGCAACCCCCTCAACCGGACGTGCTTCGCTACTCTTGTTTTCGCGACGTCCATCATTGGCCTTTTCACCACGCTCCTTGCGGTTCTGGCGATTGTCTCGTTGGCCGTCCCGCTCCTTGCCTGCTTCGTTGCGATCCTTGCGCTCGCCACGCTCATTGCGGTCACGTCCTTCGCGTCCTTCCCGGCCTCCTTGGCGACCACGACCACTGCGGTCACGGTCGTTGCGTTCGCCTCTTTCCCCGCGCTCGCGGCGGCCGGGTCTGTCGGTGGTTTTTACGGGGGGCTCGACGACTTCTTCCTTCTTGCCACCGGTAAACCAGGACATGATCTTGGCAAACAAGCCAGGTTCTGCCACAGGTGGTGGCGCTTCTTTAGGCGTAACGATGGGCGCCGGCTGGTCGGGAGTGATGCCCTTGACCGCAGCCTCGGCGCGGGGCGCTTTGGCTTCAGCTTGCGCCGGAGAGGTGCTGTCTTCCTCAGTTGGCTTGACGGCCATCTCATAACTGGCGAGGGTTGTCCCCTCCAGGTTGAGCTGGTCATGGCGCAGGCGAATGATTTCGTGCTGCGGCGTTTCGAGATGACGATTCGGGATGATCAACAGATTGACCCGATGGCGCATTTCGATACGGGCGATATCCACGCGCTTTTCATTGAGCAGGAATGTGCCGACATCGACCGGTACTTGCACATGGAGGGCACCCGTATTTTCCTTCATCGCCTCTTCTTCAAGAATGCGCAGGGTGTGCAACGCGGCGGATTCGGTGCTGCGGATATGGCCGGTGCCGGTGCAGCGCGGGCAGGTGATATAGCTGGTTTCGGCCAGGGCCGGGCGCAGGCGCTGACGCGAGAGTTCGAGCAGGCCGAAACGTGAAATCTTGCCGGTCTGCACGCGGGCGCGATCGAAGTGCAACGCATCGCGCAGGCGATTTTCCACTTCACGCTGGCTCTTGGTCGATTCCATGTCGATGAAGTCGATGACGATCAGGCCACCAAGATCGCGGAGGCGCAACTGTCGGGCGATTTCGTCGGCGGCTTCGAGGTTGGTACGTAGCGCGGTTTCCTCGATGTCGGCGCCCTTGGTGGAGCGGCCGGAGTTGACGTCGACCGAGACCAGCGCTTCGGTATGGTCGATCACCACCGCACCACCGGAGGGCAGGGTCACTTGTCGTGAATAGGCCGACTCGATCTGATGTTCGATCTGGAAGCGCGAGAACAACGGCACGTCGTCGTGGTAGCGCTTGACCCGGGCCACGTTGCCCGGCATGACGTGGCTCATGAACTGCTGTGCCTGCTCGAAAATGTCGTCCGTGTCGATGAGGATCTCGCCGATTTCCGCGTGGAAATAGTCGCGGATGGCGCGGATCACCAGGCTGGATTCCTGGTAGATCAGGAAGGCGCCGTTCTGCGACTTGGCAGCGCCGTCGATGGCTGTCCAGAGTTGCAGCAGGTAGTTCAGGTCCCACTGCAGTTCTTCGGTGCTACGTCCGATACCGGCAGTGCGAGCGATCAGGCTCATGCCGCCGGGAATGTCGAGTTGGTCCATGACCTCGCGCAGTTCCTGGCGATCCTCACCCTCGATGCGGCGTGAGACACCGCCACCGCGCGGGTTGTTGGGCATCAGCACCAGGTAGCGGCCGGCCAGTGAAACATAGGTGGTCAGCGCTGCCCCCTTGTTGCCGCGCTCGTCTTTCTCGACCTGGACGATGAGTTCCTGACCGACCTTGAGGGCATCCTGGATGCGGGCGCGGCCGGGTTCGAGATCGGGTTGGAAATAACTGCGCGAAACTTCCTTGAACGGCAGGAAGCCATGGCGCTCGGCACCGTAATCGACGAAGGCGGCTTCGAGACTAGGCTCGATGCGGGTAATGACCGCCTTGTAGATATTGCTCTTGCGTTGTTCCTTGTTGGCCGATTCGATGTCCAGGTCAATGAGTTTCTGACCATCGACGATCGCGACGCGGAGTTCCTCGGCCTGCGTCGCATTGAACAGCATGCGTTTCATGTGTGCTCCCACGCGCAAGGCAGGAAGGCACGACAAATCACGCCGCTAATAGTTTGCGGCGTTGGTTAAATTTGCGGGTTCAGCTTCATCGGAGTGCGTGACGGAGTGGGCAAATAGGTTGCAGATTTGTCGTTTTATCTGATGACGACCCCGGCCGGCGTTGTTTGCAGGCACGGCATCGTTAGTCAAAGCCTTGTTAAGCCAAGAATGCGCGTAATAAATGTCGTGAGACGAAGTAGTATCGCTGCTTTGGGCGAGCGACATTCCGTGGGCGATGCAGAGCAGACGGGTGGCCGGGGGCCAGTATCACCAAATCTCGGTGGCAGGCCAGCAGACCTCTTGCCTAATCCATGGAAACAGCATGAGTCCAGTTAAAACAGTCAGTTGGAATTCGCGCCGCAACCAACATCACCGAAAGACGCCCCGGAACCGCTTCGTGTCTCCGGGCACGCCGTCCGGAGACGGCAAAGCAAGGTCATTATATTGCGAATGAAAGACTTGAGTAAAGAATCGGTTACATTTCTTGAAGTTGGCGAAGACGGCGCCGGGCAGCGTATTGACAACTATTTGATGAAGCGCTTGAAGGGGGTACCGAAGAGTCATGTTTACCGCATTCTGCGCAGTGGCGAGGTGCGGGTGAACAAGGGTAGGGCATCAGCTGACCGGCGACTTGTTCTGGGTGACCAGGTACGCGTGCCTCCGGTGCGCGTGGCCCAGAAAGATGAAGACCGGCCGGTACCAGGCCGCGAGTTCTCGCTGGTTTTTGAAGACGATGCGTTAATCGTTATCGACAAACCAGCCGGGGTGGCAGTACATGGTGGGAGCGGTGTGAGCTTCGGTGTCATCGAGCAGACTCGCCAGGCTCGCCCAACTGCTCACTTTCTCGAACTCGCGCATCGTCTTGACCGTGAGACTTCGGGATTGCTCCTCATAGGCAAGAAGCGCTCTGCCCTGACCCGATTGCACGATTTGTTTCGCGATGGGGGGATCGATAAACGCTATCTGGCTTTGGTTAAAGGGTGCTGGCGTGATCAGTTGCGCAATGTGAAGTTTCCCTTGCTTAAGTACCTGACGGAGGAGGGCGAAAGACGCGTGCGGGTCGCTCCCGAGGGCAAGGAAGCCCACTCGATCATGCGCTTGCAGGGAAACTGGAAAACCCTGTGGGGTGATTTCAGCCTGCTTGAGGTGGAGTTGCGTACCGGCCGTACCCATCAGATCCGGGTACATCTGGCGCATCTGGGTTTTCCTATTGCCGGCGATGAGAAATATGGTGACTTTGCCTTGAATCGCGACTTGCAAAAAGTCGGGTTGAAACGCATGTTCCTGCATGCGGCATCGATGCGTTTGCCGCATCCGATTTCAGGAGAGGTGCTGGCATTGACCGCACCATTACCGCAGGAGTTGGCCGGTTTTGTGGCAAAAATTGAGAAGGCTGCTGATGCAACGCTATGAATTGATTGTCTTTGACTGGGATGGAACGCTGATGGATTCGGCGGGGATGATCGTCCATTGTGTACAGGAGGCGGCACGCGATCTTGGCATTTCTCCCCCCTCAGACGAACGTGCGCGGCATATTATCGGCTTGGGTCTGGTCGATGCATTGCGCCATGCCTTGCCCGATCTTTCCGAAAATCACTACGAAGATCTGGTCGAACGTTACCGCCATCATTACCTTTCCCGCGATCATGAACTGGAATTGTTTGCCGGCGCCGATGCGCTGGTCCAGAGTCTGGCCGGAAGTGGCTGCTGGCTGGGAGTGGCAACCGGCAAATCGCGGCGCGGGTTGGACCGGGCGCTGGGGCGCAGTGGGCTGGGAGCCTGTTTTCATGCAACACGTTGCGCTGACGAATGCCATTCCAAGCCGCATCCGCAGATGCTCGAGGAATTGATGGCCGAGTTTGCCGTCTTGCCAGCGACGACTTTGATGATCGGCGATACCACGCATGACCTGCTGATGGCCCAAAATGCCGGTGTCGATGCGGTTGCAGTCAGCTATGGTGCCCATCCGCGCAATGTACTTGAGGCGGTTGCGCCGCGCTATTGTGCGTATTCGGTCGAGGAACTGGCGAATTGGTTGCAAGCGAACGCCTGATCTGCGCCAGTGCAGACCTGATCGACGGCGCTCGGGGCGTGCGTTTTGAGATCGAACGGCTTGCGGGAAAAGAGCCGGCGTTTGCCGTGCGATACAACGGAAAAGCACACGCCTACATCAACCAGTGAGGTCATGTACCAGTCGAACTCGACTGGAATGAGGGCGAGTTCTTCGATTCGAGCAGGCTATACTTGATCTGTTCGACTCATGGCACAATGTATGACCCGAGTACCGGTGCCTGTCTGGGTGGGCGCTGTGATGGTCGGGGCCTCAAAGCACTGGCTGTGGTGGAGCGTGAAGACAATGTTTATTTGAAGTTGGAAGGTGATTGAAGTGGCGGACGATTTGAACTGGGAACGCAAGGTTCTCGAAAAAGTGGCGCTCGAGGCGCTGAGTGAGCAACGGCGCAGCCGGCGCTGGGGCATTTTTTTCAAGCTGCTGGGCTTTGCCTACGTCACCGCCCTGTTGGTGACCTTTGTCGACTGGGAAGCGGTGCATCCCGACGGCGAGGGGGCGAAACATACTGCGCTGGTCGAGATGCAAGGTGTCATCCAGGCCAAAGGAGATGCCAATGCAGAAGATATAGTCAGCTCGCTGCAGTCCGCCTTCGCCGACCAGGGAACGGCCGGTGTCGTATTGCGTATCAATAGTCCCGGTGGCAGCCCCGTCCAGGCCGGCATGATTACTGACGAAATCCGCCGTTTGCGCGCCAAGCATGCGGAAATCCCGTTCTATGTGGTGGTGGAGGATGTGTGCGCGTCCGGCGGTTATTACGTCGCGTCGGCAGCCGACAAGATTTTTGTCGACAAGGCCAGCATTATCGGCTCGATCGGCGTGCTCATGGATGGCTTTGGCTTTACCGGCAGCATGGACAAGTTGGGCGTGGAGCGTCGCCTCTTGACTGCCGGTGAAAACAAGGGCTTTCTCGATCCGTTTTCGCCGCAAAACGAGCGCCACAAGATCCACGCGCAAGCCATGCTAGATGATATTCACCTGCAATTCATCGAGGTGGTGCGCAAGGGTCGTGGTGATCGGCTTAAGGAGACGCCGGAGATGTTCTCCGGATTGATGTGGACTGGAGCCAAAAGTATCGAGCTCGGGTTGGCAGATGGCTTCGGGACGGTCGAATCAGTGGCGCGGGATGTCATTAAGGCCGAGAGCGTCACTGACTTCACGGTGAAGCCCAATCTGGCCGAGAAGTTCGCCCGTCGTTTTGGTGCCGAAACGGCCGCCGCGCTGGGGAATTTCTTTACGCGCGTTAGCGTACGCTGAGCAGTAGAAAGACGGTCGGTCGCCTGTCGAGAGCGGGGTGCGGCGACTGCCGCCAAACGCCGATCCGCCGGGTGGCTATCGTTTCACTGGGGAGTGTCAGGTCGCTGGCCAGACACAGCAAGGTTTCCGGGTGGCAGGTGGCGAGCAGCGCGTTGAGCAGGGCCGCATTGCGATAGGGCGTCTCGATAAATAGCTGTGTTTGCAGCTTGTAGCGGGATTCCTTTTCCAGTTCGGCGATACGTTTGCTGCGTGCCGGTTCGCGTGCCGGCAGGTAGCCATGAAACGCAAAACGCTGACCATCAAGCCCCGAGGCCATCAAAGCCAGCAGGAGCGACGAAGGGCCGACCAGGGGTTTGACTGAAATCCCTGTTTCATGGGCGCGACGGACCAGTAGCGCTCCGGGGTCTGCGACACCGGGACATCCAGCCTCAGACATCAAGCCGATATCCTGTTCCGCCTGCAAGGGTTGCAACATGCGGTCGATTTCCAGCTGTGTCAGTGGCTCAGGCAAAGTTTCGATGGCAATGTCGCGCACGGGAGTGGGGTGGCCAAGCCATTTCAGTGCGGAGCGGGCGGTTTTGGCGTTTTCGACAATGAAATACTGAAGCCCGCAGGCAATTGTCTGACTGCCGGCGGGTAACACGGTCGGCCACAGTGTGTCGCCGAGTTGGGTCGGCAGAAGATAGAGCGTGCCGGACATGGTGCGGATCAGGGCAGGGCCAATCCTTCGGCACGCAGCATTTCGGCCAGCGCGATGAGCGGCAAGCCGACTAGGGCCGTAGGGTCGTCGCTGCGCATCCATTCAAGCAGGCTGATACCGAGCGCTTCGGAGCGGGCGCTACCCGCACAATTCAGGGCATCCTCCTTGTCCAGGTAACGCTGGATTTCACTGTCGGCCAATTCGCGAAAGCGTACCTCGGTCGCCACGCCCCGTACATGACTCCGGTTGCTTTTGCTGTTGAGCAGGCACAGGCCAGTGTGAAAAACGACAATTTGTCCTGACAGGCTGCGCAGTTGTTCCCAAGCATTATCCCGGGAACCCGGTTTGCCGAAACGCTGTGTGCCGCAAAAGGCAACTTGGTCGGAGCCGATGATCAAGGCCTCCGGAAAACTTTCTACTACCGCAGCGGCTTTGGCGACGGCCAGTCTTTCTGCGGTGGCGACAGGGGGTTCGTCCGGCAAGGGCGTTTCATCCGTTGCAGGAGCACAGACTTGGAATGGGATCTGCAGTCGGCCGAGTAGTTCCCGGCGATATGGCGAAGTTGATGCCAGAATGAGTTGCGGCATGGGAGTTTGGAAGGTTATGGGATGTTTTTGCAGGCTTTTCGAAGCAAAGAGCCTTTGACTGGAAAGGCCGGCGCATGATAGCATTCACCGTTTATGTCGTGCCGAGAAGAACAGGATTTGGCTGGAGTTGTCATCGATAGCCTCAAGTTTGCGGCTGATGGCGGCTGCATCACCGGCAAACTCGCTTTATCGAGTTTGCCTCGACTGTCTGATGTGCTGGCGGGTACGGCGGGTTGTCTGGTGTGTGAATTGTCGGGCTTTCGGGATACTGATAATCATGACGGCAAGTTTGGATTGCACTTGCGTGTCACAGGGCGGCTGGATTTGTGGTGTCAGCGTTGTCTGGCGGAAGTGGAGTTCGAATGTGTCATCGATAACCACTTGCTATTGATGCCGCCAGGGGCGCCGGAGTCTGAGTGGCCCGAGGAGGAATTGGAGTCTGATGATTACGACGCCATTCCGGCCAGTCGGGAGTTGTCGGTGCAGTCGTTGGTCGAAGATGAGGTTTTACTGGCGTTGCCGATTGTGCCGCGCCATGCGGATTGTCTGCCTCCTGTGGTGTTGGAGACAGAGGTTGGGTTGAGTGAGCCTTCGCCCTTTGCGGTGTTGGCTGGGTTGAAAAAACATTGAAGCGATTTTGAAGTAAGGAGTCATCATGGCAGTCCAGCAAAATAAGAAATCCCCCTCCAAGCGTGGCATGCATCGCGCGCATGACTTTTTGAATGCCCCCCCCCTGGCTATCGAGTCGACCACAGGTGAGGTTCATCTGCGTCACCACATTTCTCCCTCCGGTGTCTATCGGGGCAAGAAGGTCGTCAAGACCAAGGGCGAGTGATTCCCCTTTGTCAGAACTCGGCCGGGCGTGCAAGCGTCCGGCCGTTTTTCTGGTTTGCCCCTGAATGACCATTACGCTTGCTGTCGACTGCATGGGTGGCGATCACGGACCATCCGTGATCGTGCCGGCGGTTCTGGAGTTTCTGGCACACGATCAGGATTGCTCGGCGATTCTGGTCGGGCGTGAGGAAGTCTTGCAGCCTTTCCTGATGCATGTTGATGTGGCCTTGAAAGAGCGCTGGTCGGTACATCACGCCAGCGAAGTGGTCGGGATGGACGAACCCGTTGCGACTGCCCTGCGCAGCAAGAAAGATTCGTCGATGCGGGTGGTTGCCAACCTGGTCAAGGACGGGCGGGCCGATGCGGCGATTTCGGCGGGTAATACGGGCGCGCTGATGGCGATATCACGTTTCGTCCTGAAAACGCTCCCCGGCATTGATCGTCCGGCCATCGCCTCGACACTGCCTACCATGAAGGGCCATACCTATATGCTTGACCTCGGTGCCAATGTCGATTGTGCGCCGGAACACCTTCTTCAATTCGGCATCATGGGTGCCATGCTGGCTTCAGCGCTTGAACATGAAGAACGGCCGAGCGTTGGTCTCCTGAATATTGGCGAAGAAGATATCAAGGGCAACGAGGTTGTCAAACGAGCCAGTGAATTGCTGAAAGCCAGTGATTTGAACTTCATCGGCAACATTGAAGGCGACGACATTTACAAAGGCACGGTTGACGTCGTTGTCTGTGACGGGTTTGTCGGCAACGTGGCGCTGAAAACCTCCGAAGGTCTGGCGCGCATGGTCAGCACTTTCCTGCGCCAGGAGTTCTCGCGCAATCCTTTGACGAAACTGGCGGGTTTGGTTGCCATGCCTGTATTGAAAGCCTTCAAGTCGCGACTTGACCCGCGTCGCTACAACGGCGCGAGTTTGCTTGGTTTGAAAGGTGTCGTGGTAAAAAGCCACGGCTCGGCGGATGTATTTGCGTTCCGGCACGCATTGGAGCAGGCCGCCGAGGCAGCCCGGCAGCGTCTGCCGGAAAAGATTGCGGAACGCATGGCCGCTGCTACACGTAACATTGCGCCAGAACCTACGCTTTGCGACTGATTGGATGAAAGTTCAGCGATGATTTATTCACGCATTACTGGTACCGGTAGTTGCCTGCCGGGTAATCCTGTCGGCAATGCTGCCCTGGTGGCTACGTACGGTCTCGATTCAACCGACGAGTGGATTGTCGAGCGTACCGGTATCCGCGCACGCCACTTGGCACCCGCGGGGACTACCGCCAGCGATCTGGCCAAGGTGGCATGCGAGCATGCGCTTGAGGCCGCTGGGCGCGCGCCCAATGATATCGACCTGATCGTTCTGGCGACATCGACGCCCGATTTCATTTTTCCAAGCACGGCAACGATTCTGCAAGACAAGCTGGGCATGACGAACGGCGCTGCTGCCTTCGACCTGCAGGCGGTTTGTGGCGGCTTCATTTACGCGCTCGCAGTCGCCGACAAATTCATCCGTTCGGGTTCGCATCAGTGTGCGCTGGTAGTCGGTGCGGAAACCTTTTCCCGCATTCTCGACTGGACGGATCGGGGTACCTGCGTACTCTTCGGTGACGGCGCCGGTGCGGTGGTAGTCGAGGCGGGCGACAAGCCGGGGATTCATGCCACGGCCTTGCATGCCGATGGCCGGTATCGCAATATCCTCGCCGTGGCCGGACATCTCAGCGGGGGCCGGCCGATCGGCGATCCGTTTCTGCGCATGGATGGCCAGGCGGTGTTCAAATTCGCTGTCAAGGTACTGGCCGAAGTTGCTCAGGAAGTGATTGCCGCCGCCGGAATGACGGCGGAGCAGATCAATTGGCTAGTGCCGCATCAGGCCAACATCCGCATCATGCAGGCGACGGCCAAAAAATTGCATCTGCCGCCGGAAAAGTGTGTTGTCACGGTCGATCATCATGGCAATACCTCGGCGGCATCCATACCACTGGCACTCGATGAGGCCGTGCGTTCCGGAAAAATCGGCGCTGGCGAGACGGCGTTGCTCGAAGGCGTGGGAGGTGGTTTCACCTGGGGCGCTGCCCTGATTACTCTGTAAGGCGAAAAAATCATGGCAATGAAATTTGCATTCGTGTTTCCTGGGCAGGGTTCCCAGTCGCTCGGCATGATGGCGGCCTACGGGGACAGCCCGATGATTCGTGCCACCTTTGACGAGGCTTCTACCGCTCTCGGGCGCGACCTCTGGAAACTCGTTGCCGAGGGTCCGGCCGAGGCGCTTTCGCAAACCGTCAATACCCAACCGTTGATGCTCACGGCGGGGATCGCTGTCTGGCGTCTCTGGCAGGAAAAAGGGGGGCTACAGCCCGCGCTGCTGGCGGGTCATAGTCTTGGTGAATACGCTGCACTGGTCGCCGCCGGAGTGATCGCTCTGAAAGATGCTGTGCCGCTGGTTGAGTTGCGCGCCAAGGCGATGCAGGATGCCGTGGCGGCTGGGGAGGGCGCTATGGCGGCCATCCTCGGCATGGATGCCGAAATGGTCAAGAAGATTTGTGCAGAGTCTGCGCAGGGTCAGGCCGTGCAGGCGGTCAACTTCAATTCGCCGGAACAGACCGTGATCGCCGGCCATGCTGCGGCCGTGCAGCGTGCAGCTGATGCCTGCAAGGCCAAAGGCGCCAAGCGGGCGGTAATGTTGCCGGTTTCCGCACCTTTCCATTCTTCGCTGATGCAGCCGGCGGCCCTGCGATTACAGGCTGCGTTGGCCGACATGAGTTTCAATGCACCAAAAATTCCTGTGCTGAATAACGTGGATGTCGCAACGGTGACCGATCCGGATGCTATCAAGGCGGCACTGGTAAGGCAGGCAGCCGCTCCCGTGCGCTGGGTCGAAACCATGCGCGCCATGCAGGCAACCGGCATCACCCACGTGTTCGAATGTGGCCCCGGCAAGGTGCTGGCCGGATTGACCAAACGCTGTGCCGATGGCCTCGCCGGTGGCGCCATGAACGACCTGGCGGGTGTCGAGGCGACGCTGGCGGCGGTGAAGGGATAAAACTATGCTCAAGGGTCAGGTAGCACTGGTGACGGGTGCCTCGCGTGGGATTGGCCGGGCAATCGCCATGGAACTGGGAACGCAGGGTGCCAGCGTGATCGGCACGGCAACTTCTGAAAATGGCGTAGCCGAAATCCAGCAGGCGTTTGATGCTGCTGGTATCAGTGGGTTGGGGGTGGTTCTGAATGTCACCGATGCGGCCGCATGCGAGAATTTGGTGGCGGAAATCGAAAAGAAGTTTGGCGCTGTTTCAGTGCTGGTGAATAATGCGGGCATCACGCGCGACAACCTGTCGATGCGCATGAAAGACGATGAATGGGATGCGGTTATCGACACCAATCTCAAGGCTGTCTTCCGCATGGCCCGCTTGGTGATGCGCAGCATGATGAAGGCGCGCTTCGGTCGCATTATCAACATCACCTCGGTAGTGGGCAGTTCCGGCAATCCTGGGCAGGCCAATTATTGTGCGGCCAAGGCAGGGGTGGCCGGCATGACACGCTCTTTGGCGCAGGAATTGGGTAGCCGCAACATTACGGTGAACTGCGTCGCTCCCGGTTTGATCGACACTGATATGACCAAGGGTTTGGCCGACGCGCAAAAGGATGCCATGTTGAAGGTGATTCCGCTGAATCGTTTGGGGCATTCGGAAGATATCGCCCATGCCGTGGCGTTTCTGGCAAGCAGCAAGGCAAGCTACATCACTGGCGTGACACTTCACGTCAATGGTGGCATGTACATGGTTTGATGCTGTTGCGCGCAATCACTCCTTAGGGCGTTTTCGGCAGCAGCTTTTGATAGACTACGCAGGTTCATAACAAACCTGCATTACAGGGAAGGAGCAGTCAATGGATAACATCGAACAGCGCGTCAAGAAAATTGTAGCCGAACAACTCGGCGTTAATGAGGCCGACATCAAGATCGATTCGTCCTTTGTTGATGACTTGGGCGCCGATTCGCTCGACACCGTCGAACTGGTGATGGCACTTGAGGAAGAGTTCGAGTGCGAGATTCCGGACGAGGAAGCCGAGAAGATCACTACCGTCAAGCAGGCAGTCGACTACGTCAATAACAATTTGAAGAAGTAATCAGCGGGGGCATTGATTGCCCCTTTTTTCTTCTTATCCCGCAGGAGGCTGCCTTGTCGCGTCGTAGAGTCGTCGTGACCGGTTTGGGACTCGTCTCGCCGGTTGGCAATACCGTCGCCGAAACCTGGAACAACATTCTCGCCGGTATCGGCGGAATTGGTCCGATTACCCGTTTTGATGCTTCCGCCCACAAGGCACGCATTGCTGGCGAGGTCAAGGGTTTCGACATTTCGACTTACTTGTCGCCCAAGGAAGCCCGCCGTATGGATATTTTCATCCATTACGGCATGGCGGCAGGTATCCAGGCGTTCAGGGATTCCGGAATCGAAGTTACCGGAGAAAACGCTGACCGCATCGGCGTAAATATCGGTTCCGGTATCGGCGGTTTGCCAATGATCGAGGGGACGCATGACGATTACCTGGCCGGTGGCCCGCGCAAGATCTCGCCATTTTTCATCCCGGGTACGATCATCAACATGATTTCAGGCAACCTGTCGATCCTGCTGGGTCTCAAGGGGCCGAACCTTGCTGTGGTAACGGCCTGCACCACAGGCCTGCATGCCATCGGTACCAGTTTCCGCATGATCCAGTATGGTGATGCCGACGCGATGGTCTGTGGCGGTGCGGAGTCGACGGTGACGCCGCTTGCCGTCGGTGGCTTCGCTTCGGCGCAGGCGCTATCGACGCGCAACGACGATCCGGCAACGGCCAGCCGTCCGTGGGACAAGGGGCGCGATGGTTTTGTGCTGGGCGAGGGTGCCGGCGTGCTGGTGCTTGAAGAGTACGAGCATGCCAAGCAGCGCGGTGCAAGAATTTATGCCGAGTTGGCCGGTTTCGGCATGAGTGGCGACGCTTATCACATGACAGCACCGGATACTGATGGACCGCGCCGCAGCATGGTTAATGCCTTGAACGACGCCGGGATCAACGCCGATCAGGTGCAGTACATCAATGCGCATGGCACTTCTACACCCTTGGGTGACAAGAACGAGACCGAGGCAATCAAGCTTGCCATGGGCGATGCGGCCAAACGGTTGGTGGTGAATTCGACCAAATCGATGACCGGCCACCTGCTGGGCGGTGCCGGCGGACTCGAGTCGGTGCTGACTGTGCTGGCAGTGCATCATCAGGTTTCACCGCCGACCATCAATATCTTCGAGCAAGACCCGGAGTGCGATCTCGATTACTGTGCCAACACGGCACGGGATCTGAAGATTGATATCGCCATCAAGAACAACTTCGGTTTCGGCGGCACGAATGGAACACTCGCCTTCCGGCGAGTGTAGGTCACTCTGGCCTTCAAGCGCGTCTGAAATTACCTCTTTCCATTCCGCTGCGTAAATCCCGGCAATTGGTTGCGCTCCTGTTGCTTGCACATACAGCTGCGGCAGCATCGGTCTTGCCTTTGGCACTGCCTGAACCGGTGCGTATCGCCCTGTTTGTACTTATTGCATTCTCTTTGTTTTTCACTCTACGCCAACAATGGCGACAGGCCGTTGTAATGTTGCACCTTGGTGCAAGTGGCGAATTGGCGATCGAAAGAAAAGTCGGCATTAGCAAGACGGCGATCATCGAACCGCACTCGGCGATTCAGCCGGGCCTGATTGTTTTGTTGTTGCGTTGTGGTACCCAGCGCATTGCACTGCCTTTGCTTCCCGATGCGCTGGATCCCGATCTCAAACGGCAGTTGCGCTTGTGGCTCCAGTGGCGTGCCCAGACATAACGTGTTGGGTTTAGTCAGGACCTGGGCTTGAGTATCGTATTGCGTGCCCGCGGCAGCATGTCGGGATAGTCGCGACTGAAGTGCAGCCCACGGCTTTCCTTGCGGCGCAAGGCACACTCGACGATCAGGTGTGCAGACAACACGAGATTCCGCAATTCGATAAGGTCGTTGCTGACGCGAAAGTGCGAGTAGAACTCGTCAATTTCCTTTTCCAGCAGGCGGATGCGGTGCCGGGCGCGTTCCAGACGCTTGCTGGTGCGCACGATGCCGACATAGTCCCACATGAAACGGCGCAGTTCGTCCCAGTTATGTGAGATGACAATTTCCTCGTCGGCATCAGTGACGCGGCTTTCGTCCCAGCGCGGTAGCTTGGGAAGTTTTGCCGGCCTCTGCGCACGGATATCGGTAGCGGCGGCCTCGCTGAAAACCAGGCACTCGAGCAGGGAATTGCTGGCCAGTCGGTTGGCGCCGTGCAGTCCGGTACTCGATGCCTCGCCCAGTGCATACAGGTTGGGAATGTCGGTTCGCGCAGCCAGGTCGACGACGATGCCGCCGCAGGTGTAATGCGCCGCCGGCACCACGGGAATCGGCTGCTTGGCAATGTCGATGCCGAGTTCGTGGCAACGCGCGTGGATATTGGGAAAATGGCTGCGCAGGAAATCCTCCCCCTTGTGCGTCATGTCGAGGTAGACGCAGTCAAGGCCATGACGCTTCATTTCGTAGTCGATGGCGCGGGCGACGACATCGCGTGGCGCCAGTTCTGCACGCTCATCGTGGCCTGGCATGAAACGGGTGCCGTCGGGCAGGCGCAGGATGCCGCCTTCGCCGCGCATCGCCTCGGTGATGAGGAAGGATTTGGCGTCCGGGTGATAGAGACAGGTCGGATGAAACTGGATGAATTCCAGGTTGGCTACGCGGCAACCAGCACGCCAGGCCATGGCAATGCCGTCACCGGTAGCCGTATCCGGGTTGGTAGTGTAAAGATAAGACTTGCCCGCGCCACCGCTGGCGATCACGGTGTTCGGAGCCCCCAGCGTGATGACCTGTTCGTGATCGATATCCAGCACGTACGCCCCCCAGCAGCGTTGCGTCTTATGCCCCAACTTGGCGCCGGTGATCAGGTCTACGACGATATGACGTTCCAGTACGGTGATATTGGCATGCTGACGAATTTTCTGGCTGAGTGTCTGTTGCACTGCCGCTCCGGTGGCGTCGGCGACGTGGATGACGCGGCGAAAGCTGTGGCCCCCTTCCCGGGTCAGATGGTAGCCAGCGTTATCCCGGGTGAAAGGCACGCCCTGGGCAATCAGCCAGTCGATGGCGGTATGTCCGCGCTCGACGACGAAGCGCGTGGCGGCCGGATCGCAGAGACCGGCGCCTGCCGTAAAGGTATCCTGGATATGGGATTCGACCGAGTCCGTGCCGTCGAGCACGGCGGCGATGCCGCCTTGCGCCCAGTTGGTCGCCGTGTCATCGATCATCCGCTTGGTGACGAGCGCAACCCGATGGGTATCAGCAAGACGCAACGCCAGCGACTGCCCGGCCAGGCCGCTGCCAATCACGATCACATCAAAGGTTTGCAAAAGTCCTGCTCGGGACATGATGGAATTGACTATAGCATGGGGCATTGCGTTACCAGGATCTTGCCGCTTCAGTAGGGAACTATTTTGTGCCAAGCGGGTCATTTCCTGCAGTGACTGGTTTCGATGAGCGGATGTCAAGATAAATGGCAAATGGCAAGGCACGGGCAACAAGGGTCGGTGAGGCGTCGGCTATACTTGTGTGCTACAGAATTTTGAAAGAAAAACCTCGAAACCATGGGCGAGCGCGAAGCCGATCTGGTGCTGGTCGAGCGGGTTCAATCCGGCGATCAGGAGGCTTTCGGCCTGCTGGTCAGCAAGTATCAGCGCAAGTTGCTGCGCCTGGTGATGCGCTTGGTGCGCAATCATGCCGAGGCGGAGGATGTCACCCAGGAAGCTTTCATCAAGGCCTATCGTGCGTTGCCGGGGTTTCGTGGCGAGAGCGCCTTCTACACCTGGCTGTACCGGATTGGCATCAATTGCGCGAAAAACTGGCTAGTGGCGCATGGGCGACGCATGCCGACGGTGAGCGATATTAGCCGTGACAGTGAGGATTCGATTAATACTGACGATAGCGGCTTGCTGCGCGATGACGAAACGCCTGACCGTTTGTTGATGTCGAAGCAGATTGGTGAAGCAGTGAATGCAGCGATGGATGCCCTGCCTGAAGATTTGCGCACGGCTATCGCACTGCGTGAAATAGAAGGTTTGTCGTATGAGGAAATTGCCCAGGTGATGGATTGCCCGATCGGCACGGTGCGCTCGAGGATATTTCGTGCCCGCGAGGCGATTGCGACGCAACTGCGCCCCCTTCTGGATATTTCCCCTGATCGAAGATGGTAAATGTGGAGAGTTTTCTATGAGAGCGAAACTTCCTGAAGTGTCGGCCCTGCTGGATGGCGAACTCGAGCCTCACGAATTGCGCCCGATACTGGATGCCGTCATTCGCGAGGAAGGGCTGCGCGACGCCTGGGGCAGCTATGTGCTGATCGGCGATCAGTTGCGCCGAGAACCATTGGCTACAGCGGATTTGACTGCCAACGTGATGGCGAAAATTCGTGAGGAACCGGTAGTACTTGCCCCGCGCAATCTGCAAATGACCCGACACAATCATCCCTTGCTGGCGCTCGCGGCCTCGATCGCCGGCGTGGCGGTGGTCGGCTGGTTGGCCCTGGCGGGAAATCCCGGCCCCATGCCGATGGAAAACAAACTTTCTGCCGTCTCGCCAGCGCCGACTTTTGCTCGAGCTACGGAAGTCCAGCCAGTTGCCGAAGTGGCATCGCCTGCCCAAAATGACATGAGCGAATACCTCCTCGCCCACCATACCCAGGCTTCTACCTTCCGTCTGGGCGACAACACTCAGGGTATCCGTACCGTCAGCATGACCCACAGGGCCACACGCCCATGAAATATGTTTTTTTTACTTGGATTGGATTGGCAGCGGGCCTGTTCAGCCACCCGCTGTGGGGGCAGACTGCCCTCGGTCAGCAGGAGGCCATGCAATGGCTGCAGCGGGTTGCTGGCGCGGCGCAGAAGTTAAGTTACAGCGGTACCTTCGTCTATCGGAACGGCAGCCAGAGTGAAACTTCGCGAGTGGTCCATGTATCAAGCAATGGTAATCAGATGGAAAAGCTGGAAGTTCTGGATGGCAGCCCGCGTGAGGTGACGCGGTACAACGACGAGGTGAAGTGTTATCTCCCGGAAAGCCGGCTGATGATCGTTGAACAACGCAGTGCGCGGCGCAGCTTTCCCGCGCTGCTGCCGGTGGGCCTGGCCGGGTTGGGGGATCATTACCTGATGCGCAAGGGCAGTCGGGCGCGCGTTGCGGGTATCGAAAGCCAGATCGTCCGGTTGGATCCGCGCGATGCCTGGCGCTTCGGCCATCAATTCTGGATCGATCCGGTGACGGGTTTGTTGCTCAAGGCGGATATGTTCGATGCACATGGCGAATTGCTGGAGTCGCTGGCGTTCACCGAGTTGCACATCGGTGAGCCGGCCAGCCTGGAGGCTCTGAAATCGAGCTTTGCCGGCAATGCAAACGTGCAAGGGTCATGGCAAGTGCGTCAGGCCAAAATGCGCGATATCCGCGACGATGCGCAATGGCTGTTCCGTGCCGAGTTGCCCGGATTCCGGCGTCAGGCGGCAATGGCGCGCGATATTCCGCAAAATGCTGAAACGGAAGCGCATGAGATGCTGCACTGGGTGTATTCGGACGGGCTGGCTGCACTTTCCGTGTTCATCTCTCCCCTGCGTGTAAAGCGGGAGACTGTCGATGTCGGCGCGCAGTCACTGGGCGCCATCAGTGTCATGAAACGGGTGGTCGATGACCATCTGGTGGTGGTCATGGGCGATGTACCACCGGCAGCAGTAAAACATTTCGCCGCAGGCGTCGAGGCGCGTGGCAAATGATCGAAAACGCTGGCGTGGTGGTGCGACTCGAGGGTGATTACGCCTGGGTGCAGGCGGAGGGCGAGGGCGCTGCTTGCGGTGCGTGCGCGAGCAAGGGGGGGTGCCAGAGTGCTGCTACCGCTTCTGTCCTAGAGGGTGCTCTCGGGCAGCCGGCGCGTCGCCTTTTACGCCTGGCCAATACCATTCAGGCCCGTCCGGGCGATGCCGTGGTGATCTGTGTCGCCGACGGCATTGTCCTGCGCGCCGTCTGGCTTGCCTACGGTGTGCCTTTGCTGCTTGCTCTGGCCGGGGCGATGGTTTTTGTCTCAGTGACAGGCAGTGAACTGGCGGCGGTGACAGGCATGCTGTGCGGACTTTTCGGCGGTTATCTGATCATGCGCCGCTCAGGATTTTCCCCGGGTCGGGCGGAACCAGTCCTGTCGATGAATTTCAAACGTAGTCCATTATCATTTCATGAGGGTTGAATCATGTTGAAACAATTGCTGCTGGCAATCTGCTTGGTACTGGTTGCCAATCTGGGGCTTGCTCAACCGAACGAACTGCCTGATTTTTCCGATCTGGCGGAAAAACAGGGATCGGCAGTGGTCAATATCAGTTCCACGCAGATGGTGCGCAGTCAGCGCCAGGGCCATCAACTGCCATTTGACGAAGATGATCCTGCCTTCGAACTCTTCAAGCGCTTCATGCCAAAACAGTTTCCTGGCGTTCCGGGTACTCCGGGCACGCCGGGCACGCCGCGCGATCACGAAAGCAAGTCGCTGGGTTCAGGATTCATCATCAGCCCGGATGGCTACATCCTGACCAATGCGCACGTGGTCGATGGTGCCGATGAGGTTGTGGTGAAACTGACGGACAAGCGCGAACTCAAGGCCAAGGTCATCGGTGCGGACAAGCGTACCGATATCGCGCTGATCAAGATCAATGCCAACGGGCTGCCCATGGTACGGATGGGGGATCCTTCCCGACTGCGTGTCGGCGAGTGGGTGGTGGCGATCGGTTCACCGTTCGGCTTCGAGAGTTCGGTGACCGCAGGCATCGTCAGCGCCAAGGGCCGCTCATTGCCGCAGGAAAATTATGTTCCATTTATTCAGACCGATGTCGCGATCAACCCGGGCAACTCCGGTGGACCCCTCTTCAACATGAGGGGTGAAGTGGTCGGTATCAATTCCCAGATCTACAGTCGCAACGGTGGCTACATGGGGCTTTCGTTTGCCATTCCCATCGACATGGCGATGGAGGTGCAGTCGCAGCTGCGTGCGTCAGGGAAGGTGAACCGTGGCCGCATCGGCGTGATCATCCAGGAGGTGACCAAGGAGCTGGCCGATTCTTTCGGTTTGAGCAAGCCGCAAGGTGCGCTGGTTGCTTCTGTCGAAAAGGGTAGCCCGGCCGACAAGGCAGGATTGGAAGTTGGCGATGTCATTCTTCGGTTCAACGACAAGGCGGTTGCCCAGTCCAGCGATCTCCCGCGCCTGGTCGGCAATACCAAGCCTGGCAGCAAAGCGATGCTCCAGGTTTTGCGCGCTGGCGTCAGCAAGGATGTGGTCTTGACCGTGGGTGAGATGCCCGACGAACCGGTCAATGGACGTGGCGCCAAGCGCGGCAAACTTGCCGAGCCGGCTACCGCCAACCGGCTGGGGTTGGTGTTGGCAGAACCCACCGCCGAGCAGAAACGCCAGATGGGCATTCGTAACGGAGTGGTCGTCGAAGAGGTGCGTGAGGGTAGTCGTGGTGAATTGCGACAGGGGGATGTGATCCTCGCCGTGATTCAGCGCGGTGCGCAAGTTGAAATCCGTTCGGTTGATCAGTTCAATGGCCTGCTGGCCAAGTACGACAAGGGCACCAGCATTACCCTGCTAGTGCGTCGCGGTGAAACCCAGACCTTCGTGACGATCAAGGGTGCAGACGATAAATAAGCCGATCTTGTCCCTGTATGGCAGGAGCGGTTGCCACCTTTGCGAAGACATGCTCGCTGTGCTCGAGGACCTGCGCAGCGAGCATGATTTTGCTGTCGAGGTGTTGGATGTGGATAGCCGCCCGGAATGGCAGGACCTTTATGGGAAGTTCATTCCCGTACTGACCCTGGCAGATGAGGAAATCTGCCATTACTTCATGGATATGGCGAAAGTGCGTGAGGTTTTGGGGCGGTTTCGTTAGAATCCCGCCTCCGCTTTTGCGCCTTGGCGCCTGTAAATACCCCAGTGGATCACATCCGAAATTTTTCCATTATTGCCCACATCGACCACGGTAAATCCACCCTGGCCGATCGCATCATCCATCTTTGCGGTGGCCTCTCGGATCGCGAAATGTCCGAACAGGTGCTTGATTCGATGGATATCGAGCGAGAACGGGGTATCACCATCAAGGCCCAGACGGCGGCGCTCTCGTATAAAGCGCGGGATGGCAGCCGTTACAACCTGAACTTGATAGATACGCCGGGTCACGTCGACTTTTCCTACGAGGTATCGCGCAGCCTGTCGGCCTGCGAAGGCGCGCTGCTCGTGGTGGATGCCTCACAGGGCGTTGAAGCACAGACTGTAGCGAACTGCTACACCGCCCTTGATTTGGGTGTCGAAGTCGTACCCGTGCTGAACAAGATGGATCTGCCCCAGGCCGATCCGGATGGCGCCCGCGCAGAAATCGAGGAAGTCATCGGCATCGATGCGACGGATGCGGTTCCATGCTCGGCGAAGACCGGCATGGGTATTGAGGACATTCTCGAGGCTGTGATCGCCCGTATTCCGCCACCGAAGGGGGATCCTGCCGCACCCTTGAAGGCATTGATCATCGATTCGTGGTTCGACAATTATGTTGGCGTGGTGATGCTGGTACGGGTCATCGATGGCACGGTGCACCCCAAAGAGCGCATTCGGCTGATGGCCACGGGCACCACACATCTGTGCGAGCAGGTGGGAGTGTTTACTCCCAAGTCCTTGGTCAGGGAGCAACTTTCAGCCGGCGAGGTCGGTTTCATTATTTCCGGCATCAAGGAGCTCAAGGCGGCGAATGTCGGCGATACCGTGACGCTGGCTGATCGGCCGGCTGCTGCGGCCCTGCCGGGATTCAAGGAAATCAAGCCGCAGGTGTTTGCCGGGCTGTATCCGGTCGAGGCAAACCAGTACGATCAGTTGCGCGAGTCGCTGGAAAAGTTGCAACTCAACGACGCTTCTCTGCACTACGAGCCCGAGGTGTCGCAGGCGCTGGGATTCGGCTTCCGTTGCGGTTTTCTCGGCCTGTTGCATATGGAGATCGTGCAGGAGCGGCTTGAGCGCGAGTTCGATCAGGATCTGATCACTACGGCGCCGACGGTGGTCTATCAGGTGCGGATGCGCGACGGCACGGAAATTCTTGTCGAAAACCCATCGAAGTTGCCGGATGCCCAGAAGGTTGAAGAGATTCGCGAGCCGATCATCACCACTACCATCTTTGTGCCGCAGGATTATCTGGGTGCGGTAATTACGCTCTGCGAATTGAAGCGTGGTAGTCAGGTCGATATGCGCTATCACGGCCGTCAGGTACACGTTACCTATGAAATGCCACTGGCCGAAGTGGTATTCGACTTTTTCGACAAGCTCAAGTCAGTATCGCGCGGTTACGCTTCACTCGATTACGAATTCAAGGAATATCGGGCGGCCGATGTGATCAAGCTCGATATTCTCATCAATACCGAGCGGGTCGATGCGCTGTCGGTGATTGTCCATCGTGCCAACGCCCCTTATCGTGGTCGCGAACTGGCGGCCAAGTTACGCAGCCTGATTCCACGCCAGATGTACGACGTGGCGATTCAGGCGGCGATCGGCTCGACTATCGTTTCCCGCGAAAACGTCAAGGCGATGCGCAAGGACGTGCTGGCCAAGTGCTACGGCGGGGATATCACGCGCAAGAAAAAGCTGCTCGAGAAGCAGAAGGCCGGCAAGAAACGCATGAAGCAGGTCGGGCGCGTCGAAATACCCCAGGAAGCCTTCCTGGCCGTCTTGAGAGTGGATGACAAATAAGCATGAACTTTGCCCTGATTCTTTTTGTGTTGCTGGTAGTCAGCGCCACGTTGTGGGTGGCGGATCATTTTGTGTTCCGTAAAAAACGGGCACCAGATGCCAAAGAGCCGCTTTGGGTCGAGTATGGGGCAAGCTTTTTTCCCGTTATCCTGATCGTTTTTGTATTGCGCTCTTTTCTCGTTGAGCCATTCAAGATTCCTTCGGGTTCCATGATCCCAACCTTGCTGGTCGGGGATTTCATTGCCGTCAATAAATTCACCTATGGCATCCGGTTGCCGGTACTGAACAGGAAAGTTGTCGAACTTGGTGTGCCCCAACGCGGTGACGTGGTGGTCTTCCGCTACCCGCCTGATCCGGGGCTCGATTACATCAAGCGCGTTGTTGGGTTGCCCGGAGACAAGGTGACCTACCTCAATAAACGGCTCACCATCAACGGTCAGCCGGTGACCATCCAAAGGGACGGCGATTACTTTGATCGTGAGCGCATGTTCTACACCCCGCGCTATGTCGAAAAGCTTGGCGAAGCTGAGCATACCCTGCTGATCGAAGATGAAGCACCCAATTTTGTACCGCATGTGATGCAGTTTCCACAGCGGGATAAATGCATTTACAATGCCGAAGGGTTTGTTTGCGAGGTTCCTTCCGGCCATTATTTTGTCATGGGCGACAATCGCGACAACTCGCAGGACAGTCGGGTATGGGGTTTCGTCCCCGATGAGAATCTGGTCGGGAAAGCTTTTTTTGTCTGGTTCAATTTTGGTGATCTAAAGCGCATTGGCGGTTTTCGTTGAAGGCCTTGAAGAAAAGCGGGGGATAGGATGAAAAATAAACAACTGGGTGTCACACTTACCGGCCTGATGGTGTCGTCGGTTCTCATCGCCATTGTTGCCCTGTTTGGACTGAAAGTTGTGCCTGAAGTCATGGAATACAGGACAATCATGAGTGCCATCAAGAAGGTGGGGAGCGCTTCCAATGCTTCCACCAGTGTTGCCGATGTACGCAAGGCGTTTGATCGGCAGGCCGACGTGGATTACATCACGTCGCTTAAGGGCGAAGACCTGGATGTCACGAAAGACGGTGGTGCGATCGTCATTTCTTTCGAATATGAAAAACGGATTCCCCTGGTTGCAAACGCCATCTTGCTGCTTGAGTTTACCGGTTCATCCAAGGAGTAGGTTTGACGGCAAGGCTGGAAAAATCACTGGAGTATCGATTTGACCGGCCGGAGCTTCTGCGTCAGGCGTTGACGCATCGCAGCCATTCTTCACCGCACAATGAGCGACTCGAGTTCCTCGGTGATAGCGTTCTCAATTGTGCTGTAGCAACCCTGCTTTACCAGCGATTTCCCGACCTGAAGGAGGGCGAACTTTCCCGCCTGCGCGCGAATCTGGTGCGACAGGAGTCTTTGGCGGAAATCGCCACGGGTTTGTCCTTGGGTGACACGCTTCGCCTCGGCGAAGGGGAGTTAAAAAGCGGCGGCTTCCGCCGGCCTTCGATTCTGGCAGATGCCCTTGAGGCAATCTTCGGGGCGGTCTATCTGGATTCCGGATTTGACACCGTAGCGCGGGTAATCGAGCACCTTTACCGTGCGCGTATCGAGCAGATCGACCCGCGTGACGCCAGCAAGGATCCCAAGACCGCACTGCAGGAGTTGTTGCAAGCAAAGCACTTGCCGGTGCCTCAATATAGTCTTCTGGCAACGCGCGGGGATGCGCATGCCCAGGAGTTCGAGGTGTCTTGCGCGGTACCGGCGATCAAGTTAGAAGTTACAGGCAATGGCATCAGTCGGCGCGGCGCCGAGCAGCAGGCTGCGCAGGCAGCGCTGGAAAAATTGAGGGGATCATGAGCATGGCGACAGGATTTCGGGCGGGATATGTGGCCATCGTGGGTTGCCCCAACGTCGGCAAGTCGACGCTGATGAACCGCCTGATCGGCGCCAAGATCAGTATCACGTCGAAGAAGGCGCAAACGACGCGCCATCGCATCCACGGCATCCTGACGACGGAAGAATGCCAGTATGTCTTCGTCGATACGCCGGGATTCCAGACACAGCATCGTAATGCGCTCAATCGCGCGATGAATCGTTCGGTTACCGGTGCGCTGGCCGACGTCAATCTGGTGCTACTGGTCATCGAAGCCAATCGCTGGCGGGAAGAAGATCGCGCAGTGCTGACCAAATTGCCGGCCGATACGCCCGTTGTACTCGTCATCAACAAGGTGGATCGTCTGACTGACAAAAACAGCCTCCTGCCCTTCATGGCGAAGATGGCTACCGAGCATCCCTTCAGCGAGATTGTGCCGATCAGTGCCGAGCGTAGTGAGCGACTCGATGTCCTGCTAAAGGCGGCAGCGCAATATTTGCCCGAGTCTGAACCTATCTTTGACGCCGAAGACATGACCGACCGGTCCGAGCGCTTCCTCGCTTCGGAAATTCTGCGCGAAAAATTGTTCCGCAACCTCGGTGAAGAGTTGCCCTACGGCATCGCCGTCGAGATCGAGCGTTTCGAGGAAGTCGATGGCGTGCGCAGGATTAACTGCGCCATCATCGTCGACCGGGATGCCCACAAGGCCATCGTCATCGGCCGGGGCGGCGAGCGCATGAAGCGGGTGGCGAGTGATGCGCGTAAGGACATGGAGCGGCTGTTTGGCGGCAAGGTCTGGCTCGAAACCTGGGTCAAAGTCAAGAGCGGCTGGGCTGACGATGAACGTGCGCTGCGGAGTCTCGGTTACGAATGAGTCATGCCCGCCAGCGTGTCGATGGCGCGACGGCATTTCTGCTGCATGCCTATCCGTACAGCGAAACCAGCCTGATCCTGGAAGTGTTTGCCCGCGATCACGGCCGTCTTGCCTTGTTGGCACGGGGTGCGCGCCGGCCGCGCTCGGCCTTGCGCGGAGTGTTGCTGGCGTTTCAGCCCCTGGAACTGGGCTGGTTTGGCGGTGGTGAAGTCAAAACCCTGGCCAGGGCTGAATGGATGGGTGGCTGCCCGTTTCTGCGTGGTGAAGGCTTGTTGCTCGGTTATTATCTGAATGAGTTGTTGTTGAAATTGTTGCCGCGCGAAGATGCGCATCTGGCCTTGTTCGATGCGTACGCTGCGGCGCTTGCCGCCCTGGCGCAAGGGGGCGTCGAGACGGCGGAATTGCGGCGCTTCGAAAAGGCCTTGCTGAAAGAGTTGGGCTACGGACTGGTGCTGGAACGCGAGGCCGGGGGCAGGGCGGTCGAGGCGGAAATGCGTTACTGTTATCAGGTCGAACGTGGTGCCGTGCTGGAGAGTGAAGCGAAAAGCGGGCAGATAGTCTCGGGGAAAACCCTGCTGGACCTGGCAGCGGACGACTATGCCGATCCGCGCAGCCTGGCTGAGAGCAAACAGTTGATGCGGCATCTGCTGGCGCACCATCTTTCCGGGCAGCAATTGCAGACGCGGCGGGTATTCATCGAGTTGCAGGATGTGTGAGGAGAGATTGGAATGATTGATCTTGGCGTGAATATTGACCATGTAGCCACCCTGCGGCAGGCGCGTCGCACCTACGAGCCCGACCCGCTCTGGGCCGCTGCCGCCGCTCATCTCGGTGGTGCCGATTGCATCACCGTGCATCTGCGCGAAGATCGCCGCCACATCGTCGATCGCGATGTCGAACTGTTGCGTGCCAGCGTGCAGAGCAAACTGAATCTGGAAATGGCGGCTACGGACGAGATGGTTGGTATCGCCTGCCGCCTCAAGCCGGAAATGTCGACGCTGGTGCCGGAAGGCCGCCACGAGGTCACCACCGAAGGCGGTCTGGATGTGGCAGGACAGGAAGCGCGGCTGAAAGATGTCGTGCGCCGCATGCAGGATGCCGGCATCTATGTCAGCCTGTTCATCGATGCCGACCTGAAACAGATCGAGGCAGCGGCGCGGGTCGGTGCGCAGGCGTGCGAAATCCACACGGGGCCGTATGCCCACGCCTTCCATGACGGTGGGCGCGATATTGAAAGCGCGGCGGCGCACGCCGAACTACAAAAAGTCGGCGCTGGCGGGACGGCGATCATCGACTGTGGCATGCGCTTCAACGCCGGACATGCCTTGAATTACGTCAATGTCCAGCCGATTGCCGCCTTGCCTGGACTGCGCGAACTGCACATCGGTCATGCGATTGTCAGTCGTGCCGTATTCGTCGGCCTCGCCGAGGCTGTCCGTGAGATGAAGCGCCTGATTCGCGAGGTTGCCACGCCCAAGTGATCTACGGCATCGGTACCGATCTCGTTGTTGTCGAGCGGATGCATGCGCTTTGGCAGCGCCATGGCGAACGTGTGCTGGAGAAACTGCTTGCTCCCGAAGAGCGTTCGGATTGTCTTGCCAGCACCGATCCCGGTCGTTTCCTCGCCAAGCGCTTTGCCGCCAAGGAAGCACTCGGCAAGGCGCTCGGCACGGGAATTCGCGCACCTGTCTTGCTGCCCGGCATCGCCGTGATCCATGACACGCTGGGCAAGCCTGCATTTTCCTTTTCCGACGCTCTGGCGGCTTGGATAGAAGAGCGCCAGTGGGTTACCCATCTTTCAATTAGCGATGAGGCTGCGCATGCGCTGGCATTCGTC